>DUEX01000099.1 GCA_011170325.1 Dehalococcoidia bacterium | reverse complement strand
GCTTGAGTTCAGCCAGTACCTTTAGTAATGTGCTGGCGAAGCCGTGAACAGCATTAACCATTTCTCCAGTCTTGGATACTGTCAGTGGAGGCAAGGCATGGAAAGCTCGGTGTACTAGAGCATTTCCATCAAAAAGCAAAAGTAGCGGTTTGTCTTTAGTCACGACTCTTAAAAACTTCGTCTTCTTGCTGGCGATAAGATTTTGGCTTATTATATATCATCTTGACAGCCGTGGTATACTGAGAGGCACTTCGGGAGTGGGTTAGGGTGAAGACAAAGGATCTGATTTCTGTAGCCGATTTGAGCACTGCAGAAACTGAGGGAATTATCGCTAAAGCCTTAGAAATGAAGCGGGAGGTGGCGCCCCAGTCGCTATCTAACAAAGTTTTAGCTCTTATCTTCGAGAAACCCTCTTTACGGACACGAGTTAGTTTTGAAGTGGCAATACATCAACTGGGTGGTTATAGCCTTTACCTATCATCTGATGAGGTAGGTTTGGGCAAGCGGGAACCAGTTTCTGATGTGGCTCAGGTGCTTAGCCGTTATGTTGATGGTATTATAGCTCGAACCTTTTCTCATCAGACTTTACAGACTCTGGCTCGCTATTCAAGTGTGCCGGTGATTAATGCTCTTTCTGATTTAGAGCATCCGTGTCAAGCCTTGGCTGATATGGTCACTATCTGTGAAAAAAAGGGGAGACTCCGTGGTTTAACTCTGGCTTTCATTGGTGATGGCAATAATGTAGCTCACAGTTTACTTTTAGCCGCTTCACTCACCGGCGTCAATTTTCACATTGCTTCCCCGCTTAGTTACAAGGTGAAGCAAGAAATATTGCAGACAGCTGAAGGATTTGCAGCTCGTAGCGGTGGTCGGATTATTTTAACTGAGGACCCCCGTCAGGCGGCCAAGGATGCCGATATAATTTATACTGATGTCTGGGCAAGCATGGGACAGGAGGCTGAGGCTGAGCAGCGTCGCATCGCCTTTGCTGGCTATCAGGTTGACATTGATTTATTATCTTTAGCTAAGAAGGATGTTATATTTATGCATCCCATGCCAGCTCATCATGGGGAGGAGGTTGCTGTTGGGCTTCTGGATAGTCCCTGCTCGGTAGTCTTTGACCAGGCTGAAAATAGGCTCCATCTCCAAAAGGCATTGTTGGCTGAGATGTTTTTGGGGGTTGGACGGGATGGAGAGCAAGTGGTATCCTTTAAGAGTGCCAGTTAAAAAGTTATTATTGCTGAGAATGAGTAAATCATGAAGCCTGTTGTGGCTATAGTTGGTAGAGCCAATGTTGGCAAGTCGACATTGTTCAATCGCTTAGTAGGCGAATCGGTAGCTATTGTTGAGGATCTGCCAGGAACAACACGCGACCGTGTCTTTGCTGATACTTCCTGGCAAGGGCGAGAAGTGACTCTAATTGATACTGGCGGTTTGGAGTTGAGGCCGGGCTCATCTTTGAGCCAAAAGGTTAAAGACCAAGTTGAGGCGGCTATCTCTGAAGCTGATGTTATTATTTTTCTAGTAGATATTCGCGATGGAGCTGTTGCTACTGACTTGGAGATAGCTGACCGGCTTCGTAGCTGTGATAAGCCGACAGTTTTGGCGGCTAATAAAGCAGATAATACTAGACTGGAGAGCCAAATAGCCGATTTTTACCAATTAGGTATCGATAGTCTACTAGCTATTAGCGCCTATCATGGTCGGGGTATAGATAACCTCTTGGATAGAGTAAACTCTCTTCTTCCTCAGCCATCACCTAGCTTTGTTGATTCAGAAAGACCTAAGCTGGCTATTGTGGGGCGGCCTAATGTTGGTAAATCAATGTTGCTGAATGCTATTGCGGGTGAGGAAAGAGCCATTGTCGACCAGGTTCCAGGGACAACTCGAGATGCTGTCGATACTATTTTTCGTTATGATGGCCAGGAAATTTTATTGATTGATACTGCTGGCATTAGGCGGCGCGGGCGTTCTGGTGTCGGTGTAGATTACTATAGTTTGATTCGAGCTTTGCGTGCTATTAATCGCTGCGATGTTGCTTTGCTAGTTACCGATGCCACCGAGTTTATCACTGCTCAGGATGTCCATATTGCTGGCTATATTAAGCAAGTCTGCAAGGGAATGGTGCTGGTGGTTAATAAGTGGGATCTTATTTCTGAGCAGCCGAAGGAAGGATATGCTCAACAGGTTGAGCAACGGCTAAAGTTCATAGCTCATGTGCCCGTTCTTTATGTTTCGGCTAAGTTTGGGCATGGAGTAGATGAGATAATGCCTAAGGCTTTGGAGGTATGGCAGGAAAGGCAGAAACAATTACCCACCCCTGTAGTTGATAAGCTCATTAAAGAGGCGGTGATATCTCATAACCCACCGCGAAAAGGCTTAAAACAGTTGAAGGTTGTTCGCGCTTATCAAATTGGGATTAACCCGCCGACCTTTGCTTTCTTGGTTAATGACCCGAAGCTAGTACACTTTTCTTACCAGCGTTATTTGGAGAATAGACTCCGCCAGACATTTGGGTTTTCTGGTACCTCATTGCGGCTTCTTTTCAGGAAAGCATCATCCACAAAGCTTGAAAGAGTGTGGGGTGAAAGAGCATGATGGTCGGTGAATTTGTTGCTGTTGCAATTGTTGCTTATCTTCTTGGGGCTATTCCTTTTGGTTTGATAGTCGGCAAGTTGATGGGTAGGGTTGATATTACTAAGTATGGCAGTGGCAAGACTGGCGTCACTAACGTGCTACGCACTACGGGTACGAAAGCAGGAATTTTAGTTGCAGTTCTTGATTTAGCTAAGGCAATAGGGGCAGTGATGTTGGCCAAAGTAATCGTTGGTGATAGCGTGCTGCTTGTAGCTGGTTTTCCTCTCCAGTGGCAGGTTGCCCAAATTGTAGCTGCTCTAATGACGATGGTTGGGCATAACTGGTCAGTGTTCATAAAATTCCGTGGTGGCAGAGGCGTAGCTACTTACTTTGGTGGCTGGTTGGCTATTCATCCGGCAACAGCTTTATTTGGTGGTGGGATTCTGCTTCTAACAGCTTTTCTGACTAGATATATGTCGTTGGGCTCTATCCTTGGAGTTTTGGGTATCTGGTGTTTGTTGGTGCCCCTTACCATAGTTTACCACTTCCCCCCCATCTATCTAGTCTATGCGTTAGCAGCAGCCGTTTTAATTATTTATCAACACCGTGATAACATTATTCGGCTGCAGGCTGGCACTGAGCTTAAGCTTGGTGACAAGAATCAGAAACTAGACCTGTAACTAGCTCCTCAGGACTTGGGTTATGGCTAATGTTGCTGTTATTGGTGCCACCACTTGGGGCAACGCTTTGGGCAGGTTGTTGGCGGATAAAGGGATAGCGGTCAGTATCTGGGCACGAACTGAAGCCAAGGCCAGGAAGCTAAGACAGGAGCAGCAAAACCGCCCATCAGAAACTGCCTTTCCTAACTACCTTTCATTTACCAACAATGTTAATGAAGTGTTGCACTCGGCGGAGTTAGTAATCTTGGCGGTGCCGGCTCAGAGCCTGCGGCAGAGTGTAAGGCAGATTAGCGACCGGTTAACCGCCTATGCGATTTTGATGAGCGTAGCTAAGGGGCTGGAAGCGGACAGCGGTAAAAGGATGTCAGAGGTGATGATGGAAGAGATTAGCTCCGCTTTGCATGAACGGGTGTGCGTCCTTTCTGGTCCTAATCTATCCCAGGAGATTAGCCAGGGTTTACCAGCTACCTCGGTGGTAGCTGCTCGGGATATTGAAGTGGCCAAAAAGGTACAGAGGTTGCTCCATTCACCTAACTTTTCCGTTTCTGTTAGCGACGATATCATTGGCGTTGAACTGTGCGGAGCGTTGAAGAACGTCATTGCTTTGGGAGCTGGAGTAGTTGATGGTCTGAGCTTGGGTGACAATGCCAAGGCTGCGCTTATTACTTTAGGCTGGGCTGAAGTTGTTTCATTGGGGGTAGCCTTGGGGGCTAAGGCAACCACCTTTTACGGATTAGCTGGCTTAGGTGACCTGATAGCCACCTGTAGCAGTCGTTTGAGTCGTAATCACTATGTAGGCTGTGAGCTGGCCAAGGGACGTTCTTTGGCTGAAATAACTGCGTCTATGCCTAATATTGCTGAAGGAATTGATACCACTGTGGCTGCGCATAGCTTGGCAGGTAAGTTAGGGTTGGAAGTGCCACTTGTTGACCTTATCTATAAGGTGCTATTCGAGTCCTTGCCACCAGTTGAGATATCAACTCGGTTTAGAAACGGGCTAAAGCCTGAGTCAGCAATCTAATTTTCACCAAATATGCCCTTGATTCTGTCCATTACTCCTTTATTCTCATCTTCAGGCATTTCGGCTTGGGGTAGTGTCTTGGCTAATTCTTCAAAAAGTCGCCGTTGATTCTCATCTAGAGATTGTGGAGTTACTATCTGAATTCTAACTAGTTGGTCTCCCCTGCCTTTGCCATCGAGGCGAGGCACCCCTTTATCTTTAATACGGAACACCTTCCCATTCTGGGTGCCAGGTGGTATCCTCAATATTGTTTTGCCGTCCAAGGTGGGCACTTCCATGTTATTTCCAAGGGCAGCTTGAGCAAAATTAATGGGTAACTCATAGAGGATGTCAGTACCTTTCCGCACAAAGAACTTATGAGGTTTTATGGAAAAAGTAATGTAGATGTCACCTGGTGAGCCGCCATATATTCCGGCTTCGCCTTCGCCACTAAGGCGCATGTGGTGACTTTCGTCTACCCCTTGTGGGATGGTGACCATCAGCTTGCGTTTTACCTTTTCTTTGCCGCTGCCTTTGCACTGGGGGCAAGGGTTCGTGGTAATTGAGCCCTCGCCATGACAGCGTGGGCAGGTGCTAGTTTGGACGAAATGCCCAAAAAGGCTTTGTTGGGTTCGGTGCACCTGACCGCTACCATTGCAATTAGGGCATCTTTGAGGATTTGTTCCTGGCTGACTACCGACGCCGTGGCATAAAGAGCAGTTTTCAACGCGCCATATCTCAAATCCCTTATCTACACCAAAGATGGCTTCCTCGAAGGAGAGATCAAGCTTGGCTCGCAGGTCAGCACCTTTTTGAGGAGCACGACGTTGGGCTGTAGTAGTTGCCCCACCAAAGAAGGCGTCAAAGATATTACCTAAGCCACCAAAATTGAAGCCTTCAAAACCATACCAGTCTGAGGTAACCACCTGGCCATACCGGTCATAGGAACTCCGCTTCTCAGCGTCAGAGAGGACTTCATAGGCTTCGTTGATCTCCTTAAATTTCTCCTCAGCCCCAGCCTCTTTACTGTGGTCAGGATGGTATTGGAAAGCTAGCTTGCGAAAAGCTTTCTTAATTTGCTCATCGTTGGCGTTTCTGGGCACCCCCAGTATTTCATAATAATCTCGATTGGATGGCATAAGTTATCAAACCTCAACTCTCTAGTATAGCTAATAATTCAACCTTTTAGCAAATTTCAAATAGCTTAACCTATCAATGAGGGGATTTGTCCTCACGGTGAAGGTGATGTATGATTGATTATCAGATGGAGGAGAAGCTTAGGCAGACCCTTTCTTCACGCCGGAAGAAGAGGACACGCAACAAGGAGATGGTTGAGGCAGCGGTTCTTGTTCCTATCTTCTATAAGGAAGGGGAATATCATATTCTGTTTACTCTGAGAAGTAACCAATTAACTTATCATAAAGGGCAGGTTTCCTTTCCCGGCGGGGCGTGCAGCGAAGTTGACTCCAGTCTCTTGGATACAGCTCTTAGGGAGAGTTGGGAAGAGATTGGGCTGGAGGCTGAAGATGTGGAGATTCTGGGGGAACTAGACGATGTCGTTACTACCACAGGCTTTGTTATCTCACCCTTTATAGCTTTTATCCCTTATCCTTATAGATTCAAAAAGAATCGTAATGAAATCGACGAAATTTTTGATATGCCACTTTCAGTTTTGTTTGACAAGGCTAATTTTAGGCAGGAGTCTCAAGTTATTGGTGATAAGGCTGTCGCCAGCTATTTTTATGAATATGGGGGGTGGGTGATATGGGGGGCTACAGCTAGAATTGTGAAGCAATTTCTAGATGTTTTGCAGTTTGAGAGTGGAGCTCAGTCATAGTATCTTAGCTCTCGGTCTCTACCTTTTTAGCCTCAGTGATTTCCTTTGTCTTAACCTTGATAACTTTTGGCTTGGCCTCTTCGGCTTTGGGTATGGCTAAAATGAGCATGCCATTGTCTAGACTTGCCTCGACTTTGTCCGTCTTAAGCCCGGCAGGGAGGGTTAGGCTGCGGGCAAAGGCACCGTAGCAGCATTCTTGACGAAGGTAATTCTCCTGTTTGGTTTCTTGTTTCACCTTCGTCTCACCCTTGATAGTTAGGGTGTCGCCGGTGATATTGATATCCAACTCCTCTGGCTTAACCCCTGGCAAAGCTACCTTGACCACCACCTCGTTATCAGCCTCATACATGTCAACGGGTGGGGTTAGACCTTTGCCGAAGACAGAAGCCAACTGGGAAGGCCGGACAAAACTATCTTCAAATAGTCTATCCATGGCTTGCCTCAAGCTCACCAGCTCGTGAAAAGGCTCCCAACGTGTTATGCTCATAGTTTCACCCCCTTCCTTACTTTGAGCTCCACTCATAAAATATTATAAGATATTTGAATATGTTTGTCAAGTTTTCTTAACATATGATATTATGTTTTTTAACTCAGCATCTTGACAAGATATTAAAAATCGTTTACAATAAAGTTATTAGGAGAGGTCATGTCGGGGAAGGATTACTATAGAACTTTAGGCGTGAGCCGTAATGCCACTGAAAAGGAGATAAAGCAGGCTTATCGTCGGCTTGCTCGCAAGTATCATCCTGATGTTAATCTTGGAGATAAGTCGGCTGAGGCCAAGTTTAAGGAGATAAACGAGGCCTATGAGGTTCTTTCCGATTCAGAAAAGCGGCAGAAGTATGACCGCTTTGGTGACCAGTGGCAGTATGCTGAGCAGTTTGCTAAAGCTGGGCAACAGGCTCAATGGGATTTCGGCAAGGGCGGCACTTATACCACCTTTGACTTCGGTGACCTGGGTGATTTAGGTGGCATCTTCGATAATCTATTTCGTGGTTTTGGGACTAGTTCTCGGGCAGCTCGCCGCCCGCGTAAGGGTGAGAGTGTAGACTATCCCATCGAGGTGACTTTGGAGGAAGCGTATTATGGTGCAAAACGTGTTCTCGAACTTCGGGCTGAGGAGCTTTGCTCCGTATGTGGTGGCAGTGGCAGAGTCAAAAACAGGCCGTGTGCTGTCTGCGGTGGCTCAGGAAAAGCCATAAGGCCCAAACGTCTTGAAGTTAAGGTTCCGCCTGGGGTTAAGGATGGTTCGAGGATTCGTATTGCTGGTGAGGGCAGTCCAGGCTATGGGGGGGCTAAGGGTGACCTCTATCTTGTAGTCAAGATGTTGCCTCATAAAGCTTTTGAACGAAAAGGGGATGACCTTTATACTGAGGTCTCTGTGCCTTTAGTCACCGCTGTGCTTGGAGGTGAGGTTGAATTGGCAACACTCAAGGGTAAGCTAACCCTTAAGATACCGTCAGAGACTCAGAATGGCAGGGTGTTTCGTCTAGCTAGGCAGGGCATGCCCTATCTGGGCAATTCCTCTCAGGGTGACCTCTTTGCTAAAGTGAGGGTGGTGCTGCCAACAAAATTAACTAAGCAGGAGAGGCAACTTTTCGAGCAATTACGGGCGCTTCGTCCCGGCTAAGTATTGATGTTGTCTTCTTTAGGTGATAAGATAAAATGACTTTGCCAGATTCAGAACCCAGATATGTGATAAGTGTTGCGGCTAGGATGGTTGGCATTGAAACTTATACCTTGCGCTATTATGAGAGGCTTGGCCTGGTGCAGCCGTATCGTTCCGCGGGGAATATTCGCTACTATTCTGAGAGCGATATCAGGCGGTTATGCCATATCAAGACCCTGATGGAGGACTTGGGGATTAATCTGGCTGGGGTGGAGGTGGTGATGCGTATGGCAGAGAAAATGGCGGAGATGCAACACCGAATTCAAGAAATGGAGTCTGAGGTTGAGCAGCTTAGACAAGCTGAAAGAGGAGTAAAAAGAAACTTAAAGAAAGGGGGCTAACAATGGCTAAAGCAAAGACAGAACTTCAGCCGGCCAAGTGGCAAATAACGGCGGTAACCGTCCGTTGTGAGTTAGTTGACGATTTTGTCACCATTGTGGTCAACAAAGATTGGACAACAAGGTGTACCTGGTATAGTCGGTACAAGCAGAAAGCTCTCGAGGATAAGGAACAGAAATTCGATAATGAAATTGGGCTTAAGATGGAGAAATGCGCTGGTCCTGAGTGTTCCTATGTTACTGATTATCGAGATAAGCTTATTCAGGAAGAACTTGGCACTAAAACTAAATAAGAGAGGTTCATGAGGCCGGAAAGATTTACTGAGCAGGCACAGGAGGTGCTGGCTACCTCGCAGGAGATGGTTCGCCGCTATCACCATAGCCAGTGGGATGTGGAACATATTCTGTTGGCTCTGCTGGAGCAAGAAAGTGGCTTGACCTCGGAGATATTGGGGAGGTTGGGTGTAGATGTGGAGGCGGTGAAGAGACGTGTGGAGGCCAGTCTAGATAGTGCCCCGAAGATGGCTTATGAAGCCGCCCAGATTTATGCTACTCCTCGGATCGCTCGACTTCTAGAAAATGCTACTCACGAGGCTGACCGACTTAAAGACGAGTTTATCAGTGTTGAGCATTTGCTGATTGCTATTGCTGGAGAAGGCAAAGGCGAAGCAGTCACAATCCTGAATGAGTTTGGCATCGACCAGGAGAAGATTTATGGAGCGCTACAGGATATTCGAGGTGGTCACCGGGTTGACGACCGTAGAGCTGAGGGTAAGTATCGGTCTTTAGAGAAATATGGGCGTGACCTTACCGAGTTAGCTCGCCAAGGGAAGCTCGACCCGGTGATTGGTCGTGATGATGAGATAAAACGAGTGATGCAGACATTGACCCGGCGTACCAAAAATAACCCAGTAATTATTGGTGAGGCCGGTGTTGGCAAAACAGCTATTGCTGAAGGCTTGGCCCAGAAAATCGCTGCCGGTGATGTGCCTGATTCTCTTAGAGAGAAAAGGGTGGTTGCTCTAGATATGGGGTCGCTGGTTGCTGGCAGCAAGTTTCGTGGCGAGTTTGAGGAGAGGCTGAAGGCGGTGATGGACGAGATTCGCCAAGCCAGCGGCGAGATCATCTTGTTTATCGATGAGATGCATACCGTAGTTGGTGCTGGGGCTGCTGAGGGGGCGATTGATGCCAGCAATATGTTAAAACCGGCATTGGCTCGGGGCGAGCTCCAGTGTGTTGGGGCAACTACTTTAGATGACTATCGGCAGCACATTGAGAAGGATAAGGCACTGGAACGGCGGCTGCAGCCCGTGTTTATCGGTGAGCCAAGTGTTGAGGCGACTATAGAGATGTTGCGTGGGTTGCGTCCCAAGTATGAAGCTCATCATAAGA
This sequence comes from Dehalococcoidia bacterium, assembly GCA_011170325.1. Taxonomy (GTDB): domain Bacteria; phylum Chloroflexota; class Dehalococcoidia; order GIF9; family UBA5629; genus W265. Next base: position 14,276 of record DUEX01000099.1, on the reverse strand, counting down.
TCAAGATTGACGATTTAGCCTTGGTAGCTGCTACCCGATTGAGCCAGCGTTATATCTCGGACAGGTTTCTGCCAGATAAGGCGATTGACCTTATTGATGAAGCTGCCAGTAAGTTGCGCATTGATATGGAAAGCGCTCCACCTGATATCAAGTCATTAGACCAGCAGATAAAGCATCTGATTAATGAGGACGAGGCAGCTTCTCAACGAGGGGATTATGAACAGGCAGCTGAGTTAAAGTCGCAAAGGTTGCGGTTAGAACAGGAATATGATGAGGCGAAAGCCAAGTGGCTTAAGGAAGAGAAAATCGATAGCGTAGTGGATGAGGAGGACATAGCTGAGCTGGTTTCTAAGTGGACGGGTATCCCAGTTTCTCGGATGCTGGAGGGTGAAGCTGAGAAGTTGCTTCATATGGAGGAAAGACTGCATGAGAGGATTGTAAATCAGGAAGAGGCAGTTTCAGCTATTTCTGAGGCTGTTAGGCGGGGAAGAGCTGGGCTTAAAGACCCTAGGCGGCCTATAGGTAGCTTTATCTTCTTAGGTCCTACCGGTGTCGGCAAGACAGAACTGGCTAGAGCTCTTGCCCAATTCCTCTTCGATGATGAGGATGCCATGATTCGGCTAGACATGTCAGAATATATGGAGAAGCACACGGTATCTCGACTTATCGGTGCTCCGCCTGGATATGTAGGTTATGAAGAAGCCGGGCAACTAACAGAAGCAGTGCGTCGGCGTCCGTTTCGGGTCATCCTTTTTGATGAGGTCGAGAAGGCACATCCTGACGTTTTTAACATTTTGCTTCAGATACTGGAGGATGGCAGGCTGACTGATGGCCATGGCAGAACCGTTGACTTTAAGAATACCGCGGTAATAATGACCAGCAACCTGGGTACCCAGGAATTCCAGCGTCAAGCCATTGGCTTTTCTAGCCGGGAGGAAAGTGAGCAGCAGCGGCTGAAAAGCACTATAGATAGCGCCCTGAAACAGACCTTCCGTCCTGAATTCCTAAACAGAATAGACGATATTATCATTTTCCAGCCGCTAACCGAGGAGCACTTAAAGAAGATTGTTGACCTGCTAATTCAGGAGGTGGAGAAGCGACTATCTGAGCGCAATATCGAGTTGAAGCTGAAGGACGAGGCGAAATCCTGGCTGCTCAAGGAGGGCTATGAGCCAGCTTACGGAGCGCGTCCACTGCGTCGGGCAATCCAACGCTATGTGGAGAATCCTCTGTCTAGCCGAATACTGGGTGGAGAGTTCAAAGACGGAGACAGGGTGGTTGTTGGGGTTGATGGGGATGGGTTAAGCTTTAGTACCAAGAAAAGGGCTAAGGTGGCTACATAAATGGGGAATTCCTCGGAGACAATGGAGGTATCAGGGAGAGCCTCAACAAAGAGAGAATATATTGTGGGTGGTGTGGCGTTAGCGTTTACGATAGCTCTATGTGTTGCTGTTGTTTTCTATTGGGATTATGTGAACCAAGCTAAACAGTATGGTTATCTTGGTGCCTTCATTATCAGTATCCTTGCTGGGGGGACTATTGTTGTCCCTGTACCAGGCATCTTGATCATATTCACTTTAGGCAGTGTGTTGAACCCAGCCATAGTTGGAGCCTTAGCTGGGTTGGGTGAAGCTGTTGGTGGCGTGTGCATTTATCTCACTGGCTATAGTGGACATAGAGCTTTGCAAACCGCTAATCACCGAATTTTCACTAAGTTTAGCGATTGGATACAGCGACGTGGCTCAGTGGCTATCTTTGCCATGTGCGCTATTTTCAACCCGTTGTTTTACCCGTTTACAGCCATGGCTGGGATGCTTCGCTTTGGCCTAGTCAAATTCTTCTTTCTATGCTGGGGGGGCAAGACAATAAAAGGCATGATAGTTGCTTATGCCGGTTATTTTGGTTTGCGTTCTTTGCTACGCTGGATCGGGGTGGGGATTTAATCCATGTCCAAACAAAGGAGTTGGAGAGTAGCTCTTCTTCTATCTTTCTTTCTCGGTTTCCTCGGGATTGACCGTTTTTATATTGGCAGGACACGCTCAGGGATTGTCAAGCTCCTCACTTGTGGAGGCCTAGGTATCTGGTGGCTTAGCGATTTCATCCTTATTGCCAGTGACTACCGCAAGGATGCTGAAGGTCAGCCCCTAAGGCATTAAAGCCAATCTATTTGAGAAGCTTGGGGTAGACCTCCAGGTCTGTCCCAACAAGCTCGGAAAAGGATTTGTTACCGAAGGTAACAAATAATTATGAGGCAATGCAGGGTATTGACAACAGTCTTGGTTTATGATATATGTAACTTTGGGGTTGCCTTTAGTAACAGGGTTCCGAGAACCTTTAGCAGTTGTTCAAGTTATTGCTAAGGCTTTCGGTTAGGTGATGTCGGTCATAGGAGAATGAGATGGAGGTTCTACCTCAATTCATTGTATCGGGCATCTTCCTTGGGGCGGTGTATGGGGTCATCAGCTTGGGGTATGTGCTTATCTACAAGGCAACTCACGTCTTCAATTTCAGTCAGGGATACTTCCTTATGCTCGGCGTTCTGCTCAGTTTTATATTTATGGAGTATCTTCCTGTCTTGATTGCCATACTCCTGGCTCTGGCGGTTGGTGCCGCTATGGGGTTTATTATACACCGACTGGCAGTGCGTCCGCTTATCGGTCAACCCTTGATCTCAGCTTTGCTAATGACTTTAGGGTTAGCTTATGCTTTGCAGGGGTTAGCCATCGTGTTCTGGGGAACCAAGGTTCGCCCTTATCCCCACTGGTTTCCCGTTGAGGAATTTGACCTTGGTGTCATAGCCATATCCTCGCCCGTCTTGTGGGGTATCGTTGCCACAGCCGCAATCTTCGTTGCTGTTGGGCTTTTTTACCAGCGTAGTAAGATGGGCAAGGGAATGAGAGCCACTGCCGAAGACCACCAGGTTGCTCAGAGCCTGGGGATAAAGGTGGACCGGGTATTTACTTTCTCTTGGGTGCTGGCGGCATTGCTTATGTTCATCGGAGCCTTGTTCTTCGGTGTTCAGGGTGGTGCTTTTCATGGCTTGTCTGAATGGGGCTGGAAAGCTATCCCGGCTGTCCTGGTTGGTGGATTGGATTCCCTGAAGGGTGCCATAGTTGGGGCGCTTCTGGTCGGCACTTTGGAAGCTATGGCTACTGGCTACTTGGGGGTAGCTATCGGAAATATCATGCCTTTTATCGTTCTTTTGTTGGTGCTAATCATCAAGCCATACGGTATTTTTGGCGAAGTAAGAATAGAGAGGGTGTAGCGTCGTGTCGCGTCCTGCTGGCACAAAGGATGTTGATTACGCTCAGAGCATGGCGATCCTGCGTACTCGCTTCGAGTGGGTGATGTTGATTGCCTTTCTGATATTTCTGGCTGTGGTGCCACGGATTTTTTCTCCTGAGACGGTAGACATTATCAATGTCATGGCCATCTGGGTGGTGGGGGCTCACGGTCTCAATTTGTTAACCGGTTACGCCGGCCAGATTTCTATTGGGCATGCTGCCTTTATCGGTGTTGGGGCTTATTCTACCGCCGTGCTCATTCTCCAACTTGGCTTGAACCACTGGTGGGCTTTACTTTTAGCCCCGATTATGACTGGGCTGGTTGGCATGGTGTTTGGGCTACCATCGCTAAGGCTGAAAGGATTTTATCTGGCGATGGCAACCTTGGCGGCGCAATTTATTCTGACTACCGCCTTCCTTTTTGCTATGCCAGGTATTGTTGGCGGCATCAGCGGGCTGACCGTGCCCTTCCCCGAAATAGGCGGCATGAGTTTCAGGGTGCCAGAAAACCTTTACTACCTTTTGATGCCTACGGCGGTATTGATGACTTTCTTTGCCAAGAACATAGCGCGGTCAAGGTTGGGCAGAGCTTTCGTGGCAGTTAGGGATAACGATTTAGCTGCCGAAATCATGGGCATCAGCCTTTTCGGGTATAAGCTGCGTGCCTTCTTCGTAGGCTGCTTATTTGCCGGAGTTGCTGGTTGGATGAGGGTTTGTTATGACGGCTGTGTAAGGCCGGACATTTACCCTCTGATGGACTCTATCTGGTATCTGGGAGTTATTATTATCGGGGGGATGGGGAGCACTATGGGGGCCATCTTTGGGGCCATCTTTGTTAGACTGTTACACGAGATGGTGCTGGTAGCCAGCCCGGCACTGGGGAGCTTCTTCCCGCCGGAGATAGCCGGACAGCTGGGGTCCGGTCTCGGATTAGTCGTTTTTGGTGTGGTGGTGGCGCTGTTTCTGATATTTGAGCCCAGGGGGATAACACATACTTGGGAGATACTCAAAGGACGGATCAGACACTGGCCCTTTGTGTTCGCACCAGGATGAGGAGGTGAGAATATGTGAAGAAATATGGGGGCAAGGTGAGACAAACGATTGACAGAAAAGAGTGAGTAGTGAAAGGAGGGAGAAGGATGAAACAAAGATTGTATGTGGTTATGGCCATAGTGATGGTGCTGGCAGTTGGTTTATCCAGCGCCCTCATCGGCGGCTGTGCGGCTCCGCCGGCGGAGGCACCTGAAGCGGTGCCACCAACTGTTCCCGGTGCACCTCCGGGGGTGTTTGTAGACCCGGAGACTGGCTGGTGGCCGGGGCGAGTAGGGCCTTTACCGGTAGATGCGCCAGAATATGGTGTCGGCTTTCTGGCTGACTGCAGTGGGCCCATAGGTTTTTGGAATGCTCCGCGGCTGATGGGTGCCGACGCTTGCTACGCCTGGCTTTGTAGTAACGAGTATGGCATAGCTGGCAGAAGGCCTATTCTCGATTGGTACGACCACAAGAGCAATGCCACTGAGGCGACTGCCGGCTACAATAAACTGAGGCAGAAATATCCCTGGAACCATTACTGCGGCACCGGTGAGTGGCAGATGCTGAAACCCAGGGTTGACCCGGACCAGTTCATGGCGATGGGGTGCACCACCGCCTCCAATACCGTCTACCCGGTGGGATATCTTTTTGGCATCGCCATCTATTACCCTGACCAATATTGCACCTTCCTAAAATGGCTTAATGAGAACTGGGATTACGCAGGGAAAGGCAGGAATCCAAGGGTAGCCTATCTCACCTACGGTAGCGGCTACGGGCGCGACTTCATCAACGACCAGACCGCAGCACTGGCCAAAGAATTGAAGGTCGATGTTGTTGATGACATCCCCCTGCCCTTTGCTGTTGCCGACCCTGATTCCATTGTAGCTGCCTTGGTGAAGTGCAAGGCTGACTATGCCTATGGCCAGGGTCTTTATGCCAGTTTGCCGCCGGTGATCAAGACCAGTTATGCGAAAGGATACGATATCAAGTTCTGCGTCAATACCTTCGGCATCGATGAGGCAATTATTACCCTCACCGGCCCTGAAGCTGCCGAGGGCCGCATACTAGGTATCAATAATCTGGTATTGCCCACAGAAAGCTCCGAGGGCATGGATCTCCTCAAGGAGTACTGGGATAAGCACTTCGTTAAGCCCGCCGACAGGTGTTGCCCTTACATCCAGGCCTGGGCTGAAGGCTTCGCAGCCAAGGAGTGCATTGAAACGACTCTGCAGAGGGTGGGAAGCTGGGACAAGATTACCAGTCGTGAGATAAGGCTCACCTTGGAGACTTGGAATGACAAGAACATTAGAGGCATGGTAACATTCAATTACAGTCCCACGACCCGGGGTGTGGGCAAAGCCAGGGTCGTTGAGGTGCGCAACGGAAAGTGGACGCCTACTGTCGACTGGTTTGACGTGCCTATTTCGGCGCCACCGGAATGGCGTCAGCCTATTGTAGATTAATCACCGGTCTTGGGGAGCAGCCACGGCTGCTCCCCAAAAGCCTGACGAGTAAGGGAGAAGGAAGAGACGGTATAACTAATGGCTGAAAAGGATACTGTTCAGCTCTCGATTGAAGATGTGTGGCTGAGCTTTCACGAGGTGAAGGCTCTGCAGGGCGTTAGCCTTGAGGTAAAACAAGGGGAAATTCTAGCCGTTGTTGGTCCCAACGGCGCCGGGAAAAGTTGCCTGCTCAATGTAGTAAACGGCTTCTACCGCGCCCAGAAGGGGAGTGTTACCTTCGAAGGGCGCGACATTACCCGTTTGTCCGGTCATAGGATAGCTGCGCTGGGTATCGGGAGAACATTTCAGAGCCTCCAGCTATATACCGGGCTTTCAGTTTTGGATAACTTGATGGCAGGGAGACATTTACTGCAGAAAACGGGCATGGTCGCGGCTGCTTTGTATTTTGGATGGTCTCATAAAGAGGAAATAGAGCATCGGAAGCAGGTAGAGTGGCTTATAGATTTCTTGGAGATAGAGGCGGTCAGGAACCAGACGGTGGGCTCTCTATCTTATGGGCTGCGCAAGCGGGTCGACCTGGGCAGGGCTTTAGCTTTGGAACCAAGGATACTGCTTCTTGATGAGCCGATGGCGGGAATGAACCGGGATGAGAAAGAGGACATAGCTCGGTTTATTTTGGATGTTCACGAGATGAGGGGTACTACCATAGTTGTTATCGAGCATGACATGGGGCTGGTTATGGATATAGCTGACAGAGTAACTGTTCTGGATTGGGGACAGAAGATCGCGGAGGGCTCGCCTGAGGAAATAAAAACTGACCCGGAGGTTATCAAGGCATTCTTGGGCGAGGAGTAACAGAGTTGCGGAGGTGAAGGATGGAGACTAAGGGAAAGACGTTACAAATGACGCCAGAAGAAGATACTTTGCCCAAACTCCTTAGACGGAACTACGAACGGTGGGGTGATAGAGTTGTAGCTATTAGAGACAAGGACTTTGGTATCTGGCAAGAATATACTTGGAAGTATGAATATGAGCAGGTGAAGTATTTCGGGCTGGGGCTGTTGAGCTTGGGATTAAAGCCTGGTGATAGAGTTGCCATTCTCGGCGATAACGAGCCTGAGTGGTACTGGGCGGCTTTTGCCACTCAAGCTGTCCATGGTATTGTGGTGGCGCTTTTCACAGATGCCATTCCTGACGAGATTGAATATATAGTTAATCACTCGGAAGCTAAGTTTGCGGTGGCGCGGGACCAGGAGCAGGTGGATAAATTTCTGAGAATCTGGGACAAGCTTTCGCATACTGAGAGGGTAATCTGGTGGTATTGGAAGGGAATGGGGGCATACACTGAGCCCTTTTTGATGGACTGGAAGAAGGTAATAGAAATGGGCAGGCAATATGAGGAGGAACATCCTGGGGTCTTTGAGCAGCTAATATCAGAGACGAAACCGGATGACCTTGCCAATATCTATTACACTTCAGGTACTACGGGTTTGCCGAAGGGAGCCATGTGCACGCATCAAGCTTTGATAGGTTCAACTAGAGTGACCTTGGATTTGGTGCCGATAAGCGAGACGGATGACATCCTTTGTTATTTGCCGCCAGCTTGGGTCGGTGAGTCATTTTTCGGCTTTGTACCCCACTTGCTTAATGGGGCGAAGCTAAACTGCCTGGAAGAGCCTGAAACGGTGCATCATGATATTAGGGAGGTAGCACCCTGTTTGATTCTGGGTGGACCTCGGCAGTGGGAGGGGTGGGTGAGCATGGTGCGAGCCAAAATCGATGAGGCTGGAATTTTTGAAAGGCTGGCTTACAAAGCTTTCATGCCCATCGGTTTAAGAGTCGGAAAGCTGAGCGTAGCCGGGAAGCGTCCCGACCCGTTTCTCAGGTTTCTCTATTGGATTGGCGACTTCATACTATTTAAGCCTATTCGGGATTATATTGGACTGACCAACGCCCGTTTTCCGGCAACGGCTGGGTCTGTCCTCGGACCTGATACCATTGAATTCTTCCGCGGGATAGGAGTGGAGCTCAAGCAAGTTTACGGTAGCACAGAGGGTGGAATGATAAGCGGTCACAGAGGTGACGACTTTAAGCTGGAAACTGTCGGTCCCCCTCTGGATGTTGTCCAAGTTCGGGTGGCTGAGGATGGCGAGATTCTGGTACGTAGCCCGTTTCCCTTTTCAGGCTTCCACAAGCAAATGGAGCTTTATAAGGAAGTAGTTGATAATGATGGATGGTGGTACAGCGGGGACGCAGGCCATATTGAGGAAGAAAGCGGTCACTTGGTTTACCTGGACCGAAAAAGCGAGCTGGGGGAGCTTCGGACAGGGGTCAAGTATTCCCCCCAATACATAGAGAGCAGGCTGAGGTTCAGCCCCTATATAAAGGACTCCATAATTATCGGCCAAGACAGGGACTACGTGACTGCTATAGTGGATATAGATTTTGCCAATGTAGGAAGGTGGGCTGAGAGGAGAAGGGTACCTTACACCACCTTCACTGACCTTTCACAGAAGCTTGAGGTGGCACAGCTGGTCCGGGAGGATATCGATCGAGTAAACCAGTTTGTTCCGGCGGACACTAGGGTAATGAAATTCGTCTGCCTGCACAAGGAATTCGATGCTGATGAGGGTGACCTGACCAGGACGAGGAAGTTGAAACGGACCTCACTTGAAAAGCGTTACCACGAGTTGGTTGACGCTATGTACTCCGGTAGCGAGGAGCTTTTCGTAGAAGCGCCTATTACTTACCAGGATGGCAGAGTGGGGACGGTGAGGACGCATCTGAGAATATGGAAAAGCAAGGCTGGTGAGGATACCTTCACAGGTGGGGGGTGATGTAGCATGCTGTCTGTTAATAATATTGAAGTTGCTTATCACCGCGTTATATTGGTACTGAAGGGGGCTTCTCTTGAGGTCCCTGAGGGCAAGATAATTGCCCTTATGGGGGCTAACGGCGCCGGAAAAACCACCACTCTAAAGGCAATATCCGGACTTCTTTACACCGAGGTAGGTGAGGTCATCTTTGGTGATATCCGATTCAACGGGCAGAGGATAGACAGGCTGGGCCCGGAAACCATAGCTTCCATGGGGATAATTCAGGTTATGGAGGGGAGAAGAGTGCTGGAGCACCTGACTTGTGAGGAGAACCTGGAGGTGGCAGCTTATGTGTATGAAGGGGGCGCTCGCATCAAAGCGGACTTAGAGAGGGTTTACGGGTATTTCCCCCGGCTTACGGGTCTCCGGCATAAAATTAGCGGTTATATGTCGGGTGGGGAGCAACAAATGATGGTAATAGGGCGAGCGCTTATGGCACATCCCAAAATCATGTTACTGGATGAGCCTTCCCTGGGGCTAGCGCCACTTCTGGTCAAAGAGATTTTCAACATAGTGAAGACAATCAACGCCGGGGAGAAGACTGCTATTTTACTGGTTGAGCAGAATGCTATAGCCGCTCTAGATATAGCAGAACATGGCTATGTTATGGAAAGTGGCAGGGTGGTGCTCGACGGTGAAGCAGACCAGTTGAAGGCAAATGAGGACGTGAGAGAGTTCTACCTCGGCTTCGGTGAATTGGGACAGAGAAAAAGCTACAGAGAAGTCAAGCACTACAAAAGAAGGAAGCGCTGGCTCGGTTAGCCTGGTGAAAATTACTCCCTGCTTCAAAGTTGATGAGTTCCTGAGCATTGTCCGATTAGTTTTATCCATCCAAAGATAACCCCTTTCCTTATCTCCTGCAAAGTCCAGAACATGCGTCTTTAACCTCTCCATTATTGCCTCACCCTCCCACCAACCTTCAATGTCAAAAATAGCTCACAGAGAAGCTATCACCAGCCACCATTTGTACCTGATTTCCTGAGATGTTGTAGACATAAGAAACAGCCAGCATCTTTAGGATAATAGTGACATCATGGAGGCATTGGCATGTCTCTCCTCGGTGCTTGTTGGTAGACCTTGCTTCCATGTCATTGCCAGCCAAGCGAAGCAATCTCATGATTGCCTCCTTTTCCCGAGATTTTTGAGAATTTGCTGAACAATCTACGATTTTATGTATTGACAATGGTGCTATGATATGTTACAATATGTTACAGGACCGTTACTGTATCGTCAAAAAGGGTTAATACTAAATGTGCTATGGAAGCTAGGGTTATCCGGGTACGTGAGGAGGCATACGACAGATTGCTTAGTGTCAGCCAGTCCTATGGCCTGACCATGCCTCAGGCTGCCAACCTCCTCATTCTTGGTAGGGTGGGGCCACCAAGTCATGGAAAGCGGGGAGGCAAGGAATTTCCGCGTGGAGGTAAGGTCGGATTGGAGATACATAGGTTCAGGTGCCTTAAATGTGGGGGAGAGCTTGAGCTTATGAGCAGTGGTCCTGGGCTTTACATGCTGAAGTGCCCAAAATGTCGTGAGGAGGCATAGCTATTGGCTAGTGAGGCACAGGAACTGTAGATAGTTGTTCATGAGATAACAACTGCATAAAAAGGAGGTGGGAAAGAGCTTTAATGTTGACCGTATACCCCGATTGATTTAAGATTAAGGAGGTGTAGTTATGAGAGTTATTGCCGTAATACTGTTTGTGTTAGCTTTATTCGTAGCCATTTACCCCCAGTTCTATACCTGTGAAGCCCATGGTTTCGCTATTGAGTTACCCAAGGGCACCGTCCCCATGAGGTGCTTGTGGACAGCCTTTTCCGAGGCGGCCTTGGGGTCGATACTGGCGGTTATAGGCATCGCCTTGTGGTTCCTGAGACAGAAGGAAACCAGAACCATTCTGACTATCCTGGGTATAGTCGTCGGCTTCAATATGCTGATCATGCCGACAAGATTGCTCTGGGGCATTGGCGTCTGTGTTAACCCTGATATGCCGTGTGTGATATATATGCGCCCGGCCTTGTATACGGTGGCTCCGTTGATCATGGTGGCTAGCGCCGTAGGCTTGGCCATAAACTTAATGGGCCCCAGACCAGGCCGAGAATAGATAATATAGCAAGCGCGACATAGCAAGCGACGGTCCTTTGCCTTTCCTGCGCTAGCCCCATGACTAGCGCAGGAAGTGTAGCTACAAATTGAATAGCGCTGACGCCAAGAGTATACTTGGGTGATAAGGCATGAATGTCTTCTATTTGGTGCTTCGGAGCATAGGCGGTAGGCAGTTCCGGAGTGTTCTTATCGCTGCCGCTATCATGGTGATCAGTGGTTTCTTGTTGATCACCATCCTTCTGGCCAGAGGCCAGCAATACAGCCTCAACGTCGGGCTGGAGAGGTTGGGCAGCGACATGATAATAGTGCCTGTGGAGAGAATGGCTGAGGCTGAGGCTGCCTTCCTCACCGGTGAACCGGTTTCGGATGCCTGGATGCCTGAGGAGAATCTGGCGAGGGTAGCCGGGCTAGAGGGGGTGGAACGGGTCAGCCCTCAGCTTTATCTCGAGTCCCTGACCGGTGCCGCCTGTTGTGCTGCCTGGGAGCTTTTCATAATCGCTATCGATCCCGAGACCGATTTTACGGTTCTGCCATGGTTGAGGGAAAAGCTTAACCGGCCGCTGGGGCTGGGAGACGTTGTCGGTGGACAGTTCGTATTTGTCCCTGAGGAGACTAATGTCTTCATGCTTTATGGCACTGAACTGGACCTGATGGGCAACTTGGAGCCCACCGGCACCGGGCTGGACCAAACTGCTTTTATGAGCTTTGAGACGGCGCATTTTATGGCCCGTGAGTCTATCACCAAAGCTATGAGACCGTTGGAGATCCCTGAAGGGAAGATATCTGCTATTCAGGTCAAGGTGGACTCGGGCTACTCCGTGGAAGATGTGGCCACACGCATTAAACAGGAGCTTCCTGGCGTTTTTGCCATCACCAGCCTGGAGCTAACCCGAACCGTTCAGCACCAGACGGCTGGCCTGTTTCGTGCCCTGTGGACAATCATGGTCATCATCTGGGCAGTGGCATCGCTGCTTATAGCCCTTGTTTTCTTCATGATGGTCAATGAGCGCCGGCGGGAGATCGGCACACTCAGGGCCATGGGGGCCAGCACCAACTTTATCTTCCGCTTGTTTGTGGTTGAGAGCGGCATCCTGGCGCTGGGGGGTGGGATTGTTGGCGTTGGCATAGCCACGATGTTCACCCATTTCTTTCACCAGTTTCTGATACTATCCACTGAGGCACCATTATTGATGCCACCATTGCTCAACCTTCTGGGGTTTGTGCTGACCTGTTTAGCCGTCGCCCTGGTAATTGCCCTGCCGGCTCTCCTCTACCCGGCTATCAGAGCCAGCCGCATGGACCCTGCTGAAGCCATGAGGGAGGTGTAGTGAATCTGCAGCGTCTGGTATCAGAAAGCATCAGGGGCAGGCAGTTCCGAAGCGGTCTGATTGTAGCCTTTATCGCGCTGCTTGCTGGCTTGATCCTGGCCTCAACCCTGGTGCTGAGGGGCATGGAAAGCGGTCTGAGGACGGGGATGGAGAGGCTCGGTGCTGATTTTATTAGTGTGCCGTATCATGGATTTGAGCCGATAGTGGCTAAGGGGGCATTGCTTACCGGCGAGCTGGCCATTGGCTACTGGATGCGAGCTGAAAATCTGGAGAAGGTAGCCGAGTTGGATGGAGTGGAACGGGTTAGCCCTCAAATTTACCTCCAGCCTGTGACGGGCGCTCCTTTTTGCTCTGCTGAGGAGCTTTATGTAGTTGCCTTTGACCCTAAGACCGATTTCACGATTCAGCCATGGCTGAAGCAAAGGCTCGACAGGCCCTTGGGGCTGTGGGAGGTCATCGGCGGCGATTCCATAACCGTTCCTCCGGGCACCGGCATAACCTTGGACAGCCACCAGCTCGAGTTGGTGGGCAAGCTCCTGCCCACAGGGATGTGGCTAGATTCAGCTATTTTCTTCAGTCTGGAGACCCTTGGGGCGATGATGGCGGAACCAGAAACCAGTTCTATCATACCTCCTGATATGCCTGCCGAAGCCATCTCGGCCATTGCCGTCAAGGTGAAGGATGGCTACTCCATAGACTATGTAGCCACGGATAGCTTGACGGCAGCCCCAGCGACATGGCCCATTCGTAGCACGCAACTGATGAGACTCCTCTCGGAACAACGGGCTGGGCTGCTGAAGACCCTATTTATGAGCTTGGGTATCGTCTGGCTGCTGGCAGTAGCGCTCACTGCCCTTATCTTCACCATGATGGTCAATGAGCGCCGGCGGGAGATCGGGATGTTAAGGGCGGTAGGGGCTAGCAGTAACTTCATCTTCCGCTTGTTTCTGACGGAAAGCTCCTTGCTCGCCGTGGGAGGAGCGACTATAGGGATTATTGTCGGGGCGACGGCTGTTTATGCCATGAAGTCCTGGCTGACGAGCACCCTTGGAGTCGAATTTCTGATGCCGACACTGCTCGGGATTCTGGCATTGATGGTGATTACCTTGGTGGCAGCCCTGATTGTCTCTCTCCCAGCTCTCCTCTATCCGGCTATCAGAGCTAGCCACATGGACCCTGCCGAAGCTATGAGGGAGGTGTAAGATTATGATCGAGCTTCAAAAGGTGACCAAAATATATAAGCCGCGAAGGCAGCGAGAGGTTACGGGGCTGGACGATGTGAGCCTGAAGATATCACCAGGGGAATTCTTGGTGGTCACTGGGCGTTCTGGCTGTGGCAAGACAACCATGCTCAATCTCATAGCCGGACTAGCCAGACCAAGCTCAGGCAAGGTTCTCGTAGATGGGACGGATGTCTGGAGCCTGAACGATGAGCAACTCTCAGCGTTGCGCAAGGAGAAAACAGGATTCATGTTCCAAGTCCCAAGCCTTATCCCTGTACTGAATGTTGTGGAAAATGTAATGGTGCCGACGATGTTCACTGCCCCAGAGAAGCGACTTGATGCCTATGAGTGGGCAAAGAAAGCCTTAGCTGACGTGGGATTGTCCCACAAGACGGAAGCCTTTCCCCGTCATCTATCCGCCGGGGAGGAGAAGAGGGTTGTTATCGCCCGGGCTATTGTGGACAATCCCCCTTACCTGCTCGCCGATGAGCCCACAGCCAACCTGGATGAGCTTACTGAAAAGGAAGTGATGGCATTACTGGAAAGTATACACAAAGGGGGTACCACTATCATTCTAGTTACTCACCATCCCAGCCTTATCGGCTATGGGACGCGGCATCTCACTATGTCTGATGGTAAACTGACCGAGTGAGGAGGAGAAGATGAAGAAAGCGGCCTACTGGGCACTGGCGATTATAATGGTTACAGGGGTTGCCATTGCTCCCTGCACGGGATGTCGCGGCGAAGAGGAGGCGGAGGAGGGGGAGGAAGCGAGGGAAATATCGTTTGGCACCGGTGTTGCTGCTGACGCTGAGCTCAGTGCCTTATCCAGGGGAATAGTTCGTGCCATCAGCAAGCAGGTACCGGAGTTCCACATCACCGCTCATGAAAACCCTGGGGGTACTAGTGAGGCGATACAAGATATAAACAGCTACGATTTTTGCGGGGTGAGTCTTGACGAGGT
>DUEX01000098.1 GCA_011170325.1 Dehalococcoidia bacterium | reverse complement strand
TTCCGTTTCATACGGACCGGTGAAGGCAGTACGGCACGTTAGTTTGCAAGTAAACGAAGGTGAGATTGTGGCTCTTATTGGAGCTAATGGTGCTGGAAAATCGACTTTATTGGGAGCGGTGCTTGGTCTACACCACGTCGATAGCGGGACCATCCTGTTTATGGAGGAAGATATCACCCAAAAATCTACTCATAGGATTGTAGCCTCAGGCATATCTCTAATCCCGGAGGGACACATTATTATGCCGTTGATGACTGTATTGGAAAATCTCCAAGTAGGAGCACTACATCTTAAAGGTGATATTGATGAATACTTGGAGCGGGTATTTCAACGATTCCCTATTTTGAGGGAACGATGCAAACAGATGGCTGAGACACTGAGCGGTGGGGAGCAACAAATGCTGTCGATCGGTCGAGGGCTAATGTCAGCACCAAAATTGCTAATGCTGGATGAGCCTTCTCTCGGTCTGGCGCCGGTGGTGGTGGAAGAGATCTTCGAGATCGTGATCGAGCTGAACAAGGAAGGTTACTCAATACTACTATCCGAACAAAACGCACATAAGGCATTGGAATGTGCCCACCATGGCTGCGTCTTTGAGACGGGTAGTATTGTGCTCAGCGGTACCGCCCAGGAGCTAAGCGTTGATCCTAGAGTACGTGCGGCTTATCTGGGCGGCGGGTAGTTTGTCTGGAGACCTGATAATCTATGGAATTCGTTGCTGCTCAGTTCATAAACGGTATCGCGACAGGTGGCATCTATGCTTTGCTGGTCCTGGGTTTCAACGTGTTAATCCTAGTGGGGGGTGTCTTCCAATTCGCGTATCCGTATATAGTAGTATTGTCCATGTATATTGGCTGGATAGTAATGCGTGCAATGGGGAGCAATATAGCTTTCGGCATTTTAGCCATTATTGGATCAGGCGTAGGCCTGAACCTACTCACCGAGCCCCTTTTCCGGCCCCTGGTAAGGCGAGGTGCCAAGATAGCAACCTTCATAGTCTCCCTGGGTATTGCGATAATATGCACAGACCTAATGGTGCGTCAAATTCACGGCGGAGTACCCATAGGCTTTCCCATAGAACTCACGGGGCGTGAAGCTCTTGTCAGCTTTGGTGTAGCTACCCTCAGCAGGGGGCAGCTCGCTACGATTGTCGGGAGTTTTACTGCCTTGGGCGTGTTCATGTACTTGCTCTATCAGACTAAACTGGGTAGATCATTCAGGTCAGTGGCGCAAAACCCCCTTGCGGCGCGTATTTTCGGCATCCCCATACTGAGAATGTCTATCTATAGTTTTACTTTAGCTGGCTTGCTGGCGGGCGTCTCAGCCGCCTTTCTGGCAATGACCCTGGGCGGGGCTTCAGCTTTTCTGGGAGCCAATCTGGCTATTAAAGTATTTGCCGTCGCTATCTTCGCTGGCGTGGGTAATTTAAAAGGCGGTCTAATCTGTGCACTAATTCTAGGGCTGGTTGAGAGTTTTGTGACTGGCTCTGTGCCCGGCTTGTGGACAAACGCTGTTGCCTTTAGCATGATACTAGTGGTGATAATTGTGAAACCGCAAGGGTTGTTTGGTGCACGGGCCTAGCTTTTCGTAGGTTTCAGTCAAAAAATTGACCGGGGGTAAGAAAGTTTGCTGGCAGTTTTAGCTTCCTATGCTCAGTTCGTAGCCATATACATTATTCTTGGTTGGGCCATCTATCTGGTTTTTCGCGGCGGACAATTAAGTGCTGCGCCTATTTATACTATGGCCATTGGTGCGTACGCTAGTGCCTATGCAGTTCGAGACTTGGGTTGGCCCTTTGCACCGGTGCTGGCTATGGCAGTAGGCTTCGGAGCGCTGGCTACCTTTCTGCCAGCACTGAAGCTTAGCCGGGCGCCAGGTTTTGCGGCCATCATAGCTACCGTCGCCGGTATCTTCATAACACAAACCGTTATTAGGAATCTTGGTTTTCTGGGCGGACTGCAGGGCATTTACAATATACCGAGGGTTCCACACCTGGTACCGTTGGCTTGGGTAAGTGTCGTGATTATAGGCTTCTTTATATACCGCTTGGAGAACTCCAGTATTGGAAGAGCCACGGAGGTAACCTTTACTGACCCTGATTTAGCCTCTACCTTTGGTACGAATATCTACAAGACCAATGTTTTCCTCTGGACAGCCGCTGGGGCGATGGGTGCTCTAGCTGGGGGTTTCTACGCCGCCACCATAGGTGCTATCTCCCCTGGAGACTTCGGTTTGTCCTTGCTACTTCTTATAGTTACCTTCGTCTTTATCGGGGGCTACACTACCATGTGGGGGGTCGTGATTTTCACTCCAATTATGTACGCTATATCTATGTTTCTTCCTGAAGCCGTAGCTACATGGAGAGATATAATCTGCGGCGCCTTGCTAATAGGGATACTTATCTTACGCCCTGAGGGCGCAATAGATAAGAAGACATTACGAGCTCTCAGGCTGAAGAGCTGAGAGGTCGGGGCAAAATTAGCAGGCTTTGTTAATCAGAGATCTGACATGGCCAAGAGAGTGAAAGTGCTGTAGGTAACTAATAAAGCGGGAAGGTGTGTAATGATTCCACCACGAGAACTACAACTTGAAGCGATAAAAAAGGCGAAGCAGAAATTCAAGGCACAAATTTCTACTGAGCAAAAACAGGCACTTATGCCAAGAGCTACTCTTTCTCACATTCCTATTGACATCCTGTATACCCCGGCCGACAATCCCGGGTTTAGTTATCTCAAAGACTTAGGTTTTCCAGGCACAGGCCCGTTTACCCGCGGAATCTATCCCACGATGTATCGGGGACGCCTGTGGACTATGCGCCAGCTAGCTGGATTTGGTACCGCAGAAGATACGAATGAGAGGGTAAGGTTTCTCCTTGAGCGAGGTGCAACAGGGGTGAGCATAACCTTCGATTTTCCCAGCCTCCGAGGCTGGGACTCCACTGACCCTACGGCTGAAGGTGACGCTGGCAAGGGTGGTGTTGCCATAGATTCGGTAGAGGATATGGAGGCACTTTTTCGGGACGTGCCTATAGATAAGATTAGTGTCAATTTGGTTGCTTGTCAGCCAGTTGGGGCTGTGGGCTTGCTGGCAATGTATTTTACCATGGCTCAGAGACGAGGCCTATCTTTGCATCAGCTAGACGGGACTGCTCAGAATGATTTCCTGATGGAACAGGCAATTACACTAGCGCCACCGGTCTTATTACCAGAAAATTCCTTCAAACTATCGTGTGACTTGATCGAGTTTTGTGCTCGCAATGTCCCAAAATGGCATGCTGTTAGCTACGCCGGTTACAACTACGGTGAAGCTGGCATGAATGCCGTTCAGGAGCTGGCTTTCGTCTTTGCCAATGCTATCGCCTCCATAGGAGAGCTGATAAGTCGCGGGCTACAGGTGGATTCTATCGTTCCGATGCTCTCTTTTTTCTTCGGTTGCCGTAACGACTTCTTTGAGGAAATAGCTAAGTTCAGAGCGGCGCGAAGAATTTGGTATCGCATCACCAAGGAGCAGTTCAACACTCAGGAAGTCCGTTCCCAGCTTCTAAGATTTCACGTCCAAACCAGTGGCATCAC
>DUEX01000097.1 GCA_011170325.1 Dehalococcoidia bacterium | reverse complement strand
TGGTCCGCAGAGCACATGTTGACCTTCACGAGCTATTTCGGAGCCTCCTTTTTCGCGCATCCCCAGAAAATTCTTAAACAGGCTTCCGGAGAAAAGGTCATACCAACCACCAGCATGAAAACAGGGAACTTTAACTTTATTGTACACCCAATGGAGGTCCTCCTCGGTTTTTACGTTAGGTGGCAGGGAATCTGTCATACGAATGCTGAAAGCCTCAGAAAGACCCTCAAATTGAAAATGCGGTATATCTTTTAGCGGAAGGTAGTCATATACTTCACTGAGATTGAAACGGGCTCTATCAAGCATTTCTCGAGCTTCAGAGACATCCTTACCCTGCCTTCCCAATCGGTAAATCATGTCTATAGCCATAGCCGTAAACCAGCTTATGGACTGTTCGAGGTCTATCGGGCCACCCAACCGGAAATCGCTCAAAGGACCCGAGGTAGTTATAGAAGGGGCGATTGCCTTCAAGTGTGGAGGGTCTTCCATAGCAGCCTGCCACTGGTTACGACCAAGGTATGAACTACCTATCATGCCGACATTGCCATCACACCATGGTTCAGTTGCCACTGCTTCTATTGTATCGTAGCCATCAATACCCTCAGGCGCTCCAGGCATAAAATCACCCTCGGAAGCGAACCTTCCTCTGGTATCCTGTATTACAAAAGCATATCCGGCAAAAGCAGCGTGCACCGCCGATAAATAATCACTGTTACCCGCCATCGCCTTACTATACGGAGTACGCGTAACGATAGCGGGATACTTCTCATTATCATCCGGTCGGTATACATCGGCTCGCAGTACGACTCCGTCCCTCATTTCAACTGGAACATCTCTGTCAACACGGATTGAGTTGATCATACTTTCCTCCTTAATACCGGGATACGTATGAATTTCCCAAGTCACTAGCTAAATCAATTAGAATATCTCAAAAGGTCAAATGTGGATATCTCTGTTATTGCCGAAATTGTAGCTTAAAAACATGCTTTAACGTTTATCTTTCCGCAAGAGGTCGTTAACAAGGTTCTTTCCAGTTCCAGCCTTGACCAAAGCAGCTTTAGCTGTCGGTATGAAGTTCAACACCAACATCACTATCAGGACAAGACAAAAACCCAGGTACATCCATTCTGTCTCCAGAAACCAAGCAGATATTGGCACTGAAAGCAAGCTAATATTCACCGAAAGGACAAGGTTACGGGTAATAGCCGTGAGTACAAGCAAGAGGGCTATAACAATCAGTAGCTCCCAGGGAAGTAAGAAAGCCAAAACTCCGATCGTAGCACTTAGCCCGTTACCGCCAGTAAATTTCAGGTAGATAGACCACATGTGCCCAGCTACCGCGGCTATACCAGACAATAATACAAAGATCTGTGGTTCATACATTGGTACGTCTAGTAGCCAGTGAGCAATAGCCACTGCTGCCGTCCCTTTACCGACATCAAAAATGGCAACCGGGATAGCTGCCTTTAGGCCAACTTGACCATAGACATTATTACCGCCGACGTTACCACTTCCTAGCTGGCGGATATCTCTACCCGTCATCAGACGAGTAAAGATATAGGCAAACGGAATAGAGCCGAGAAGGTAAGCAATAATTATTGCAATTATTCCAGTTAGAACTTCGTTGACTATCATTTAACCTCCCAAGCTAGCTTTCTCCTTATTTTTTATGTGTATGTTAAGGCTCATTCTTGTTACCTGTCAACCCGTGAACGAGATTGAGAAAATTTTATGAAATCTTTATGAATAATTTACCAGTAATTTATGAATTTTATGCCAGCCTTTATGACGATACGCTATTCTAATTATAACTGCTAATAATTACTTGTCGTGCCTGAATGGCACTTAATTGACACTGGAAGATAAAGTATGCTATACAATCCTAAGTTTGTTAAAACTTGAACAGAGTAATTTAGTGTATCGTCCTAAATATTCTATAATGTCCAATTGTACAAATTTAAAAGCTTAGCAAATACCTTTTATTCCACTCGTAGTTTCAGAGGAGTATTAAATGAAGACTATCAAGCGCTATTTTACCGGTACGCGCCGAATGTGGTATCTTCTAGCGGCGCTATTTATCCTGGTAGCCTCGGATGGTATTATAAGTCACTTTCTGATAACAGGTGGATTTGCGCGAGAAGGGAATCCTTTCCTGGTACCTTTGGTGGGTGAGGGGAATTTTCTGATTCTAAAAGCGGTGGGGGGGCTCATATGTGTATTTATTCTGTGGGACATATATAAGCAACGACCCAAAATGGCACTTACTAGCAGTTCTTGTCTTGTAGCCCTATATGCGGGAATCGTGCTTTGGAATATATTTGTATTCTTCACCAGTCAGGTTTGATGGCCTGCTCTCACCGCATCATTATATTGCTATGATAAACTGAAAAACTATTGCATGCACAATGAATAAGGCTGACAACCTATCTAATAATGCCGATAATACAGAGAGCTCTGGTAATTCCAGGGCTCTCTTTCATCTCTATGATACTTAAATCAGATTCGAGTTCTCAACAATACTATGCAGTAGGTATTGAGTAACGGTACCGACCCATCCGTTTGTTATCCATATTCACCATATCCAGATCTTAAATTTATGTCAACCATAATTGGAACCTGATAATACATTCTAGCCGACTATGAGACTTCTACCGCAGCGCGCCTCAACTTTGCTCTAACACGGGCTAGAAGTTGGCTTGCACTAAACGGCTTCCTTATATAATCGTCGGCACCCATAGTTAGAGCATCACACGACGTGTCTATTGTTTGCTCCGCAGTAAGCATTATTACAGGAATGTTGTTGCGCTGCCGCAGGAGTTCGAGTACCTGAAAACCGTCTGGCTCAGGCATAACGATATCCAAGATAACGAGGTCAGGCTCCTCCTTCTGTGCCTTCTGTAATCCCTCCAGCCCATTCAAGGCCGTAAGGACATCAAAGCCCTCCTTGCTCAGAATATGTTTAGTAAGCCGTATCAGAGAATGGTCATCATCAATAATGAGAATTCGCGGTTTTAGTCTCATTTATCGGTCCCCCTTCATAATTAAACAACTACACCTTGCCCTTGGTGGTTATAATTTCTCGGTTATTTGGAGCTTGGTCCTCTCCTGGATCAGGTTGAAGTGACGAGTAGAATGTCTCAAATCGTTCCAGCTCCACTTTTAGCTCTTCCAGTAACAGATATGCACTGGCTAAGTTGCCTTCATGCCCCATCTGCTCAAGGCGTTGAGCCACGGCACCCACTGCTTTACCTCCGAAGCTGAGCGCAACTCCTTTTATACTATGCGCTCCTATCCTAACAGCCTGAGCATTATGCTGCTCGATACCCTCTCTCAACTCTATAAGTCGCCTGGGACAGTCCTCCTTCAGAAACAAGTCGACGCTCTCGCGCAGGAGTTCTCTATCCCCACCAACCACTTGTAATGCTGCATCAAGGTCAACTGCTGGTGTGCTGACCTCCCGACACAGCGTTAGTAAATCTTCAATTGTACTGCGCAAAGCTTCAGGTGTTACCGGTTTAGGAAGATAACCATCCATGCCCGCTTCTAAACACCGGTCGCGATCTTCTTTCATTGCATATGCAGTCATAGCAATGATGAGGATGTGCTGACCAGACTCTGCTTCCATCTTACGAATCAATCGAGTTGCCTCAAATCCATTCATTTGTGGCATCTCCGCATCCATCAAGACCAAGTCAAAGTCATTTTCTTTCACCATGTGGAGCACTTTCAAACCGTCGTCTGCTATCTCAACCGCATGGCCCATCTTCTCCAACGTCTTTTTGGCAACTAACTGAGAGGAAGCGTTATCCTCAGCTAGCAGAACACGTAGCTGTTCGCCTTTAGTGAAGGTAGAGACTGCTTGCTCAGCTCTCTTATTGACCGACGGTGTAGCTTCGAGCATCTTGCGGATAGTATCAAGCAGAACAGATTCTTTTATTGGCTTGACCAGATAGTTGCTTATACCCATCTCCTGACAGCGGGATGCATCATCACTTACGGTATCAGAAGACAACATCATCACGGTATTGCTCAGAACAGGGGATTTTTGAATCTGTTCTACCACAGCAAAGCCATCTATCGCAGGCATGCTCTTGTCCAGCAATATCAGGCGAAAACGATGAGATGTATCCTTCACCTTTCCAATCTTCCGAAGAGCTGTTAGGCCGTCTTTCGCCTCCGTAACTTTAAGCCCCCAGTTATTAAGCAACTCTCGTAATATGAGGCGGTTAGTCGAATTGTCATCAATCACTAGTACCGGCAACCATTTCAAATC
>DUEX01000096.1 GCA_011170325.1 Dehalococcoidia bacterium | reverse complement strand
CCCTTGTGTATACCATCTCCTGCAGATTCCAGGCTTGTTGAGCAGTATCAATTGTGTTGCTGACTGCTTCCTGCATTGATAAATCTACGTGCTGTCCTTCTCCGGTTGATTGGCGGTAGTAGTGGGCTACCATTGTTCCCGCTGCTGCCTGCACACTAGCCTGAGCATAGGCTTGTTGAGCTCTAACCCTTACTGGCGGGTGCTCAGGTTCACCTATAAGGTACATCAGACCGCCCATAGCCAGCCCCACAATATCATAGGCTTTGTAGTCACAGTAGGGGCCACTCTGCCCAAAGGCAGTAATGGAGGTCATGATTAGACGAGGATTTATCTCACTGAGAACCGGGTAGCCCAGCCCAAGCCCATCCAGATAACCCGGTGGAAAGCATTCGATGACGAAGTCAGTAGTCTTGACCAGCTTCCTGAATATATCCTGCCCCTCAACCTTGGTAAGGTCTAGGGTGATGCTTCGCTTGCTGGTGTTGAAAGTAAACCAGTAGAGGCTTTTCTCTGGATCGGGTATGTCGTGGTAGAAGGGGCCAATATGCCTCATTGGATCGCCTCCCGGCAGCTCAACTTTAATAACATCGGCACCAAGGTCAGCAAGAACCTTGCCACATAAGACACCCTTTTCGTCGCTCAAATCCAGGACTCTATAAAGTCCCAGAAGTGATGTGTCTTTCCTCTGACTCATTGGTATAACCTCCGGTAGCAGGAAAATCTAACCCTGTTTAAGCAAGCGTAGTCTTTATAACTCAGTAATGGACACTTTAAGTAATTAATGAGCCGCTGTCAAGCCATGTCACCTGGAGTCCATTACTACCGTTTTCAGCTATGTTATAATTATTTTCTACCGCGAGGTAAATAAACAATCAATAAGCTGTTTTTCTTTTGGTCAGTCTCAAATGGTTGAAGAACTCTTGAGGTCAAAATTCCTGGGCGCTCTGGTCGGTACCGGAGTCGGTGATTCTCTGGGAGCCGGATTTGAGGGATGGGGTAGGGTTGCCCTGGATAAAATTGAACAGGTAGCCCAAATGCGAAAAACCCTGACCTACACCGATGACACTCATATGATGATTGGTATGGCTGAGTCATTGATTAGAAGCAAAGGTTTCGACGGTGAAGACATGGCGTACAGCTTCGTTCGAAACTACGAGCTTGAGCCATGGCGTGGTTATGGACCGGCACCGCCTCACATCTTCCGCTTGGTGAGAAATGGCGTATCCTGGGACCAGGCCGCTCAGAGGTTCTATGATGGCGGTTCCTACGGCAATGGTTCAGCAATGCGCATTGCCCCAATAGGCGTATTCTACCACGATAAACTGTCCCTGCTCAGAGAGGTGGCTTGTGAATCCAGCCGTATTACTCATGCGCATATCCTGGGTAAGGAGGGTGCTGTCTTGCAGGCCTGTGCTATTGCCCTGGCAACAAATCTTGAGTCACCATCAGCCTTGGATCGGGGTGCTTTTCTGGCAGAACTGACTGATTTCGCACAGGACGATGTCTACAGGCAAAAATTGGCTACCATCAAACAGATTCTGGACAATCCTGATGAGTCCAGGGTCGTCATCGAACTGGGGCATGGCATTGAAGCATTCAATTCAGTGCCCACAGCTATATACTGCTTTTTATCCGAGCCCGGTTCTTTCACCCGTGCTGTCCTTCTTGCTATAAGCTTCGGGGGAGATACGGATACTATTGCTGCCATGACCGGAGCTATCTCTGGCGCCTGTCTGGGAATTGATTCTATTCCTGAGCAATGGAGAAGCAAACTGGAGAATAGACACTACATAGAAGAGCTGGCTAATAAACTCTATGACCTTTATCTGGATACAAAAAAGCTAGGTGAAAAATAGAAAAGGATGCCTGACCCCTCCATATCTTACCAGAGGTTTCTTGGGTTAGGTCTGAACAAAAGATGGTTTATCGACGATTAAACGCAAGGGCTGTTGTCTCCTGCCAGCATTGTGGTCGGGAGTCTCCTCTTATTTCCCATGCACTGGGCCTGTGCCTTGATTGCATCCGAAAAGACTTCGCACAGCTTTTTCCCCTGATTGAAAAAGCTCACAGCGAAGCACGAAGACCGTTTAATCTCCCTGGCCAACCTCCTAGGAGTGAAGAGGGACAGGCATGTCACCTTTGTGTTAATGAGTGCCGTCTCTCGCTTGAAGAGAGGAGTTACTGTGGTGTCCGTATTAATAAGGAGAATAGACTTATTGGCGCTAACGCACAAAAGGGCAACGTAAGCTGGTATTACGATGCTCTGCCTACTAACTGTGTCGCTGATTGGGTTTGCCCTGGTGGAACAGGTACTGGCTATCCTCACTTTGCCTATTCCTCACGGGCTGAATATGGATATAAAAACCTGGCTGTTTTCTATCAGGCGTGTTCCTTTGATTGCCTGTTCTGTCAGAACTGGCACTATCGCTATTCAGCAACTAAGCAAGCTGATGTTGATGCCCACGAGCTGGCTCAGGCGGTTGATGGTCGCACCTCCTGTATATGTTACTTTGGTGGTGACCCCACGCCTCAATTACCTCATGCACTTCGTGCTTCCCGGTTGGCTCAGGAAAGCAACAAGGACAGGATTCTGCGTATCTGCTGGGAGACCAATGGCTCCATGCATCCTGCCTTATTGAAGCAGGCGGCTGAGTTATCACTCGATTCTGGAGGTTGTATTAAGTTCGACCTAAAGGCCTGGCATGAAGGACTGCACATTGCTCTTTGCGGTGTTAGTAATAAAAGGACATTGGAGAATTTCCAACTCCTGGCGGAGTATGCTCAAAGGAGACCGTCACCCCCCTTTTTAATAGCCAGCACTTTATTAGTTCCCGGATATGTAGATAAGGAAGAAGTCTCCAGGATTGCCGCCTTTATCTCTTCTCTTGACCCCAACATCCCCTATGCTCTTCTTGCCTTCCATCCCCAGTTCATGATGAATGATTTACCGCCCACTTCCCAGAGACACGCTCAGGAGTGCCTGGCAGAGGCGAAGGCACAGGGGCTTCGAAGGGTGAGGTTGGGTAATACTCATCTGCTGGGTAATTACTACTAGATATTAGATGGCTAGTGTCGGTTGGGCGGAAGGTACATATATCTAACCACCGCCTGTTGACTTATTGCCGTTGCTATATTACAGTGTAAGTGGGTCAAGTAAGCTGGGTGACCGCTCGCCTTTGGTGGGAGGAAAGTCCGAGCTCCACCGGGTAGGATGCTGGGTAACACCCAGGAGGGGCGACCCTACGGAAAGTGCCACAGAAACATACCGCCAGCGGCTGGCAATAAAGCCAATTGCGGACAGAAAACAGGAGATAGAAATCAGT
>DUEX01000095.1 GCA_011170325.1 Dehalococcoidia bacterium | reverse complement strand
TTGGAGAATGCTTCCAGCATTGCCAATATGATTCTGACCACCGAATCTCTGGTGACCGACATTCCAGAGAAAGAGAAGGCACCAATGCCACCTATGCCGGAGTATTAAACTCAAGCCGTTGGACGGTCAGCTCTATTAAATTACGGACAGAATCACCACATGGGGACACTTGTGGAGAAGTTTAAGTTTGGCATTTATCTAAATGCTTAAGGTAACGAGGTTATGCGTATCTATCTGTTTTACTAGCTTCCACAAGAGCATGAACTGAGTGCTTGTTGACCGATGTAAATGTGAGGCCGTTTTAGATTTCAAATCTAGGTGCTTTCGGCCTCACTTTTATTTTTTCTCTCCCAGCTACAAGGTAAAATTGGCCAAGTAACGGGAGGTTAAACCTATTAAGAGCGGCAGGTCAACTCGCTTTGTACCTGCCAGCTTTGGAGAAAGCAAAATTGCTCCCCGGGCCGGACTCAAACCAGCAACCTAGTGATAGCTGGCTTGAAATGGCAGGCCGCCGGCGGCGCAAAAATCACCGGAGCGGTGGCAAGAAAGGAGACTCCACTGTGATCTTGGCAAACGGAGACACAAAAGCCAATATCTTAGGTCTTGATTATTTCTGCTATCTTCTTCGGAGTCTACTGATACTCTGCTGGTGTTCCCCAAAACTCTCTCACGTTGTAAGTCGCCTCCTTCGCATGGAAGTAGACCACTATTGGGACAGTATCGAGAGATGGGTTTGCATCAAAGAGCCGCCTATCACCAAAACGCAGTACCTTCAAAGCAAAAGGTAACTCCCGCCGGAATATAGCATTACGTAGCCTAGCTGGACCAAAGACCAGCCCTCCGCTCACATGGCAGTGTACCGCAAGGACTGGCTCATTGTGCTCGCTCTGCCAATCAGCAAGCACCTCGTCCCGCATTAACCGCGTATACCAGGGCGAAAGCTGATCCAAGTCGTAGTCCCTCCCAATCGTTAGGTACAAATCACCCGTCAAATCAGAATGGGTGAGAGTATAGCGGCGGGGTATAATCGGGCCATCTGGACCAGTTCCTGACAGGTAACTTATGTGTACTTTCTCCAGACGAAGATGTCTCAATTCGATTCCTGTGCACTATTTAAGCGTAGACTTGGCACACCTCATTATTAGGGTTCCGTAACACATCAATACATAACGAGCGCAGGCTTACGGATTTAGTGTAAATATCGACGCGTTCAGGACTGCTGCGAAGGTCACCCACAAGATATAGGGTAGCATGATCGATCCGGCAATTGTTGAAATTCGGAAGAACTTGAGTATTGTTAAAAGGATAGCAATCCACAGAGCTATGATCGCAATTAGGCCATACAGGGGAGATTGGAGTCCAAAGAAAGCTATTGACCAAAGGGCATTAAGAACCAACTGTACCAGGAAGACTACCAGGGCTCTCCTGGTTTCACGATTTTCCAGACCAGTTCGCCATACTAAAAACGCTGATATGCCCATCAGCAGATACAGTGTGATCCAGGCAGGTGCAAATAACCAGTTGGGTGGCGTAAATGGCGGCTTTTGTAAAGCTGCGTACCAGGTCGGAATTGTACGTGTGGTAAAAACTGAACCTACAATGCCAGCACACTGACAAGCGACGATGCTTATTATGAGTCTGACAATGTCCTTAAATCTCTTATTTGCAGGCATACTTATTCTATCTCGTGGTGACCTAATTTCTTATGAGCACTGGCTACTACCTATTATCATTATTATAACAGACTGGCGGCGATGATGTCCGAGTGACACCATGAGAATCTTCTATATTGCCTCCGGGTTTGGCATGTCCAACCGACCTTCTCCATCTCCTGACCACAGCAGACGAGAGTATCCCCACCAACCTTGATTACGGTCACCTCATTACCGCATACATTGCACCTGTACTTCTCGCCGACCTTTTCGACTGCCGTGTGTTCTTCCTCCTCCTTTGGTCTCCCAGACTGGGAGTGCATTTCGCTGTTTCTCAATGCCCGGGCTCCGCTGGGTGCCCACAACAGCTCTGCCTCTTCATTATCTTTATGATATTATTGCGGAAAACTAGGTAGAGTTTCTGGTGAAGAGGCATGGGGACTGACATACTGGTAAAAAAGGCCTTAGGCTTGGCATATTGCGTTTCTACCAGTTGTCGTTTGAAAATATTCTCTATATTGTAGCACTTGTATATGACAGTCTGCTACCTTGAACTACAATAACAATATGAAATGTAATGGATAATGATAGTTATAAGAAGGAAACTATAGGGTTACTTTGAGATTGTCGGCCCAAGTTTCCTGCGGCACATCAATGAGATAGAGTGGCTTCAGGAAGTAGCCCGAGACAGAATGGAGGAGGTTGCCCGCAAGACTATCTCTTAATAGGAGAAGGAATCAGGCTGAATCTATAAGCGCGGGAGGAAAAATGAGAAAGATATACCTGCCGTTCATAGCTCTAGGGGTTGGTTTTATCAGCGCCTTCCTCACCGCCGGATTGCACAGTATAATTTTTGTTCTCTTGCCGCTCCTGGCTTTTGTCTTCGGCTACTTCTCCTCATGGCTGTGGGGGCTGCTCAATGGTTTTTTGCTCTTTCTGGGATACACCTTCGCCACAGCCCTGATGTGGTGGGGAATCAGCCCCAATTTGCTCTACCCACTGCAATACTTCTACGCTTTCATACTGGGCGGCTTCAGCATTTTGCTTATAGGCGCTCTGTCGCCAGTGGTGAGAAGAGGCATCCGCAAAATCGGGTCTGTTGTGGTTCTAACGATTCTGGCCTTTTTCATTGTCTGGTGCGGCTTCCAGGCGTGGCCTGCCTACAGCTATTACTATCAGGTCATCATCCATTCCTCGGAAAACCTTGGTGACCTTGAGCTTTACCTGCCTGTTGGGGCCGTCTCAGGGGATATTTATGAAGAGCTGTACGATAATCCTTTGGAGGATCCCATGGCTCCACTGACTGAGAACTATACCCTTGAGATGGTGGATGTCGAATATGGACGGATGTTGAAGCTTGACATCTTTGAACTTCGAGAAGAGGGGCCGCGTGGCTATCCATACACCAGGAATGTAATCTTCTGGCAGCCGGGAGATTACCGAAACAGACTGGCAGAGATGGTCATACCCTGGCAGAGAGGAAGTGCTCCCCACCAGCTGATAAAGCTCATGCCGAGATATGATGCTGTGCCGGTCAATACCGTGAAATCGCAGGAATTCACCGGGCCGGTAAAGGTAAGGGAGAGCATGGTCGTAGAGGAGTTCAAGGTACCCATAAAGATAAAGTCTGGTGCAGATGCTGACTTTGAACTCAGGCTGGAAAACCGCACCGGCCGCGGCGAGTGGATCAATTTCACTTACAGTAAATCAAATACCTACACCGAGCTTATCAGGTATGAGGGTAACACTGGCGATGAATGGGTGCTTGTCCCGGTGGAAGCCAAGAGCCTGCTACGTATTGGGGGGATAGGAGATTGATTAACCAAGTGGAACAGGCTGGACAAGGAACAGGGAAAGCAACAGTTTGCAGGGTGCACAATTCGGGAGGACAACAATGACGTTAACAAGAAAGACGGTAGGCTGGCTGCTGGTAGCCCACGGTATAATATGCGCTCTCGGTGCCTTCTTTCCCTTTTACCCCCCGGTTTTCTTCTTCTACTGGTTTGTGAAACTGCCGTTCGCGGTGAACCTTGTCCTGGTTCTCCTGTTCGGCGTATTTCAGATCGTAGGCGGCGCATACCTGGCCTTTGCGGAAAGGTTGAGGCGCATCAGGCTGTACTGGCTGGCTCTCATGATTGTTATAATCGTTCTGCTGCTCTTGGTTTACCCCGCTTTGAATTACTTTTTCGGTCTGTAAGCTTAATGCGGGGGGCAGAGGGAATCAGGCTAAATCCTGAGGAGAGGGGAAACGTACAAAGATGGAAACTGCTGAAGTGAACGTGGTGACCGGAGCTTTCAGCCACACCGGCAAATACATAACACAGCGGCTTCTTTCCATGGGAAAGAAAGTCATAACTCTTACCAGTCGGGTTGACTGCGAAAGCGCGTTTGGCCGTCAGGTGAAGGCTTTCCCGTTCAATTTCGACAGACCCAGAGAACTGGCCGATAGTCTCCGAGGCGCAAAGACCATGTATAACACCTACTGGGTTCGCTTCCCTCGTGGACAGACCACGTTTGACAAAGCAGTTGAGAACACCAAAACGCTTATCAAGGCTGCCGAGGAAGCTGGTGTTCACAGAATTGTGCACATCAGCATCACGAATCCTTCTAAGGACTCACCTTTTCCATACTTCAGGGGGAAGGCACTGGTAGAGGAGGCGATAACGCGCTCGAGGCTGTCCTACGCTATAATTCGGCCGACCGTGATCTTCGGGGCGGAGGGTGCCCTAATTAGCAACATCGCCTGGCTTCTGAGGAAGTTCCCGATATTTGCCATCCCTGGCTCGGGAGATTATCAGATTCAGCCCGTCTTCGTGGAGGACGTAGCCAAGATAGCGGTTGATGCCGCCCATAAAGGTGATAACATAGTTGCGGATGCTGTCGGCCCCGAGATTTTCACCTTTGATGAACTGGTTCGGCTGATCGCCGATAATATTCACAGCGAGGCTAAAATTATGCATGTCAGACCTGGGCTGGCACTATTCCTTGCAAGATTGATTGGCTGCGCAGTCAAAGACATAGTCATAACAAAGGATGAAATAGAGGGGTTGATGTCGGATCTATTAGTTTCTAAAGGCACTCCAGTGGCGCAGACGCTCTTTAGTGAGTGGTTGAACCAGAATGTCGATGGCGTTGGGATGAAGTATACCTGTGAGTTAGAGCGTCACTATCGCTAGCCCAAGGGCACACGCATGGGCTTGCCATTCAGCCGAGAACGGCCCCAAAATCTCCCGTGAAGCTGTTTAGGATACTCGCAGGGGAAAATGGGCCAGCCCGCGGAGGCCACGGCGAGCCCAAAAGAAAACGGGAACCACAGGCTGCTGGTGCTATGTGCCAGCAAATGACACCTTGAACCTAAGTCAGGGTGTCAAATATTCGGACAATAGCCGACTCCGTGGTCGCAATTAGTCATAAGGTCAAATTTCAAGAAATAGCTAAATTACAAGTAATACCCTGGTGGGGCAGGTCAAACGAGCAATAGCATGATTAAGATGCCTTGTTAACCTTTAACGGGTTGAGATACTATACCCCCATAGGGTATAATTATTTCGGTTTGGTAATCCTGCGCATTTTGATAGACAAGAGGCTGAGCGTTTCCCAATCGTCTATTTCTAAAATTTCTAAAAATACAAAAGGAGGTATACTTATGCACGCAACGATTCAAAAGCCCCTAGATGAAATCATCAGTTATTTGGGGCCTGGAGAAAAGGTCTTTGTCGTAGGCTGCGGCAATTGCGCAGCTAAATGCCATTCCGGTGGAGAGCCAGAAACAGAAGAAATGGCAGAGCGGCTTAGGCGGAGGGGAGTCAACTTGGCTGGATGGGCTTGCACCGGTAGCGGTGTCAGTCTCTGCAAGCTAGCAGTCACCAAGAAGATGCTTAACGAGGAGCACCAAGCAGAGGCTGAGAACGCCGATTC
>DUEX01000094.1 GCA_011170325.1 Dehalococcoidia bacterium | reverse complement strand
GTGCACAGCGCTGACGGATCAGAAGCCAAAAGGTATGACTCTAAAGGACGCGCCTACGGTGCTGGACCTATCCTCAGCGCTTCCCTCCAGTTTTGTGAAACTGGACGAGTGGCAGGCTTATGCCCTAGGTGTGACCAAGGAAAACCTAGGCCTCGGGGATGATGCCAGTAAGCCACAAGTATTCCAGTCTGGGAGTCCTTTCCAATATGTCTACTGTTTCCTCAGGATTATTGAGGATGCAATGGAGCAGAGGGCTGCAGCCGAGACGCTGTTCGATGAGAACACCATTCGTGGTATGATAGCGACCATCCTTGATTTCGTGGCTCTAGCACAGGGGCTCGACCTTCCCGAACCACGGATTGTTATCACCTACCCCGCTATTGGGGTTGGCGCCACTCTTGCCGAGGTGGAGATCGAGATGGAGGATGGTACGCTCAGGTTTGACATGTTGTCGTTCAGGAGTAAAGACAAGAGGGTCTTTGGGTTCGTGCATAGCTGGTATCCGCTCAACGAACAGGAATCAGTTCTTAGGCTCGGTCGTGAAATCGAGAAGCGAATCACGGCCTTCGACAGGTAGTGGACGAGTGCCTGTAGCCAGTCTGCTCAGGGAAACGAACTCCAGGTAATACTCGTCCATTTCGTTCAGTCGAGGTCACAATTGCTTAAAAAGTCCCTTCTTCCTGAGCGAAAGTCCATAATATCAACATTAACTCAGATTTTTAAGCTAACTAACCACCGCTAATCCCCTTGCCAGCCTAAACTCTCGTGTATCTCTTTAATCTCTTTTACTATCCCTATACCCTCTCCATTTTTAAATGACATCGCTTCGTTGGGAACATATTCGTCGTTTTCACGCGGGTAGGGGATTAGTTAGTTTGGGGTACTGGTGTAGCACGGAATGGGGATATTGACAAACATAAATCAGAGGACTAAACTCAAGCACCAATTCATTACGTTATCTCAACCATCTTCTACCTTCTTGTCTATAGCAGGTGATAAGGTGAAAATGAAACCGAGTTTACCTATTTTCGTTGCTGTGGTCATTCTTCTGACCATACCTTCAGCCACATGTAGCAAGGCTGCACCGGAGACAGTAGAGGACATTCTGTCCCAAGCAGCGGATGTATCGTTGGTGAAGTATGATTGTGTTTGGACGTGGCCTAATAGGACACAAACAAGCAGGGTATGGATCAAGGACAACATGATGAGGATAGAACATACCCAAGGGGGACAGACCGTTGAGACCTATCTGTGTGACTATGAGGAGATGACCTCATTTCACTGGACTTCACCAGAAAATACACCAAAGAGAAGTGTTACCCCGGGGGAAGTAGGTGACTTCTTCTCCGCTATGTATATGGCTAGTATCGCGGCAGAGTATAACCCAAAGATCATCGGCACCGAAACCACGGACGAAAAAGAATGCTACCTCATTGAATATGTCATGGATAATGAAATACGCGTACGAGCATGGATATGGAAAAAACACAAGATCCTAGTTAGGAATGACCTAGTTACAACTGATCATACAGTCACTATTGAATTTAAGAACATAGATTTTAGCAGTATCTCTGATAGTATGTTTGAGTTACCAAAGGTTCGTTGATCATCAAACAAAGGGTACTTACCATCGTCTAAATTATAGATGCTAGTGCCCTTTTTATTTGTAAGCAACGTCCTACAAATAATTCAGACGATTCCGACATACAAACCATGACGTCCTATAAGATAATATGGACAATCCCTCAAAATGAAAGTATACTCAAATCCCTCCTAATACATAACAGGTTGACTAAAGTGAATACAACCGATATCAAATGGCGAAAAAGAGTCCGCTTAGCTGGGTTGATTACAGGCCTATTCGGGGCGTCAATGGGTCCCGTAGTGTGGGTCATGTGGGCTATGCCGAGATTTCAGCAGACTAGTTTCTCACCCTTTGAGTTGTTATTCATGGTTATGGTTCTCGTTCGCTGGGGTGTTGTAATCGCAGCCATGAAGTGGGATCTCATTGGTTTGCTGCTTATTCTTGATGGCGTGTTCTTGGCAACATTCTTGTGGGATTGGCCATTGGGATTATTGCTATTTGTTAGCTTACCACTTCTGGTATCAGGTATTCTTTTCCTCCTCTCATGGAGGGAGGGGTGGAAACAACATGAGACAGAAACCGACTAGCTACTAGTCCTACAAACACAAAAAACGCCTTTTACCCTCGCCAGCCCGACCCTCAATTCCAATTTTGTAATTACATTCTGCACAGACATACGTGCAGTTACTAAGTTATCATGCTTCATTCACCCTAACCCTCCCCATTTTTAAATGACTTCGCTTGGGTCAGAATATATCCGTCGTTTTCACGCTGGTAGGGGATTTGGCTAGTTTTAATTATGCCATGTGTTCATAACAACCGGTCAGACCTAAGTCGAGGTAATATAAGAGTGAATTCTCACTTCACTGCATAAAAAGGCAGATTGTCTACTCTTTGAACAAGGTTAATTATCTTGACTTTATATTAAATCGATAATATGAGCCGGTGGCGATGACAATGAGCTGGCCATCATCGCTTCTTATATTGGTTTCCATATAGGCTATCTTTTTGCCAGGATGAACGACAGTAGTATCAGCGATAACTCTTCCAGAGTTGACTGCCGTCAGAAAATTCAGCTTTATTTCGATAGTTGCTGACCTTTCATTTGCGGCTAGAAGACTGGATAGTGCTGCTCCCATTCCGTAGTCTACCATGGCAAATAGAACACCCCCGCTTAAAGACCCGTAGGGGTTCAGTAACGCTGGTGTCACTTCCACCTCGCAGCGAGAACTTCCCTGTCCTTTCTGAAGCCACTTTAGACCCATTAACCCTGACCAGAAATCCGTTTGTTCTCCTGCTGAAGTTACCAACTTTGAGAGATGCTCAAAATAGCTCTTAGCATCGTCTTCATTTAGATCGTGGATAAGTTTGCTCAACTTATAATGATAGTCTGTTTTCTTCTTCATTTTTATCAGAATTTATTGCTTGACTCTTGACCAAGACCTACACCTACAGGATCTCCTTGTGCCTCAGCGCCCTATCATTTCATGGCCAGCAGATTGGCTATCTTTTCATTTCTCACCAGCATGTTAGCGAATCAAGGAATATTTTCTTCAGATCCTCAGGGGTAAAAGGCCTGGGTGATAGTCTGGTTACACGCTGCTGGGGTAACGTACCCTCAACCAACTTATC
>DUEX01000093.1 GCA_011170325.1 Dehalococcoidia bacterium | reverse complement strand
TAGGCGAACTGGTGCTCACCGTAGATTTTTATACACGATTTCGTATAATGAGTCTGCTCTGATGATGCTTGGTGCTGAAAAGTCGTAGCAAAATGTTAGCAAAATAAAGGTGTGAAACTAGATGATAGATAGCTGCGAGTTAGACATAAGGAATATCGTTTCGTTCGCTCACAATGAACAGTTCGGCATCAAAGAACACCCGAGTTAGATAAGACGTGAATTGTGCTTTCTCTTGGAGTGTTTCTCCCTTCTTCTTACGGTCTATTTGAAGTAGTTTAAGACGCTCGGTTTTCATTGCCCTCCTGTCTAGTATTCCCATGATTTCGCCTGCGATGAATTCGAAGAGGTATGCATCTATCTTTATTTTCCTTTGCCTAATCTTTGTCAACTCATATTCTGTAAAATCCCAGCCTGAGTGAAATCCCTCCAATTTCCTGGGTTGCTCGGAGAAAAAATGGAATCCTTGATTAGTGGCGCTGAAGACGATGTAATGCAAATCATCATCTGGTAATTGCCCTATTGTAATAGGATTAATGAGTATAGAATTGTCGTAAACATTCCTGCTGATATATGCGTGATTCAATTCTTCAACGGTGTGGAATTTCGGAGCTACGTAATAAACATCATTGCTCATAGCTAAATCCAGCAGTAAGGCGTGTTGGTTCGAGTATCTAGAGGGGCGAAGATACATCCGATAGTACGGTCCTCCAAATAGGTCCCATTCTAATGCGTTTGAGCGTTGTAAGTAACGGCTTAATTTGAATTGCAGAAAAAGTGGCATACCTTCGACAGGTATATGGACGTCATATCCGCCGCCACTTTGGCCTTCGCTATGGAGAGAAGGGAATATAGGAGCGCCTGTGAGTGGGCCTAGCCTCCCACTGGACAATTCCTCAGTGATAGCATAGCCATAAGAGAATTCAGAAAATGTTGGCTCCATCAATCCACCTCAACTATCGAGTGTCGTTCATGCGAGGTTTGCCTTCTGCAAAATTTCTGCAATATCTAAAGGATGCGTTGATACTGCCCATTGCCACTTACCAAAACCGCCGTGTGCATTCACTGCTCTTACCCACTCATCTAGAAACTCCCGCTTAGTTCTATCCTGTTGGGTATCCTGTCCTTTCACTTCAAGGACAAGATGGTTACCATTCTTCAGGCGGATGATAAAATCAGGGCGATATTTTTGAACCACACCCTTAAACATATACAGTATTTCAAAGCCAAGGTGTTCGTTCTTTACCCAGGCTTCAACATTAGAATTGCGGTCCAATTCAAAGGCTTCAGAGGCTTCCCAGCGGCTATCAAAAACGCAGAAGTTAATGTGTGACCTCTTAGTGCGCTCACAAGGTTTTCCGGTATACCAAGCTGTCATGTCAGCGGTGGAACGAATAGGATTATCAATATCAAAGACAGGGGTGACTGCTTCGGTATTGTCAAAACGGATTGCAGCCCAGATATGGTGCACCACCTTATTCATGTTTAGCATGAGCAAGATGCGCCGTCTTAGATCGGCCTGATTTAGTAATGGTGGGATGATTCGTATTTTGTCGGAGGACAAGAAGTTTTCTGTCAATCTGATTATTTGAGCCAGCAAAACCTCCTTATTGCCGGGCCAAGTCGGTTTCATCTGGTCATAGACGTCTATTGCCGCAGTGAAGATTACCTTCTGCCATCGATATTTTTTCCCCAAGTTCTCCAAATCAATCTGAGAAATCTTGGTGATGTCCGGTTTGCCATCGACTACTGGAGCAAGTTCGACCAGTGTTGCCGTCTCGTAAGAATCTAGTGTTAGGTATCTAACGCTGCTCATATCAAGTTTCAATTCTGGACGGTAAGTGTGTTCAATGCGGATTATGTTCGGCCAGCGTATTTCATATTGTTGGTTTTCAGAAACTGGTTCTATTCGCGTCTTAGGAGTAGGTGGTGGTGGGGGAGGACCATCGTGTAACTCATGCGGTAAGAAAGTAAACGGGATACCAAATATATTCACGTATTCGGCATCGAAAAAGCCTGTATCATCATTTACTTCGTAGGATGTTCTGCGGAGTCCTCGACCAACAACCTGCTCGCATAATAGCTGGCTTGAGAATGCACGTAGCCCCATAATGTGGGTAACGGTCTTGGCATCCCAGCCTTCTGAGAGCATACCTACTGAAATCACTTTTTGAATCTGTTCGCCTGGCTTGCCAACTTGCCCAACGGTATCAACCTTCTTTCGAAGTTGCTCAGCGAGGCCCTTTTTGGAGAGCTTAAGTGTAGGTTCGTTTTCCTCTTCGGTTCCCTCTGCGGAACTTTCTAAAGGTGTTTCTTCTTCCTGGGATTCAGCCATCTCCAGAACTTTGGAGTCAATATGTAGTATCCGCTCGGGAATGCAAAGCTCGTCAATGCGAATTCTATTGTGGTCAAATGTATATTTAACCCGTGCCGCGGTTTCCACCCTGTTGGCAACAGTAATCATTACTGGGGGAGTTTTTTGACCAGTCGCTAACCAGAGATTAGATGTTTCCAGCCAGTCCTTTCCCAAAAGATAATATCCATTGGCCACCAGGTCAGGTAGCGGTTCATGCTCTTCAGCTTTCCTGGTAATGTCATCCTTGACTTCAGGGTCATTGTAAATGTGGTATAACCGCGACTTATAATCTTTACTTAATTTACCATCATCACGTATTACGACGCGTGGCGTTTTAACTAGTCCCGATTCTATGGCGTCGTTAAGGCTAAAATCACTGACTATCCAGCCAAATAGTGCTTCCTCGTAAACCTGTTTGCCTGATGGTGCAAATGGTGTCGCCGAAAAGTCATAACACGTCAGGATACCACGAGATTGTTGAATTCTGTCCAGGCCACCGATCCACTTGGTTGCCTCTTCTATATCCTCTTTCTTCACTCCTTTGACTTTA
>DUEX01000092.1 GCA_011170325.1 Dehalococcoidia bacterium | reverse complement strand
CACGAAAGGCCGTGCAACCACCGCAACCAGTCGGGCGTGGTCGCTACTTTGGTCACGTCTCTTGGGTGACAAGGCACTAATCCGTAGTAAAGGCGAGAGGGAGAATCATGGACAGAATTGAAGTCAAAGGCGAGAGCATTGAATGTTGGGATTGTGGGGCTAGTTTCTATCTAACCGCCGAAGAAGCAGAATGGTTTGACAGAAGAGGGCTACACAAGCCACGAAGATGCCCCGGTTGTCGTAAAGCTAGACATAAGCGTAACCCCCCAACGAACTACGATGAAATAATAGCACAGGCCAAAGCACTATTCCCCAACGATTATCGCCAGGGGGTACGACAATGACAGAAGGTATTATACCACAGACGCAAAAAGGGACGAGTATTGAACTCACCCCCTATACCCTACTCGTGAGTTTCGCTTATTCCGTAATCCCATCAGGCGGCGGCCCAACTGGTAAGGCTCCACTCATTGCCTGGGAGCAATACCAGCACGTAACACCCGAAATCGAGGACTTACAGGCTTGGGAACAAGAGTTAAAGCCGTCCATGTGGGGTATAGTGACTGGTGCCATCTCCTACGTTGTCATTATAGACATAGACAAACCCGAACTGAGGACAATGTTCGACAAATCTGGACTATTGCCACATATTCAAACCCCACGCGGAGGCTTCCATTACTGGTTTAGACACCCAGGACACTCGGTTAAGACTATGGCGGGACTTCTACCGGGCATTGATGTAAGAGGAGATGGCGGGTTTGTGAACGTGATCGGCAAACGGAAAGATGGAGAATACAAAGTTCTAATTCCGCCATCGCCCGATGCAATCTACCCCTGGGAGAAGTTACCAGGGCAAATAACCCATGCCTTAGATGGCCAGAGGTCCCAGGCTCCACCAATAGAAGGGGAGACCATACCCGAACATAAACGCAACACAACACTCATTAGACTAGCAGGGAGCTTGAGAAGGCAGGGATTATCCCAAGAGGCAATCGAGGCCGCACTTCAAGGGATAAACAATAAGAGCTGCAAACCACCGCTAGAAGAGCGTGAGGTTGCCAGCATAGCCCGGAGCGCGGCGAAATACCCCGCTGGAATTAACAATACTGATACTAGTATTAGAGACTATATTCTGAGTGCCAATTTAGCTTCAGACTTCACAAAAAATTCACAAAAAATTCACAAAATGCCCTTTGGCATAGAAGATATTAGAGAATTTGTCCGTTCCCAGGGTTTCAAGTATTGGGAGGTAAGGACTCTTGATTATGAGCTTGGCATAATTGCTACTGAGCATAAGCGTTATCGCTGGAGGTTGTTGTCTCTTCTTCAGGAGAAGGAAGAAATTGAGCAACACCCCACGGATGGGAAGAAATACAGGCAGATAAGCCCCAATGACACAATTGATTACAAATCAGTAACACTAACTAAACCGCTTGACCTATGGTTGCCCTTTGACATTCATAGGCACTTCAATACATATCCTGGTAACTTGCTTGACTTTGCCGGGGTTACTGATAGTGGTAAAACAGCCCTGGCGGTGAACATCATAAGGAACAATGATGATAAATGGGATATTGAGTACTGGACCAACGAAGTGTCAGCTGAAGAGTTAAACGAAAGGCTACAAAATATCGAGCCTGGGAAGTATATCGAGGATTGGAACTTCAAGGCAAAGCCTATTCAGCCCGGTTATTTGCAGAAAATACGCCCTGATATCTTGTCTATCTTTGATTACATTGACGTTGGTGACCCATTCTACCGCATATCGGAGGAGCAACAGGCTATTCATGACGCTATTGGCAAGGGTGTAGCTATCATATTCCTGCAAAAAGACGAGGCGCGGGTGCTGGCGAGAGGAAAGGGATTTAGTGCTCAGTTGCCGAGGCTATACGTATCAATGGGCATGAAGTCAGCCTATTGCTACAAGGCCAAAACTCCTAAGAATCCCAGCAACCCACTTAAGGGGAAAACTTGTAACTTCACATTGACAAACGGGATTCATTTTACCTTTAGCGAATGGAGGTACGAGAGCGAGAGCGATGCCAAGTGATAAGAAGTGTGTCATATGCGGCAAGCCTGGCATAGCGAGGGTCAATGGCAAGGCTTGGCTATGTGCAGAGCACGCCATTGAAGCAACAAAGCTCAGCTTGGTGATTGGTGCACCAGTAGTGTGGGCTCGACGTGGCGATCCTCAGTATTTGATGATGCCAATAGGGATTCATAGGAATTAAAGCTATGAAAGTTGCGGTCTATTGCAGGGTTTCAACCACTGACCAAGATGTTACCGTCCAGGAGCGTCTATGCCGAGAATTTTGCCAGCGCAGTGGTCATGAGATTTATCAAGTTTACATAGACAACGGCGTCTCCGGGATGAAAGCCAGCCGGCCAGCATTTGATGATCTTCTCCGAGATATGCGTCACTGTAAGTTCAACTGTATAGTAGTAACCAAACTCGACCGCATAGGGCGATCACTCCAGCACATCCTCAGTCTATTTGAGGAATTTACTAACAAGGGTGTCCACTTCATATCTATTACTCAGAATATCGACACCTCTAGTTCATTCGGCAAATTCCAACTTCATGTACTGGGAGCCTTTGCTGAATTTGAAAGGAACATAATCAGTGAGCGTACCCGGGAGGGGTTAAAGTTTGCTAAAAACGTGGGTAAAAGGGGTAAGGACAAGCGCAAGCGTAAAAAAAGGGGGGTGGCCAGATCACCTTTGGTTTTATTGGAAAAAACAGGGATGCGATAGACGTCCGTTTTTTGGTGAGTTAGGTGAGTTATGAGTGAATCGAACCGCTCAGAATGGCTGAATATCTGCGTGGACTGTGGTCACAGGGTGACGACTTACGGACCCGAGCTGCCGCAGCAATGCCCGGAGTGCGCCAAAAAAGGCAAAGACAGGGGCTGTCGCTGGCTGTGTCACCTGGTAACCCCCCAAAAATCCTCTAACTCCGTCAAAAAAAATGGTAGTT
>DUEX01000091.1 GCA_011170325.1 Dehalococcoidia bacterium | reverse complement strand
TATGTTGCACCTGCTGCGAGGGGTGAAGGCCCCTGTCTCCCTTAACATCCGTCTGGGCTCCAGTAATACCAGAATCCGTTGATTGGAGGTAATCGCGATAATGCTCGACGTGCTCTACATAGTTGGTGCCTAGCTTCCTGTCCATTCTTTCAGCGACAACCCTTGATGCAGCCAAGGCATCAACACCCATACTATGAAGGCCCGTTCCACCAAATCTAGAACCCTCTATATAGACCTGCCTTTTCCGGATAAGGTCTTCCGCTGTTTTCGGTGGTGTCCACAGGAAATGGACATCTTCTCCCTTTTCGTTCTTGGCCACAAAAAGGTCGCGATGTTCAGGGTCATTGGTAAGAACATAATCCATACACCCTCCCCTGACAACTCGCCTCAGAATCGGATGTGTTGTTACATCCTTTACCCTTTCTCCTGAGTTATAAATCACCCTACCATCCCTCAAGCTCTCCAGATATTCCTCAACCGTTCTAATCATAGTAACCTCCTCACTCTTATATTTATTGGGTTTCAATTAGCTTACTTGAGTTACAACCTCTACATAGCAAAACCTCCTATAATTTGACTTGTATATGGTCAAACTCTAAACATTACACAACACAACTCCGCGAGGGTATTACTTTACGTGAATCGGCTTGATGAAACAGAGAAAACATTAATGATAGGATGTAATAACCTGTATTTTATATAAGTCCCCTCAAACTTCTCCTAGCTGGTCCTTTTCATAAGTTCAAAGATTGCACCGCCGGGTCCACCTGCATCCAGATAGGCAAACCTACCTGGGTCATGGATGAAAAGCTTGGCTCCCTGTGCTACCAGGTTGGTAGCCTCTGCATCTACATCATCCACGTAAAAGCCGATGTGGTGCAAACCCTCCCCCCAGGTATCAAGGAAGCGAGATTGGAATATCCTGCCCTCCGTACACTGCACTAGCTCAATCTGTACTGGGCCCAAGTAGGCGAAGGCCATTCTTATTTTCCACGGGCGCCCCTTGGCATCAGTACCGCCATTTTCCCCGAAAGTCCAGGGGCCAATGCCATACATTGATGACCATGCCTCAATAACTTTATCAATGTCCTTCACGGCAAAACTAATCTGGTCAACCGTTTTTGGCTGGAACTTGTGAGTCTGTCTACTTTCCATATTCTTTAACCCCCCTTTCTTTAACAATTAGTTCCCATATTAACCAATATCTCACATTATAACCCGGTCTATTATGGGAGGAAGCTTACTGGAGCTTGCCTAAATTATCATGCTCTTTCTTGGCCTGCCTGTCAAGAAGGCAAAGGCTTCTGTCTAACTCCCCGGTTCTCTCGCCTGACATGGGCTTGATTAGTGAGGCGATTATGCGTTATAAATAAGTATCAGAGTGAAGGAGAGTGAAAAGATGGGTATTGTTAACTTTTCTTTGGAGGGGAAGGTAGCACTGGTGGCGGGGGGTAGTCGGGGCATTGGTCGGGCTAGCGCTCTGGCATTTGCTGAGGCTGGGGCAGACGTGGTGGTAAGCAGCCGAAAGCTTCCTGACCTAGAGGTAGTAGCTGAGGAAATCAGGGCCAGAGGCAGAAAGGGCCTGGCAATTGCCTCTCATATTGCCAAGATAGAAGAGTCAAAAGACCTGGTTGAGAAAGTAAAGGCTGAGTTCGGCAGGATTGATATCCTTATGAACAATGCTGGCACCAACCCTTACTATGGCCCGATAATAGATGCCGAAGAATGGGCATGGGATACTACTATGAATGTTAACCTCAAGGGACCGTTTATGCTGAGTCAGTTAGTGGCCAGAATGATGCGCGAACAGGGTGGGGGTTGCATCATCAATACAGCTTCTGTTGGTGGGTTTAGGCCTGGTGAAGGACAGAGTATCTACAGTGTCACCAAGGCTGCCCTTATAATGCTGACCAAAGCGATGGCTAAAGAGTGGGGTCAGTATAATATCAGGGTCAATGCGATCGCACCAGGGGTGATAAAGACACGTTTGAGTGAAGCATTATGGAAGGAGCCGGCTGTGGGTGAAGCAGCCACCAGACGTATTGCTCTGGGCCGTCTAGGGGAAGCCGAGGATGTAGCAGGAACTGTACTCTATTTGGCATCAGACGCCGCCAGCTATATAACCGGGGAAACCATCATCATAGATGGTGGGGTGGCATAGATGACGGTTGACTCCCCGGCGGCTAGCGGAACGTTGTGATCATGACCTACACCTATAAAGGATACCCGCTACTCTCCTTATTGCTCAGTAATAGCTTTTCAATTGGGCCCGGCCGCTAGCCCGATTATCCCCAGGGTTCCGGACACGGGAGGTGTGGTGGCGCTTAATTAAGCTGGCGGCCGGCTTGTATATCTTCCCCAGCACCCTAGTTTCCCCCGGCAGGACCCACCAAAACTAGCAAGCTTGGTAATATACGGGTAAAATTGACTTCCCTCCCATATTCTTGCTAGATTATAAAGTGACGATGGAGGTAAGGCTCGCCATGAGAAAGGTGAAGCTGTAGTATTGAAGTCAAGAGTCAGATGGATATCAGTACAGGGTGCGGAGTTGGAAGCGGAAAGACGACTAATCGTTGATAGCACTTGAGCAGATAGCAGACGGAGAACAACGGGGGTGATTATGACCTAGAGAGAAGTCAGGCTTAACGCGAGAAAAGGAATGACAAAAAGGAGGTAAGGAAACCGTGGAACTTCCGTCTACAGAGATTCTTCTTAAACTGTATCGAGACCTACTAGCAGCGAGGCGAGTAGAGGCTGAGCTCTATTCAAGGCAGGGCAATTTAGCCGGCAGCGGGGGAGGTGCTCACCGGGGGCCAGGTGAGGAGGTAATTCCGATTGCTATTTGCAACAATTTAACTGAAACCGATTGCATTCATCCCAACTTCAGGACATTTTTCTGTTTGTTCACCAAGCCCGGCTTCTCCTTGGTCGATGTTGTTGCTACGAGCATGGGAAAGGTTGGTAAGAAAAATGTCTGGTTTACCCCCGATAATGGTGCCTTAGGAAGCAGTGGCACACTGGGAGAACCAAGCGTCAGGTATGTGGGTGCTGCCGTTGCAGCCACTATCAAGCACACTAAAGACATAGTGGTCTTCATCCAGGGAGATGGTGCATCAAACCGGGCTCCTACCCACGAGGCGATGGCAGTGGCAGCAGCCTGGAACCTTCCGATAGTCTTTGTCATCCAGAATAATCGCTATGGCATGGGCACTTCGGTAGAGAAGTCTTACAACATTGAAGACCTGTCCGT
>DUEX01000090.1 GCA_011170325.1 Dehalococcoidia bacterium | reverse complement strand
GATTAAAGAGCAAGATTACGACCTGGTCTTACTTGACCTGAAGATGCCAGGAATAGATGGTGCTGAAATATTTAGACAAATAAGGAAGTCCAAGCCCGAGTTACCAGTCATAATCATCACTGGCTATCCAGATAGCGATTTAATGATGGACGCTCTAGCTCATGGCCCTTTCGGCGTTATGAAGAAGCCCTTTAATGACTCTGATATACTTAGCGCCATCAACAACTATCTCCGTTTTGGCAGACAGAATAAATAGCCTCCAGAATTAGGACGTATGTATATTCAGAGAATCACATTAATATCTAGAGATAGTGAACCGAGAAATCAAATATCTGAAAGGAGATCGGAACATGAAATCTCAAGCACTACAAGAGATGATTAAAAAGGTCTTTAGCGATGAGAAGACCAAGCTCCAGTTCATGTCAAACCCAGAGAGCGTTATTGCCCAGTTTAAGCTAACAGAGCAAGAAAAAACGGCGGTGTTGAATACGCATGCCAGACTGGGATTGGCGACTGCTGATTCGCAGCAGCTGGAAGCGATTATTGAACCATTAAGCAACTGGTTATAGCTACCCCACCATATCATCACGCCGTCGTTATGTGGCAGAAAAGACAGTTTGAGCTTCTCAGAGATGA
The DNA here is from genome assembly GCA_011170325.1 of Dehalococcoidia bacterium. GTDB lineage: Bacteria > Chloroflexota > Dehalococcoidia > GIF9 > UBA5629 > W265. The sequence continues at coordinate 5,962 of DUEX01000090.1, read as the reverse complement.
GATTGCTGTAGCGCTAGCTTCTTTAGCTGAGGTAGCTGACTTACAAAGTTTAGTCAGACAACCACTGAGTCAACCTAGACGTGGGTTAGCTGCCTTATCTGCGGATGGTCGGCCGTGGCCCTTATTGCCTCTGATAGTGTGCGAGGCCATCTGCGGATCCTATAGACACGCGCTTCCAGCGGCGGCGGCTATACAACTCTTTATGGCCGCCGGCGATGTCTTCGATGATATCGAGGATGCTGACTCGTCAGAGTCACTATCAGCCAGATATGGCCCTGCCGTTGCCACAAATGTAGCCACCACCCTTCTTAGCTTGGCGGAGAAATCGATCACGCGACTAAAGGACAGAGGCGTAGCGGACTCCGTAATAGTCCGCGTCACGGACGCAGTTAACTCGTTCTTTATGAGCGCCTGTGCTGGTCAGCACCTAGACCTGTCTCTCTCTTCAGATATAGCTATTTCAGAGGATGACTACCTCAGAGTCGTAGGCATGAAGTCTGCCTCTCAGGTAGAATGCGCCTGCCATATCGGGGCATTGCTAGCCAATGAGAGACAAGAGTTAGTCGACATATTTGCTAAATTCGGTCATAATCTTGGCATGGCAGCTCAAATCACTAACGACATTCGGGGCGTTACCCGTGGAAGCGACATCCTGGAGCATAAAAACACTCTGCCAGTAATATATGCCCTAACTCAGGCCGAGGGCGAGTCTCGCAAACAACTAGAGCTTGCCTTCCGCAAGCCGTCTGAATCCGTAGCTGACCCCACACAGATCAGGGATTTGCTGTTCCGCATCGGCGCTATCCACTACACGACGATAAAGACGGAATTCTACAAACAGCTAGCCCTAGATAACCTTTCTGAAATAGAACGACATGGTACCAGCGTGGAGCGATTGAAGTCGTTTTTGGAATGAGCACAACGAGGTTCGCATGAACCGAGCTAATAATATCTTGTATAAGCTGGTCAAAGACCGTGGGCGACTTAGAATAGCCGTTTTTTCTCTATTTGCTGGCTGTATTCTGGCTGCTTCTGTAGGCTTCTTTGTATTGAGTGTTGGCAAACCCTATGTTGGGGCAGTGCTTTCTCTGAATGATCACGGTTGGACAGTCCAAAGCGTAGACCCCAACGGTCTGGCCAGGCAGGCCGGAATAAATGAAGGAGATACGCCAACAGAGATCAATGGTCAGCCAGCAGCTGTATTCTTGGAGAAATATGAAAAGGCTGGCGTAGTTTTTGAAATATTGATCAAGGAACTGACCGTTACCAATGATGATGGGCAGTTGAAATCAGTAGCTCGTGAAAACAGCTCCCCATCCGCACGGTCAGTAGCTGAAGTAATAGCATGGTTCATTACGTGCCTCACATTCTGGATCACTGGATTCTACGTCTTCTTAAAGAGACCGAGAAACTTAGCGGCGTTACTGCTGTGCCTTGGCGGGCTATTCTTTGGGCTAGCCCTCAGCGGAAACATGGCGGCAGAAAGACTTGTTCCAGTCGCATTCCAGCTTCAGGTTGCTGCCGCTGCTATTGGCCCGTGGCTACTCTTGCACTTTTTCCTCATCTTACCCGAGGAGCGGGCTTGGCTTCGTAATAACCCCCTCGTCTATCTCGTCTATCTTCCAGCAGTTATAACCATAGTACTCTTTTTTCTAATCGGATATGCCGATGGTCAACCTCTGCCAGGGTTCCGCATCTTCAGGCTACTTAGCTACGGAGCGGGATTTTTGTTAGCGGCTGGTGCTGTAGCTTTCAACTACGTCCGTGCTAGGTCTCCGAGAACACGACAGCAAATGAAAATAGTGCTAGTTAGCTGTCTCGCCGCTCTAGTTCCTTTCTTGCTTCTGAGCATTCTCCCCGCGACAGTACAAAACATCATACCGTCTGGATTCAATGTTCTGTTCATCGCGTTCATACCGCTAGGGATGGGGTACGCTGTAGTTACTCAAAAACTGATGGATATCGATATTGTTATCAGGCGTGGCGTGATCTACGGCCTAATCACAATAATAATGGCAGCTATCTTGTCAGCCGCCATTTTCTTTACCAGAGCTTTCCATGAGACATTGGGGCTTGTTGTGGAAGTTATTATCGCTCTAGCCTTGGGTGGCATTGCCGCGGCTCTTTTCGGTCCAATAAAAAGAGGAATCGAGATTCTAGTAGACAAGTTTTTCTACAAAGATCGGTATGATTATCGCCAGATAATCCAAAGTCTGAGCACTTCTCTGAACTTGCTCAAGGACTTTACTGACATATCACGCCTCATAGTTGGAACGACAGTCCAAACGCTGAACTTAGCCGGTGGTTGTCTGTTTTTCAAGGCGCAGTCTGGTTCTTATCAGGTAAGTGCAGCCCAGGGCATATTCGCAGATACGGAGAAGCAAAAACAACTGCTAACCTTACTGTCTCAACGGAGTCGTAAAACCGAGTTTCCCAATTCAGCATCAACCGTCTGCTCAAATCTTGCTTTCTTAATTACCATCACGGTAGGGGATAAGGAGGTTGGTATTCTCTGCCTGTCACAGAAGATTTCACGACAAGATTTCTCGTCCGACGATGTATATCTGCTGCAGGGCTTAACTTCCGTAGCCGCTACATCACTACACAGCGCCATGCTGCTCCGTGATGTCAGCATGCGGGATACCTTCATCTCAGTTGCTTCTCATGAGCTCCGCACACCGCTGACCTCTATTCTGGGCTATGCTGACCTTCTGCTGCACCGGAACCCGCCCCCTGTTACTAGAAAGCGATGGCTGAAGAACATTCTTAATAACAGCCAGAGAGTTAACGCAATGGTGGACGACTTATTAAACGTCAGCCGCATTCAGTCCGGTAAGGTCAGTATTAAGCTTGAGCGAGTGAGGTTGTCCGATGTCCTTGACGAGACGCTATCCTTGGCCAAGGAAAGCACCAATAAGCATGAATTTGTTGTTGACATAGAATCTAACCTACCTGATGTGTTCATGGATCGCGACAAGCTCAGTCATGTTGTAGGAAATATACTAAGCAATGCTGTCAAGTATAGCCCCAATGGTGGGCGTATAACTCTCTCGGCACACAACGAGCAAGAGCGACGCCGAATAGTGGTGAGTGTCGCTGATGAGGGCATAGGGATAGGTCCAGCGGATAAAGATTTGCTTTTTACGACCTTTCACCGGATACAGAGGCCAGAGACCCAGGGCATTAGGGGGAGTGGTATGGGTCTCTATATTGCAAAGGAATGGACGGAGGCAATGGGAGGGGAGATCTGGTTGGAGAGTGAACTGAACAAAGGCTCAATCTTCTTTGTAGCAATTCCAGCGTAGAATTCCAGTGGAACTGTCTGAGAGACTCACTTATTCGGGGGAACCGTGATCAAGAAGATACTGATAGTCGAAGACGAAGAAGATATAATTGAACTGCTCTCGGCAATATTCGATGATCTCGGAGGTTATGGAGTCCTCTGTGCCAGAGATGGCGAAGAAGCGCTTAGGATTGCGCAATTAAATAATCCTGACATTATCTTACTAGATATCCTGCTACCAAAATTGAATGGGTATCAGGTATGTAAGTTAATAAAATCAGACCCGGCTATGTCCCATACCAAAATACTAATGCTGAGTGGCATGGCACAGAACTCTGACCAGCTGAAAGCCCGGGAAGTAGGAGCAGATGGTTATATCGCCAAGCCTTTCAGCTCAAGCACATTAGTTAAGAAGGTGGAAGAACTTCTAAGGAGCAATTAAAGGGGGATAATGGAACCAAAGGATTTCGTCGTTTTAGTTGATGAATATGGCCATGACCTGTTTGATCAAGATGGCAGGCTTTCTACAATGGAGAAAATAGAAGCTCACCGCTATGGATTGTTACATAGGGCAGTTTCCGTTTACATATTTAACGATAGAAATGAGCTTTTGCTTCAGAAGCGTGCTGTTAACAAGTATCATTCCCCTGGGAAGTGGACTAATACCTGTTGCACCCATCCTTCGCCCGGAGAATCCCCTCTTATAGCCGCACAACGTCGGCTCGGTGAAGAGATGGGGCTTGTCGCCACATTAACCGAGGCTTTTACATTTTTATATCAAGCTGGTGTGGGGAACAGTCTAACTGAAAATGAGTTCGACCACATTTTTTTCGGGGTCTCGAATCAGAATCCAAATCCCAACCCTGCTGAGGTATCTGATTGGGACTGGATAACCATAGAGGAACTCAAGCAAGAACTAATCAGGAATCCTGACGAGTACAGCCATTGGCTTCGACAATGCTTCAGTAAGGTTGTTAATTACAAGTTGCAAGAGCCAAGTTAGGATGACAGCTAAAGAGATGCCAAAAAGTAAACAAGATGCCTTAAATGGCTATGAATTTGCTCTAGAATACGTAGGAAATTTCCTGCGCGAATTGAATTTAAAAAGCACCTAATAGGGGGATAATTTTGGTGGTACAGGGAAGGTCAGCGGAAAAAGGATGTATAACCTCTAAGTAGTTGGCTCATGGAGGTGGCTTTTCCACGACACTGGCCCTAGAGAGGTGGTGGAAGAGGATTAAAAATTCCCTATCTGGGCAAGCCCCATTTCACGACGTGGCGCTCCTAGAACAAGCCAGCTTTAATGCTACCTCTACTATTTTTTATCTGCTTTATTTCTTTACCTCAATTTCGTTAGGGTCTTGACTTTTTGTTGACTCTAATGTACTCTAGCTGACAGTAATACCTTTGCCAAATAGCGAGATAACTGCAAAACAAGAAGGAATAGCGGGTGTTTATGACAAATGGAATTATTTATCAGTAATGATAGAGAAGGAGCTGCAAAATAAAGAGAATCCTGATAGTTGAAGATGAACCAGCCATCTGCCAAGTTTGCCGGAGAGTCCTTACCGCTGAAGAATTTGAGATAGATATTGCTGCCAATGGCAAGATTGCTCAAGATATGTTAGATGAAAAGGACTATGAGCTTTGCCTCATTGACATCAGGACACCCGTAATGAACGGTGAGCAGCTCTACCAAGTCATTGTTGAGAAACATCAAAAGCTAGTTGGGGGTGTGATATTCACCACTGGGAACATGGCCGATGAATATACCGAGCACTTTTTAGAGGTAGCTGGCAGACCGTTTTTGCTTAAACCATTCACGCTTGATGAGTTGAGGACCATAGTCCGAGAAACCTTAAGGCAAATAGCGGGATGACTGCAAAACAAGAAGGAATATCGGTTGTTGATGACAAGATGTGAGACATGTCAATCGGTCCTTAGCAGTTCGAAGGAGGCTTAGGTCATGCCAGTCATAATCAAAGGGGAGACCTATTATAGAACCTCAGAGGCTTGTCGAGTGGTGGGCATAAGCAGGTCTACCTTGTTACGATGGCTTAAGGCTGGTATTCTTGACGATGTCCCTCACAGGGATAGACGAGGATGGAGGCTGTTCGGGGAGGCTGACATCATGAGAATCAAAGAGGAGGCTCATAAAGTAAAGCGATCACTTACTGAACTACCTCTGGGGCTGAAACTATCAGCATAACTTATCTCCTCTTTAGATCATTACTCTAGTATTACGTACGGAAAGGACGTTAGAAGTGGTTAAATAAGCTGCCGGAATATTACTCTTGCTCAACATGACCATACTTTCAAATCAATGTCGCAGCTACATACTACACACCCACGCACCTCTCCTATCTGTAAATCTCGGCCTATCAGCTCACAAGTAACTGGCCTGACAAGCGAATTCCCCGTAACATTTACCTTACTGGGGTATAGATAAGGATGCTAAGAACTCCCTATCTGGGCAGGCCCAGATTCTTAACGTGGCGCCCCGCCCAATAGGGAAATGCGCGGCGGTCGGCTCCTGCGGGGTTTGGCGCCCGCGGGGGATCCGGCGGGCCCCGTTTCGCGGCGTGGGGCTTGTGGGCAATAATGTGGATGATGGTGCAACTATTACTACTGAACAAACATCGGGAAGTTTGCTATTCCATGCATATGGTTCAGTCTCTT
>DUEX01000009.1 GCA_011170325.1 Dehalococcoidia bacterium | reverse complement strand
GGCAGCCCGGAGATTGTCTTCCCCTCCATAGATAATGCTCCGGTGCTCACCCCTTCTAAGCATACCTCAGCACCACCCCTAGCGGCGTCGCAGCCGAGGTTGGCAGTTAGTCCAGCAATGAGCAGCACCAAAAGGGCAATCCTGGTGGCTATGGTTCTTCTCATTCTACACCCTCCTTTATGGCTACAGTTTATCTTTGGCAGAGATTAAATCCATTGCGGATATCCACGAGGCGTCGAGGTCATTATAGCATTGGGGAAGGAGAGCTTCAAAGATTCAATGCAGCAACTCTTTGCTAAGGCAAGGCGCTTTCCCCTATAATGTGGGACAAATTAAGCTATTACAAGTGGCACTGCTGGTTAATTAAAGACAGACGAGCGATGAAAGTGGTATCGATTGTTGGTATGGCGGGTTCGGGCAAGTCGGAGGTGGCTAAGATATTTGAGAGGAACGGCTTTAAGAGGATAAGATTTGGAGATATTACAGACGAGGAAATCAGGAAAAGAGGACTGGAGTTGAATGAGAAGAACGAACGCTATGTTAGGCAGCAACTGAGAAAAGAGCACGGAATGTCGGCTTACGCTAAATTAAATCTGCCAAGGATTGACGCCTTGCTGGAATCGCTGGATGTTGTGATAGACGGTCTCTACTCCTGGGAGGAATATACGCTGTTGAAAAGCCGTTATGGTGATGATTTCTATGTGATTGCGGTCTGGGCATCGCCTGAGGTGAGGCATGAGAGGCTGGCAAAAAGAGCCAGCCGACCGTTGGCGGTGGAAGAAGCTGTTAGCCGAGATATCGCTGAGGTAGAGAATACCAATAAAGGTGGGCCAATTGCTATGGCCGACTTTACCATTATAAGCGAGTCCTCCTTGGAAGACTTGGAAAGAGAAACGGAGAGAGTCCTCTCCGCTTTGAAATGAAGAAAGTAACCAGGCCAGATATCGATGAATACTTTCTCAAAATAGCTTCTGTGGTGGCGGAGCGCTCAACCTGTCGCCGACACCATGTGGGGGCTGTGGCAGTAAAGGACAAACACATATTGGTTACTGGGTATAATGGCGCTGCCTCTGGGCTTAAAGACTGTCTTGAGCTCGGCTGTCTTAGAGATGAGATGGGTATACCATCTGGGACGAGGCATGAGATATGCCGGGGTATTCATGCTGAACAGAATGTAATCATACAGGCATCTCTCCATGGGGTGAGCCTCGAGGGCGCCACAATCTATGTCACCCATACGCCTTGTGTACTCTGTGCCAAGATGCTGGTAAACGCCAAGATAAAGCGACTTGTGACCTTTGGCACATATGCTGATGATTCTTTTATAGACTTATTCAAAGAAGCTGGCATAGAGTTTGAGGTGCGGAAGAGGCCGTCTTCTAAGATAACCTATCTAGCTTAAGATTTGTCCTACTTTGCTTCAGGCTGGCTGAATGGCGGTGCATCTTGAACGGGCCTGACTAACCAAACGGGGTGGTGAGGTATGTCTATCCCGACGGGGCAAGCAAGTTGAGGATGGTCGAAATTTGCTAAAGTACATTGGAGATAGAAGAGCATAATTCTATGGAGGAACAGCGATGAGGGAATGCAGCATTGAGGAGAACAAAGCAAAGTGCAACTGTACCTACGAACCATGTTCCAGGAAGGGCATTTGCTGCGAATGCATAAGATACCACTGGCGTTTGGGTGAACTGCCAGCGTGCTTTTTCCCTTGTGATGTAGAGAAGACCTATGACCGCTCTATAGAGAGATTTATTGACACCTACCGCGAAAGAGGGCAGTGGTGGTGAGTAGGGCAGATAGCTAAAGTCCAAGCTTTGCAGATATACCCTGCATCGCTTTAAGAACTATTTCTACATGTTCCTTAATGGGTACGCCGAGTTCCTCGGCGCCGGTTTCAATCATTTTTCTGTTCACCCCGGCGGCAAAAGATTTCTCCTTCCATTTTTTCATGATTGACTCAACGGTGACATCGGCTATCTTCTTTGATGGTCTGGTCAAGGCGACGGCAACGATAAGTCCTGTCAGCTCGTCTACAGCGAAAATAGCCTTCTTTAAATCCGTATCCCTTTGTACATTGGCATGTTCAGCATGAGCTAGGATTCCCTCGGTCAATTCGTCGGCATATCCTTTCTCTTTCAGATAGGCGACTCCCTTGAAGGGGTGGTCTTTAAGGTCAGGGTATCTTTCATAATCGAAGTCATGAAGAAGCCCAACTACTCCCCATTTCTCAGGGTCGCCTCCCAGTTTGGCAGCATAGGCCCTCATGGCAGCCTCTACGGCATAGGCATGTTTTTTCAAGTTTTTGTTGCTGCCCCACTCATCTAAAATGCTCTGAGCCTCGTCTCTCTGTGGCCAGTTACTCATCTTTTCCTCCTTTATCTCATGCTATATATGCAGCCGCAATAATTCTGTCGATAGAGTTCCCATTGCTTGGCTGATTGCATAGCCTGTTTAAAACCTTCCTTTTTCTTGAAATCTCTGGCCAGAAACTTATCCCCGCCAATCTCCTGACCTATTCTATTAATTACCTGTGCGGACTTGTGAGGGCTTATCGTTAAAGTAGTGGCAAAAGCGTCCCAGCCACAGTCCAGCAGGTAAAGGTAAGTCTTTTCCAGCCTGATTCTGAAGCAAACCTGGCATCTCTTTCCACCTTCAGGTTCGTGTTTCAAAAAATCGGTCTGTCTGAGCCATTCCTCCGGCGTATAAGGAGCTACCTCCAGCGGGAAGTTCAACTCTTGAGCTACTCTATAGGTAGTTTCTAACCTTCTGTGATATTCTTGTTCAGGGTGGATGTTTGGGTTATAGAAAAAGCCAGCAATCTGATGCCCTTCTGTAGCCAATGTTTTTACTACCCCGGCAGCGCAAACTCCACAACATATGTGTAGGACTATCCTCACCAGAGCCTCTTTACAACTCGACCACCATTCCGGCTCCGCAGTTTAGGCACTTTTCTGGAAATAGCTCTTTTATCTCAAACTTGTATTGCGTGCAGTGACACGGGCATATTAAAGATAAGTCGCTCAGCCTTTCAAACTCGCTGGATCCGTGAAAGCCTCCTACGATGCCGTAAACCGTGCCGAATTTGGCGGCAGCATCTATGATGTCCCCTACTCCGGGATGGGAACAGCCAACTACCACAAGTATCCCTTTGTCTGTGTTAAGTGCTAAAGACTGCTCTATGCCTTTAAGCTCACCGGTGGTAAAGGCATTTTGGCAAATCTGAGTAGCATCTTCGACCTGAACTACCTTTCTCCCTGAGATGGCTCTCCCGAGTGACGCTGGCAGGTAAATTTCGGCATCCTTATTCAGTTCCAAGATATCCTGAAGCCCGCCAGCGTGGTCCCAGTGCGCATGTGAAATCACTATTATCCCGATAGTGCTTGGGGAGATGCCCAACTCCTTCATATTGTGTAGTAGTATAGAGCCGCTGGCTCCGGTATCGAACAGAATCGGAGGCATGTCCTGTGCTTCTATAAGGCATGAAAACCCCCAATCTGCCTTTAGGCTTGGCTTCTTTACTTCGTTGTCATAAATGATAGTGAATTTCATTTTTTGAAGTAGCCTGTGGTTTTACAATTTATGCCATTTTGTTGAGAGAGTCAAGGAGGTGTTGCTTCAATAGAAGCTGTTACCGGGCTTGCATCAAGCCAAAGATGACGAGCAAACCGAAGGCTAAGCTTGAAGCACAGGCCAGGAACATTGTTTCGAAACTGCTCATTTCAGCCACGACTCCCATAGCTGTAGCCCCAATGGCTAAGCCGACCTGAAACAAACAAGTGGTCACGCCCATAGATAACCCTCTCCCTCCTGCTGAAGATAGGTCAGCCACCAGAGCTAAGCTCGATGGCATAGCCAGCCCCATACCAAGGCCAAAGAAAATGGCTATGGGGATTAGTTGAGACAGACTGTGGAACTGAGAAATAAAGGCTATGGCTATAGCGCTCAGTGCCAGACCGGAGAGAATCATTGGTTTCCTGCCAACCTTGTCCGATAGTCTACCGGCTGGAGCCCGCAGTAAGGCTGAGCTAGCATAGAAGGCGGTGATAAGCAACCCAGCACCGGCCTCAGTTATACTAAAGCCTTTGCCATAAAGAGGTATGTAAGTGGCAATAGTGCCCGAGCCTGTAGCAATAAACAGAGGAGTCAGCAAGCCGACAAAGACAAATCTTTGTTTCAACCAGCCCCAGGAACTATCTTCGGTCGCCTCAGCTATAGGTTTCTGCGGGATGGCACCAAGCCGGAAAAAGATAAAGGCCAGACCTAATAGTGAAATGGCGCTGCAGCTATAGAAGGCAGCTTCGAAACCAAGATGCTTCAATAGAAAGCCGCCAGTTATTGGTCCAGCCATAAGGCCCAGTTGAGTCGAGGTTGTATACCAGCCCAAAGATTCCCCCCGCTGTGCTGCCGGGGCCAGGTCGATTACCAAGGCAATAGCTGCTGGGATGAAGGTAGCTGCGGCCAACCCGTGAATCGCTCTGGCTAAAATAAGGTGTTGAGGATTGGTAGTCAGCGGATAGAGCAGTGGTGCCAGGGTGAAGATGATTAAGCCAGCGACCAAGAAGTTACGCCGCCCTAACTTGTCGGAGAACATGCCGAAGGGGATCAAGGTTAAAGCGGCGACATAGGAGTAAACAGCTACTACCAGCCCGACTTGGGATACTGAAGCCCCAACTTCTGTGGCATAAAGGGGCATTACCGGAAATAACAGGCTGAAGCCGGCAAATCCGACGAAGCCTGTTATATAAAGTGTGAGCAGGGTAAGCGAGTTTTTCAATCGATGACTCTTTTGTTTATAGCCTCGCTATCTAGGCGAGGCCTTTGCCACGATGGCAAGCTATTCTTCTTCCCTGCTGAACAGTCTGGGCAAATGTGCGGTGTCTATATTTGCGTATTTTACTACTTTTCCTCCTTCAGTTTTGATATATGAATGGAGTCGGTCTCCTCGATTCTGCCGTATTTCATAACCTTATCAATCAGGTCCTTGCTCCACAGGCTGTTCTCAACAACTCGGACAAGTGATGTAGTATCAAGCTGGGAGACCTCATCCCACTTGCCTGCCCCTTTTACTATATCGTCCAGCTCCGGGCGCTCGGCATCGTTCTTGCCCGGGAATTTCAGTTTCTCGCCAAATTTGACCAATGCTTTACAATCGCTGCCTTTTATGACCTCAACTTCTTCCTTTCTGGCATAGTCGAACATCGCCTCCCTCACCTTCTCCATCTCGCCCTCTATCTTCGTCTTCTCGTTCCTGAGGGTTACATATTTGTTGACAAGTGTGACCCCCGGCTCATTGAGATACTCATTCACCGGCAGGGCTTCAACCTTGAGGAAGTGCTTTCTCCGTGGGCACAGGTCAGGATATTCGCACCAGTCGCACAACCAGGATTCCTTTGGCGGGAAGTCCTGAGCTGACTCTATCTCATCGATTAAGTCTTTGGTATCTTGAACCAGGCTTGAGATAGCTTCCGGAGTGCGATAGGAGACCAGTTCCGTGTCAAAGGCCAGATAGTGCCAGATAAGCTTGATACTCTTAACATCAGGCCACCTCTTTTGGACTCCAATCTGGTATAAGCCGAGCTGCTTGTCTTTATCCGCTTCTTGCTGACCTGGCAGATTTTTTGATGTCTTATAGTCATGGATTTCATAAACATCATCTTGGGTCCGCGACAGCCGGTCTATGATGCCCCTCAGCCTGTATTTATCGTCGTCATCGAGCGAGAAATTAAAGCTTAACTCGGTGCCTATGGTTATATCTGTATCAAAGGGCGAATACCGCTTATAGTAAGTTTCAATCAACTTTTCGCCTAGAGCCCTGTAGTGTTCCTGTGTTAGCTCCTGCCTGGTGATGATGATTGAGTCGTGCCAGTTTTCCTGCCAGATCTTGTTGTAATAGGCAAGTAAGTCGTTCAGGCTATTTAACTTGGTAAACCTGAGGTCGTCGTAGCACTTCTGCAAGGTTTCGTGAACCCTTGAGCCTAAGAAGCCGTCTATACCTTCGATATCCCGCTTAATATCGTCCCGGTAGCGAAGCTTGTACTTCAGGGGACAGTCTTCGTACATACTTAGCTGTGAATGAGAATAAACTGGCATTTCAACTCCCGCTTGCTTTACCTAAACCCGACATTCAGCCAACCTCTCTCTTAGAGCCTTCAGATTGACCACATCCTCCTTATTGTACTGCAGCAGCAAAGCCAGGGCATTCTTGTCGCCATCGTTCTGATACCGCCACCACAACAGCACCGCCTCGAATCCGCTGATGTCCCTTAGCTGCCTGGGAATTCCTAGCTGAACCTCAACCGCCTTGAAGCCACCGTATAGGTCATTTCTCCAGCAGTCATACATCAGGTCGTGGTGACGGAATTCAGTGGCCAGGTCTATTCCGAGAGAAGCATGAATGAAAGGAAGGTCGAACCTGCTGCCGTTGTAGGTATAGATTGTGCCTACACCCTTCAGGGCTGTGACAAGGTTGCCGCTAGTCACCTCTTCGCCTACCAATTGAATGAATCCATTGTTTCTGCCGTGGCATCGGTAAATGCCGATTACGGTTATATCGTCGTAGAATCGCGATAAGCCGGTGGTCTCTATATCCAGATAGGCATCAGTCAACCGCTTCATAGCTTGCGTTTCCGCCTTCCGTCAGATTATAGCATAGCACACATCGGTGACATAGGACTTCGCGATAGCGAGGGTATTCCAGTGTACCTTTTTCCTGTCTCCTGCGCCTAAGCTAGCTTTTGCTCTCTGGCTGGCAGCACAAAGCTATTTAACCCTTTGTGAAAGGCTATTTTCGCAGGGTGGCAATCAACCTATCAGGGTAGAGCAGCAGCTCAAGGGCGGCGTTGATGTCGGGAACCACCAGGTCAGAATTCATTATCGCCTCAATCGATGCCCCTTCCTGACCCAGTACGCATATGCCAAGAGTGGATTCCCTCAACATAGAGACATCGTTGGAACCATTGCCTATGGAGATGGTATTTTCCCTTGCCAGTTGCTGCACCAGGGCAAGCTTTTGAGCATCCTCTTTGCCGGCCTCTATTCTGCGTATCTTGATATCAAGGCTCTCTTCCAACCGGCGGGCGCTGCCGTGCGTATCCGCGGTAACAATCGAGATATTCAATAACTGCCCCAGCTTTTGAAGCCTTTCCTCTACGCCTTCGATAACGTCACCATCTAGGGCAATGGTGCCGTTCAGGTCGAGCACTAGATGCTTGAATTCGTAGCTTCCTCTGCCAGGAATGGCTATCTCTATCATTCCTGCATCTACTTTACCACAATCTTACCCTTTGGCTCATCTACTACCTCACCGACGATAGCCGCCTCCTCTATTCCCTCTTCGTGCATCCTGTGGAGCAGCATGTCTGCCTCTTGCCCCGGCACAGAGATAAGCAGCCCGCCTGAGGTCTGGGCATCGAACAGAATGAGCAACCTCTCATTGGACATCTCAGCAGCCAGCTCAATCATGGGAAGGCGAAAATCCCGATTACGGATTGTCCCTCCGGGGATGAGCCCCATCTGGGCGTACTCTTCCGTCTTAGGGAGAAGCGGAACCGAGGAGGAGTAGATAACCATGCCAACATCCTCACCCTCAATCATCTCGCAGGCGTGACCCAGGAGACCGAAACCGGTTACATCGGTGCAGGCATGAACCTCTACTTCCATCATCAGTTCTGATGCCTTCCTGTTGAGAGTGACCATACACTTTATCACCTTTGAAACCGCCTCTTCATCTGCCATCCCTCCCTTCAGGGCAGTATTGATTATCCCTGTACCCAGCGGTTTGGTCAGGAGGAGCTTGTCACCTGCCTTGGCTCCTGTATTGAGGACTACATTTGCCGGGTGGATGACGCCGGTGATGGAAAGCCCATACTTCAACTCGTTATCCTCCACGCTATGCCCGCCGACGAGAACCACTTCTGCCTCCCGCATCTTGTCCAGCCCACCGCGAAGGATATCCTGTAGTATGGATATGTCCATCTTCTTTATGGGGAAGCAGACGATGTTCATGGCGGTGAGAGGCTTCCCCCCCATAGCATAGACATCGCTGAGAGCATTAGCCACAGCAACCTGACCGAATGTGTAAGGGTCATCGACGATGGGCGTGAAGAAGTCAAGGGTCTGTACAATGGCCAATTCGTCGCTCAGTTTATAGACGCCGGCATCCTCAGCCCTTTCCATACCTATAATAAGGTTGGGGTCAGAAATCAATGGAAGCCCACATAAAGCCTTCTCTAGGTCTCCCGGACCTATCTTGCAGGCTCAGCCGGCACCTGAAACAGTCTCGGTGAGACGTGGTCTCAGCGCATCACCCATTGTACTTGCCTCCTTCACACTTGTATAATTTTTTTGGTATTGACAACCGGCCGGGGTAGAGAAGCCCCTGGGCGTCAACTTCTGTAGCCATTTGCTACCTCCTATTCTTGGGTGGGGCGAGCATGAGGCGATACCCGTCTGAGGTCTCCTCCACCTCAACGGAATACCCCTTGCTCTGAGCCAGCCGGGATACGTTTTCTTTTGAGACCGCGCTCTCCACCAGCACGGTAACCATTTCGTTCGGGTTTTCCTCAATAGCCTTCTTGGTTTTGACTACCGGGATGGGACAGGAAAACCCTCTGACATCGACTTCAGCCATCTTAGTTTTCTCCTTCCAAATAGCAGGCTCCGCTCCATTGACAGAGGTGCTCCTTGAACACATCAGGGAACTGGTCAATGATTTGCCTGACCCTGCTAGCAGGAGTGGCCTGGGCAAATTTTCCCGCCATACGGTTTGATTTGGCGGCGATTATAGCTGCTTCGTGTGGCTCCAGGCCGGCGTAGGCAAAAGCAGAGACCAAGCCGGTGATAGTATCACCCGTTCCCCCGACGGCTTCCAATGCAGGCACATTGGGTTCAGCAATGGTAGTTAGAACATCACCGTCATTGACCACATAGTCGATTACCCCCTTGACTAGTAGTAATTTAGCTGCACTATTATTCCGGTAGGCAGCGGCGACCAGTTCTGGGGTCTTGGTTATATCTGTATCGAAAAGGTGCCTGGTAATGTAGGCAGGATGGGTAGCGTCAGGGTCAGCGAGAAAGGCCATCTCAGTAGCATCGGGGGTAAAAATGTCAAATTTAGCGGCTAGCCCAGCTGCCTTAGCGGCGTACATCGAGGAGGCATCAGCGACCATGATTGGTTTTTTGGCGCACCTTTCAACAGATTCACAGAGCTTCCTCATCAGGGCCATATCGGGAAGGCAATAGTGCAAGGCTAGCACCTCCAGCCCCAGCTGCGGTACATTTTGAATAAGGTATTCATAAATCGACCGGCTCCCCTTGCCCTGGCCGATATCTCCAGCAACCAGAACTTGCGGTGTCTCCAGCTTCAAGTACTCGACGGTAGTTAGCGCAGCACTAATCATGGCTCCGGTGCCCTGAGTACAGGGGATGCGGTAGCCATCAATGACCAGAAGCTCTCCATCCGTCTCAACCTTTCCCACTGTCAGAGGCATGTCTCCTATAGGGACCGTTCCAGCAAGGAGCATCATTTTTTCAACCCCCTTTCCCTCTGCCAGAGTTCCAGGGATTCCTCAAGGGCGCGATCCAGCATCAAGGCGCACAGGGTGAAACCGATGTCCCTAGGCCGGGGGGTCTCAGTGAGCTTCTTATCTATCAGTTCAGCGTGGAGATAGGGGATGTCAGGGCAGCCGCCGCCTGAGGTGTTTACGATGGTGCCGCTCTCTTTATCGAAGGTAAGCTTCATGTTGCCAGCCTTGACCATCATCGCCTCGCCAAAATCGACAACCTTGACGATTTCCAGAAGCTCCCCGCCGCCTTTCAGGGGAACGACCTCAATATAAGCAACATCTTTTTGCTTAAACAGCCTCTCTATGGCCATTTGCTCCACCAAGTTTATCTCTACTGCTAGGTCACAGCCTTTACGAAGCTGAGGCGGTGGCGCCACCAGTTTAATCGTGTGGCCTGCCTCTTTAAGGACCTTCTCTGCGGTGGTAGCGTCCTGGACCTCTGCAAATAGCACCAGTCCACTGCCATCAAAGGCCTGTCTTTTTTTGAATAATGCCATGAGTATCCCCTTATACCTTTTCTCTGCTGAATAGAAAGCCAGTAGCCAGGCAGAAAGCCATGCCTATGATAACTGCCCAGACGGCGAAGTCGCCAATGCCCTCAGGGCTCGAGGCTAGGTGAAAATTGTGAGCAATGGCAGCTCCAGCAATGAAGCCGAGGACGGTTACCCCGGCATCAGCATTGCCCTCACCTGAGAGGATTGTCTGGCGCAACGGGCATCCGCCCAGGAGGGTGGCTGTTAACCCGGCCAGAGCCATGCCGAGGAAGTTCCACAGGTGGTTGTCATGGGCCACAGGCTGCCCGACAAAGCCAACGTTGAAGAACTGAGCTTCGCCGAAGCCGTAGGCGAGGGTCAGGTTTACCGCTAGAGCCCCGATGAAGAAACCAGCAATGCCGCCGAACAGATAGGAATCCCCGACCAGAATGAGGTCGCGCCAGCCGCCGACGAAGCACATCCTAGTCCTCTGAGCTAGAAAGCCACAAAAAAGCCCGATCAGGAGCGAAATCCAGATGGCAGCATGCATTGAGCCTGGCCCCTTCTCACTGAAGAACAAAAAACTTGGCTGGAAGATGATTAGAAGGAGTAGCCCAAGCATAACCAGCGGCATCATCCAGCCGACGGTGGTCGGTATCTTGAGCGAGGGGCCGAGATTAAAGCCTCTTCTGAGGAAGTAGATGCCGATTGCTGCCCCAGCGACAACGCCGGCCAAGGCAGTTATGCCGTTGAGGTCACCGCCAGCGAGACGGATGAGTGCCCGAACAGGGCAGCCGAGGAACACCAAGGCACCAATCATGAAAAGGGCGCCTAGTATAAGGCGTACTATCGGGGATGAGCCGCCCCTGGCCTTAAATTCGCCGAATCCATAGGCTGAGATGAGGGCGCCTAGCATAAAGCCCATTATCTCAGGGCGTAGATACTGCACTACTGTGGCCTGATGCAGACCAAGCCCGCCGGCGATGTCGCGGTAGAAGCAAGCAATGCAGATGCCCATATTAGGCGGATTTCCCCACTTGGTCGCCATGGCGGCTAAGACACCGAAAGCGACCCCGGCAAGGATGATCCAGGTTCTTGGTACCCAAAATCSKYTCWMWAYYKGCSKSNTYTCTYTNCCWGCTRNGNCWSYTTSCAKCNTNAKYAGYTYSYMTCATGNNATWARNTNCTSWMATGAAWTAAAGCAGGCTTCATCRTAAGCAATTCTTGTCNAAAATGAGCYTCCAGATCTACCATTGNNCYGTCNNNGTGYTTGACCGCTNGGGACRGGGCWKKRMWKYMMTGCCCYGTCCCMRSCRATGGTCAGGAGGTTTGGAGGTGAGTYGATTGTCSGATATAAATCTTGCYAYGTTAAGCYGTSTCTKCGATTYGRCCTYRGCCAYAGTTCCTTGATGATTTARCGRACATGTCATAAAATARCTTAAGCAGATTTTKCCATAAGTAATTCTTAARTRTAAGATAAATATATTTTATCAYAAATAATTGTTTTGTCAAGATAGRYATAYCTRCAGAARAGTTRGNGTGTYATGAACCTAGATTACCTAAGGACGTATCTTGAAGTAGTYARGCTGGGGAGTTTCTCGGAAGTRGCCAAGAGGCTATCGATCAGCCAGCCTGCGGTSTCCTTCCAAATACAGAAGCTGGAGCGCGACCTCGGYGTTCGCCTGATTGACCGTGGTCAGAAGGCAATCACTTTGACCGAGGCTGGCAAACGGTTGCTTCGCTTTGCTGAATCTGTAGAAGAGGAGCGGAGCCATTTGCAACACGACCTCGATCAGCTKCGRGAGGAGGTGCGTGGAGAYCTGGTMATTGCCAGCAGCACTRTACCTGGTGAGTTCCTCCTGCCGCCGCTTCTGGGGGAATTCAAGGAGCTACACCCGGCTATAGGGGCYCATGTAKCAATCTCCGATTCTCTCACTGTCATCGACGAGGTGCTGAACGGTGCTTACGAGGTGGGATTCTGTGGCATCGCACCAGAAGGTCACGAGCTGGAGTCATTCAAGATAGCAGAAGATAGGATTGTCCTCATCGTGTTTCCTGAACATCCCTTTGCTCAGCGGCAAGAGGTCTCCTTTCTGGAACTGGAGGGAGAGCCGCTGATTTTTCGAGAGGAATCATCAGGTACACGACGGAGTCTGGAGCCCTTACTGCTCAAGGCTGGATTTGACCTTGAGCACTGCAGACCAAGACTAGTTTTGGGTACGACTCAGGCTGTGGTCTCTGCCGTGGAAGCAAGGGCAGGAATTGCCTTCGTATCAAATCTGGCAATTAAGAAGAGTCTGACCCTTGGCTTGGTCAAGGAAGTCGCCATTGAGGGGGGGCTAGGGTTAAGCCGAGATTTCTACTGCATTTATCGGAAGGAAAGGGTGGTTTCCCGCCTACTTGGGGAGTTCATTGCCTTCGTTCAGACGAGGGCATCACAAACGTGAGGCATTTGGCGCAACCTTAGATTAGCAGGTTGAGGGATATTGCCTCGCATATATCATTGTTTCCGCCTAACCAAGCACCGGGTTAGTATATGGAGTAAGGAATTGTAGGGGTGACCTATTATCGACAGGTTACTTCTTTGGTAGACCATAGGGTTAACACTCTTTTTTTATTAGCTCTTTGTAAGCTGCCATAAGCCGCTGGGTTAGTGCCCCTAGTTTTCCCGAGACAATGGGCTTGTCGCCAAACCAGGTCAGGGGCATTATCTCGAGTATCGAATTGGTTAAGAAAGACTCCTCAGCTTCATACAGCTCTCCCAGCACTGTGTCTTTCTCGATTGCCTTGGTTCCCAAAGATTGAGACAGCTCCAGAAC
Source organism: Dehalococcoidia bacterium (assembly GCA_011170325.1). Taxonomy (GTDB): domain Bacteria; phylum Chloroflexota; class Dehalococcoidia; order GIF9; family UBA5629; genus W265. Next base: position 39,834 of record DUEX01000009.1, on the reverse strand, counting down.
AGCCTCCCTGGTAATCCCGGGCAAAGCGCCGCTTTCTAAAGAGGGGGTAATCAGCATTCCGCCATTCACCAGGAAAATATTGGTAGTGCTGCCTTCAGTTACCAAGCCTCGCTCATTGAGAATCAGCGCTTCGTCAGCTCCAGCTGCCCTGGCTTCCTGCCTGGCTAAAACGTTTTCCAAATAGCAAGTGGACTTCAGTCGTGACAACGGTGACTGACTATTGCGCCTTAGAGATGATAGGACTGCCCTAAAGCCTCGCTGGTAGTTTTCAGGCGGCAAGGGCGCAGCTTTCCGAGCAACAATGAATATGGTAATACCACTACAGGTAGCTGGGTCAGGGATTATATCACCTTCACCAGCCGATACAGTAAGCCTGAGGCGGGCTTCAGCCAGCTTATTAGCCTGTAAAAGGTCATAACAGGCCTTCTCCAGGTCAAAAGAAGCTAGCTTGGAGGCTATACCCAGGGTTTCAGCTGACTGGTGAAGGCGAGCCAGATGGCGGTTAAGGCGAAAGACAGAGCCGTTATAAGCCCGCATCGTCTCGAAAAGACCGTAGCCATAAAGGAAACCATGATTGAAGGGGGATATCTTAGCTCGGGAGCGAGGAATTAGGTCACCGTTAAGGTAAACAATCTCTTCCATCAACGGACTCTAATGCCACACTGCCTCAGAAGAAGAGAGGAAGTTAGCCAACAGGTCATGTCCTACCTCGGTGAGGATGGATTCAGGGTGAATCTGGGTGCCTTCGACTACATATTCTTTATGCCTTACACCCATTATTTCCCCTTCCTCAGTCTGAGCAGTGACCTTAAGACAAAGGGGAAAATCGACTGGCTTGATAATTAGGGAATGATAACGAGCCGCCGAGAAAGGATTTCTTATGCCTTGGTAGATAGCTTCGCCATCATGGTGGATAAGCGATGACTTGCCATGAACTGGCATTGAGGACTGCCCGACGGTACCACCATAAGCATGACCAATACACTGGTGCCCAAGGCAGACACCGAGGATAGGAATTTTACCACCAAAGTGGCGTATTACATCGTTGGAAATACCAGTATCTAACGGGGTACCCGGCCCCGGTGAGATAACTATATGGCTGGGAACAAGTTCTTCGATTTCAGCTAAGCTGATTTGGTCGTTCCGATAAACCATCGGCTCCCAGCCCAATTCGCCCAAATATTGAGCCAGGTTATAAACGAAAGAGTCATAATTATCGATGACCAGTATCATTTTACCTCTATGGCTAATCTTGGGGCCAGACGAAGTGCCTGAATCAGAGCCTTGGCCTTATCTAAAGTTTCCAGATATTCTGCCTCAGAGTCAGAATCGTACACAATGCCACCGCCTACTTGAAAGTAGGCCTTGCCATCTTTAACCAGAAAGGTGCGGATAACTATGTTAAGGTCAAGATTACTGCCGAAGCTTAGGTAACCGATAGCTCCAGTATAAACGCTCCTCCTCGTCGGCTCAAGTTCATCGATAATCTCCATTGCCCGTACCTTAGGAGCACCGGTAATAGAGCCGCCAGGAAAAGTAGCCTTAAGTAAGTCAATACGGTTCTTATTTGGACGCAGCTTGCCAACAACAGTAGAAGTCAAGTGGAAGACGGTGGGGAAGGACTCAAGGATAGCCAGCTCGGTAACTTTTATCGTGCCGAATTGACAGACTCTGCCTAAATCATTCCTCTCTAGGTCAACAATCATCACATTCTCTGCCCGGTCTTTGATACTGTGAGTTAGCTCTTGAGCCAGAACTGCATCCTCAACCTCGTCTTTGCCCCTTGGCCTRGTGCCTTTTATCGGTCGTGTCTCTACCCAATCACCATCTACGYGAAGGAACCTCTCCGGTGAGGCACCGACAACGGTCACCTCATYAAAGTTGAGGTAACTGGCAAAGGGGGCTGGGTTAACCTGTCTTAAGCGTTGGTAGAGCTCGTRAGGAGGAACGGKCAAATCGGTCTCGAAACGCTGGGAGAGATTGACCTGAAAGACATCGCCGGCAGCGATRTATTCCCTGACYCTGYCCACAGCCTTCATATAGTCTTCAGGAGTGAAGTTGGACTTAAGCACAGCTTCRTCTTTTYCTTTARCRYTCCARRAATMAGCTTTTCGGACAARTGTGGARGAGKMGGAGAGSCGGYTCTTCATCTCCTCAAGGCGCWYTTTGGCTCTTTTTAGCCTTCGGCTCTCGTCAASCTCRGGAAAACCYGTGGAAACGATGTAGGTTCTGCCTGTTARATTATCKAAGGCGAGGAYSGTGTCRTAGAAAGCAAAATAGCTCTCCGGGAGTCCTAAATCRTCYRTRGCTGTGGTTGGCAGGCGCTCTATAAAGTGRCATAGGTCGTAGCTGAGGTAGCCTACGGCRCCACCCCAGAAGGGAAYAGGTGYTGAGAAARAGTCYAGCCTRTATGTTTCCARCARTSTMCCYARGACATCRAAGGGGTTGCCYKGTTCAACTTCCTGCTTATCTTGCCAYRTGAGGGTGACYYTRCYGCCYCGRCTTCKCATCACCAGAAATTGGTCAGTGCCGATRAAAGAATATCTCCCCAGCCTCTGAGGGTCCATACCGCTGTCCARGAAAAARCTATACGGCTCGCTGTGGAACAGCTCGAAGGCTTCAGGGGCGGTTAACGGAGTGGAGATTTCCTCGACTAAGGGGTAACGGTTCATTTGATTGCTGCCTCTATTGTCTGTCTCTTGTCTTTGGTCAATCCAAAGAGCCTGTATGCCACAGCATCGACCTCCTCGTTGATGCTAGTTTATTGTTCAGCCTCTAGCATCCTATCCTTGTGCTTTTCTTGACTCAATCGCCTGTCTTATTCGCTCGAAAAAATCAGCGCCGAGGGTCTGGATTCTTATATTAATCATCTTATCGAAAGGGAGGTCATCATAGTGGCCATGGTCTTTGACATATTCGATATGCAATTTCCCGTCTTGATTATGGGAGTGAAACGTGGCATCGTTCTTACCATCAAATTCTACCGGGGTAATTCGGTTCTTTTGGCACATCTCCGCATCAAAGGCTGGAGTAGCTTTAACCCACTTTCCTTCGATATATAGCTCATCGTAACCGTGGAAGGCAAACAGGTTTCCCCTCATTAGCTCCCTTACCTTATTGGGAACGGTATGGTTCCGAATAGCGGCATGTCGCAGGCGGGCTGGGATACCCACAGCTCGGGCTAAGGCGGCGAGGAGGACTGCCTTTTGGACGCAAAATCCTTCTCCTCTCTCCAAAGTCCTGCTTGCCCGGTAATCTTCAAGAAGGTCGCTCATTGCCCAGAAGTTATATTTAATCTCGTCCCTTACGAAATAGAAAAGGCTTTTGGCCTTGTCTGTAACTTCCTTCTGACCTTTGGTTAGACTTTGGGCCTTCTCTTTTATGGCCTCGTTGTCGCAGTCGATTGTAGGTGTAGGTCTCAGATATTTTTCCATTTGATTCATAAATTATGCCTCCAGTACCTTCTTCATGGTAAGCCCGATTTCGGCAGGGCTAGGAGCTATGGTAGCCCCGGTGGCTAGGGCTGTTATCTTTTCCTGGGCTCTGCCTGAGCTGCCGCTGATGATAGCCCCGGCGTGTCCCATTCTTCTCCCCGGTGGAGCTGTAGCTCCAGCCACAAAGGCAACCACTGGCTTGGTCATCTTCCCCTTAATGAAGTCGGCAGCCTCCTGCTCAGCAGTGCCGCCGATCTCACCGATAAGCACGATCGCCTTAGTATCCTTGTCTTCTTGGAATAACGTGAGTATGTCAACGAAAGCACTGCCGGGCAAAGGGTCGCCGCCAATGCCAACACAGGTAGATTGCCCGATACCCAGACTGGTTAGCTGGGCAACCGCTTCATAAGTTAGAGTGCCACTGCGGGAAACAAGGCCGACATTGCCGGGAAGATGAATCTCGCCGACCATAAGCCCTGCCTTGCATTTGCCCGGGGAGATGACACCGGGGCAGTTGGGACCGATGAGTCGAGCCGACTTACCCTTGAGGTAGTCATGCACCATTACCATATCTGAAACTGGGATGCCCTCGGTAATGCACACAATCAATGGAATACCAGCATCAGTGGCTTCTAGAATAGCATCAGCAGCAAAGGCAGGTGGCACAAAAATTATGCTGGCATTGGCTCCGGTTTCCTTTACTGCCGTGTCTACAGTGTTGAAGACAGGGACGCCTAACGTCTGGCTTCCTCCCTTCCCCGGGGTAACTCCGGCGACAACTTTAGTGCCATAGTCGATACACCGCTGGGTATGAAAGCTGCCTTCACCTCCAGTAATCCCCTGCACCAGCAACCGTGTTTTTTCATCGATCAAGATGCTCAATTCTTGCCTCCTTTGTTAGTTTAAGAGCTTTTGGCTGCTGCCACTGCTTTGCGTGCAGCATCGTAAAAATCCGTTGCCTCAATAAAGTCTATCTTAGATTCGGCTAAGATGCGCTTACCCTCATCAACATTTGTCCCAGCCAATCTGATGACCAATGGAAGACGAACATCCATCTGCCCGTGAGCTTCGACTATGCCTTGGGCGATAACATCTACCCTAGCCATACCGCCAAAGATATTCACCAGTATCGCTTTCACACTGGGGTCGGTAGTGAAAACCTTAAAGGCGCTGACGACACGTTCGGTATTATTAACCGTACCAATATCAAGAAAGTTAGCTGGACTGCCACCAGCTTGAGTGATGAGGTCCATAACTGCCATGGCCAAGCCAGCCCCGTTGACCATGCAGCCAATGTTGCCATCCATTTTAATATAATTCTTAACCCCCAGCTGGTTAGCTTTAACTTCAAGCTGGTCTTCCTGTTCTAGGTCATGAAGTTGCTCGATGTCACTATGGCGGAAAAGAGCGTTATCATCGAAGTTCAACTTAGCATCGAGAGCTAGAAGCTCGCCATCAGCAGTAACTACCAAAGGATTGATTTCAGCCAGGGAGCAGTCCTTTGCCTGAAACAGTCTATATAGGTTTGTCATCAAGCTGGTGGCTGGTCGAACCTGAGTCGGGCTTAAGTTCATTCCATAGGCCAGCTTGCGTCCCTGGAAGGCCTGAAAGCCAGCCGCCTGGTCAATGTAGACTTTGAGAATCTTCTCCGGGCTAACTTGAGCTACCTCCTCAATATCCATACCGCCGGCTTCGCTAGCCATCGTCACCGGCATACGGCTGACATTATCGACGATAATGCTGAGATAAAGCTCGCGCTCGACAGCAACAGCCTTCTCCACCAGGACCTTGCTTACCGGCACTCCTTCTGGGGTTGTCTGGTGAGTTACCAGCCTGGTGCCAATCATCTGGCCTGCCAGCTTTTCGGCCTCCTCAGGTGTATTAGCTACCTTTATGCCTCCGGCTTTGCCCCTGCCACCGGCGTAGACCTGAGCTTTAATTGCCACCTTGCCACCGAGGTTAGCAGCTATCTTATTAGCTTCAGCCGGTGTGGCGGCTACTCCACCCTCAGGGATAGGTATGCCAAACTCAGATAATAACGCCTTTGCTTGGTATTCGTGGATTTTCATTTATTTCCCTCCTTTTTATTAAATTTTCTTATGGCGGAGGGGGTGGGATTCGAACCCACGTTCGCCAAAGACGAAAACGGTTTTCAAGACCGCCACCATAAACCGCTCGGTCACCCCTCCACAACCGTATGTGACATTGAGACGGTTTCATCCGAAATCTCAAATTCAGTCAGATAGCGAAATAGCGATGTGGTCTCTTGTTAATGGCTTTCTACTAGATTGTAAAGTCACAGGCAAGTCCAATGCAACAATACAATATTATACTGAGAAACTGGCCAAATTTCTATGGTATGCAGAGAACTATGGACTGCCACAGAAAGCCATTGATATTACTCATGAGCATATCCGCCAATTTCTGGCCTATGTACGAAGTACTGAGCTGGGCAGAAGGGGTAGCAAATCCGCAGGAGCCAATAGACCAATCAGTCCCATCACAATCAAGAGGCTATATGCATGTCTTCGGGCTACGTTTAATTGGGCTGTAACTGAGGGACTATATTGATAGTTCTCCGTTACTGTCAAGCAGTCGTTTGTCATGATGCGGTGGCAGAACACAAACGGTATTCACAGCAGGTAACCTTGAAATTAGATGGTGTTGACAAATCACGTAGGATGCATCATTATTGTAGATATTCTGAGTTGTCGGCTAACCATGCCGGAAGGAGGTGTGATATGCCATGTTCTGAAAGTATTGTTGGACAATCATGGCAAAGAGCAAGTGCGAGATGCGAGTGTATGAGGCAGATGCATGGTCACATGGGTAGGTGCAACGCAGAGTTGGTATGGGAGGAAAGGGGCAAAGAAGGTCGAGGCGGCTGGGAAGTTCATCAAAAAAGTATAGCTGGTGGTGACGAGCCTTCAAATTGGGAAATTCTGTGTGGGGAGTGTAATAAGCTAACCTTCTAGACCTCGCAGGTTACAGTCAACCCTCACATGTATTGCTTTTAATAAGAGCCTAAGAAGCTAATAATCCAGTGGTAGAGACAGGGCTCAAAGGTTATCTATGGTTCCATCTTGCCACAGAGGTTGGGCTCAACACACCAAGTTCGTTATCCTTGCCAGTCTCATATCCGAATGACTAGCGGGGAGCTACAGAAGGGTTGCCTAGCGGTAGAGCCTCGGTGTTACGTATGCCGATGGTATAACCGTGAATATTGAACTAAAACAGACCAATGGTCTAACAAACCATTCTCTCGGATTATATTCATACTTTCAAATTCAAACAGATTGTGCTTGATAACCTGTCCCTTAGACCTCCTTTTTTATAGCAAGAACCTAATGGTATAATCGAGGCTCAGGAGGTGGTCAATGGAAATCGAGATTTTAGGAATATGTGGTAGTCCTATCAAAGGTGGCAATACCGAAGCTTTTCTTAAGGAGAGCCTTAAAGCTGCCGAAGCTACTGGCGATGTTAGGACGGAGTTAATAACCCTAGCCGGCAAGGAGATAAAAGATTGTCGTCATTGTAACTGGTGTGTCAAGAAGCAAGAGGAGGGCAAATTTTGTGCTCAGAAAGATGATATGGTGGAGATATATCCTGAGATACTGAAGGCTGATGCCTTGTTACTGGCTAGCCCCGTTTATGTTAGTCGACTCTCGGGATACATGGCTTGCTTTAGTGATAGATTTCGAGTCTTTGGCATTGGCAATGTCTATTGTAGAAGATTGAGGAACAAAGTAGGCGGTGCCTTGGCCGTAGCCTGGGGGAGGAATAATGGGCTAGAGACGACGCTGCTCAGTATCACCTCTACCTTCTTAGTGAACGAAATGATACCAGTCGGTCCACCCCTCAACTTAGGCTCGCCTTTCGGAGCTACTGGCTTAGCCAGCGAAAATGGAACGGGGAAGTTTGACCCTGAAGATAAGCTCGGTGTGCTGCGAGACGAGTATGGTGTTAAGGGGGCTCGGGCTTTGGGTAAGCGGGTGGCTGAAATCGCCAAGTTGATCAAAGCTGGGGAAGCTGAACTCAGTCACCTTTCCTAGTTACCTCTATCTCTTGCATGCGGCTCTTTTTGCTATTAACCAAGGTCAAGGTTTGCATCACTGTGACTTAACTGAGCAGCACTCTTTCTTTTCACTTCAGCTGGGGTAAAGCCAAGATTCAGCATACTATGAACAGATTGAGGGGCGATAAAGAAGTCATTGAATTCAGCAGCGATGATGGGGGAATGACTAGAGAGACTCGAGTATGCTTCCTATTTCCTCTTGGCTATGGAAACGTCCCACCTCTACTTCCCTAATAATACCCTCGGCATCTATGAAGAAAGTCGTGGGCCACTTGCTTACGTCGTAATAGGCATGGACTGCTCCTACTGAATCGAGCAGGACGGGGAAAGTATATCCTTTGCTGTCCATAAAGCTTCGGATAGTGCCAGCACTATCAATGCGATTGATGGCAAGTATTGCTAATTCCTCATCTGACCAGTTATCAGACACTGCCTGAATGTAAGGCATTTCTTGTTGGCAAGGAGCACACGATGCAAACCAGAAGTTGACCATTACTATTTTACCCTGAAGATTAGCCAGAGTTATCTCCTCTCCGTCAAGGTTATACAGGGTGAAATTGGGAGCGCGGCTGCCCACTTCAGGGCTGACTGGGACAGGGGGGAGAGTTTCGAATATCTGACCTGTTTCAGACATCGCTTCGTTCCCACTAGCGTCTATCGACTTCAGCCTGAAGTGATAAGTTGTATCTGGCTCTAGCTCGCTTAAGGTGACACTATGGCCAGTGGTTAACTCCTCATCCCATGACGTGGTTGAGCCATAAGCATCAGTTATCCCGTATTCCACCTGGCTAGTGGCATCTTCATCAGTTTCCCAGGTTATAGTGGCGCTTGTTTCTGTAATATTGGAAATATTGACTTCTGAAATCAGTGGCGGGGTCGTATCGGCTTGGCCCAAAGTTGTTAATTCTCGGTCAGATGTCGCTTCATTTCCGCTCTCGTCTTTCGATATCAGGGTTAAGTGGTAAGTCGTATCTGGCTCAAGGTTACTTAAGGTTACAGAGTGGTTAGTAACTGGAGTTTCATCAGGCTGTGTCCAAGTACAAGTGCCGTCAGGGTGGCATACCATGACTTGGCTGGTAGATGGCTCGTCAGTTACCCAGGTAGTAACAGCACTTGCCTCAGTTATGGATGAAACCGAGACACTTTGGATTATAGGAGGTGTGGTGTCTACCGGGATATGAGGCGGTGGTGAGGGCCATTCAATGACATTCTGGCCAAAAACATAGTAACCGAGAGCAGAGACCCCGGCGAGAAGGAGTAATATGGTTAGTAGAGTTCCTACTGGAAACCGCCTCACTGGCGGTGGAGATATCCATTCTCTCGTTCTAGCACCTGTTATTTCCTGTAGAAGTGGGCTTCGTGGTGATGGGGTGCTCCATTCTTTTGCTGCGGCATCTGGAAGCATCCAATCCTGCGATGCAGAGCTACGCACTCTTGGTTCAGCATATGTTACCTCGTCTGTAGGCGGGCTTATCTGCGACAAAGCGCTCGGCGCCCATAGTGCGGCACTTGGCATTTGACGCCGCATCCCGACATATCGTCCTGTACCACAAAGGTTGCCGCATTTTGAACAGTATCTGGAGTAGGAGGGGACAAAAGCGCCACACCGAGGGCAGGTGGGTTGGAGCCTCGTATCAGAAACTCCACGGAATTGCTGCTCTGTAACATGTGGTGACTCAGGGCTTGCTGCCCTCGGTGCAACACTTGGTGCTTCTACTGATGCAGTATCCGGTGTTTGCTGCTGCGTTTCCACATGTTGCATGTGACCGAGGAAGCCACACCTTGGACAATGTCCAGACGCAGTGTCAATATGAGCGCCACACTGAGGGCAAGTGTATTGAGGCTTCGTGTCAGAAACTCCGCGGAATTGCTGACTTGCAAAACTTTGCTGCTGAACTTTGTCTGGCGGCTTCCAATTACGAACTTCCTTTCCACACTTTGGGCAATATCTGGATTGGGGAGGAACAACACTATGGCACTCAGAGCATAACCTTGCGTGGCAGTTCCGGCAAAATGGCTCACCTGGAGCGTTTTGTGCGTGACATCTGGGGCATAAGATTATCTTTGGCTGCACTCTACTACTATTTCTCGATTACTTTAATACTTCTAGTTAATATTTCTGTTACCTTTATCGCTTCTGCCTACAACCTTTATTGGCTTCTAAAGATGCATCATATACCTATTCTAATTATACGTCTAGGCAAAGTAAAGTGGGGGGTCCGGCAGGAGGGCCGTTATACCCCTTGGTGGACAAGGCGAAAGAGATGTACCCATTCAGAATTTCAGATAAGGGAACTGAGGATACGTTAGATGGAGGTCAGCTATGAAACATGACATTGAGCCACCGCTCGGTAAGCGCTTTAGAGCATCCTCTAGTTTTGACGCTTCTTAATTGCCTCTACCCCTATATATGGCTTTAGTGCTTTAGGTATTGCTACACTGCCGTCAGTTTGCTGATAGTTCTCTAGTATTGAGATAATTACTCTAGGTAAAGCCAGCCCTGAGCCGTTAAGAGTATGGACGAAGCGGGGTTTAGCCTCAAGTTCTTGGCGATAGCGAATGTTTGCCCGTCTGGCTTGGAAATCACCACAGTTGCTACATGAGCTAACTTCTAGCCACTCGCCACAGCCGGGAGCCCACATTTCAATGTCAAAGGCTTTAACTGCAGCAAAGCCTAGGTCGCCAGTACATAGCTGCACTACCCGATAAGGAATATCTAGCCGACGACACACTTCCTCAGCATCCCTCACCATCCCATCTAATTCCTGGTCAGAAACTTCTGGCTCAGTGAACTTATAAAGTTCAACCTTGTCAAATTGGTGTCCTCGTTTAATGCCCCGAGTATCCTTGCCGGCTGCCATCTTCTCTCGACGGAAGCAGGCGGTATAAGCGACATAATGGACAGTTAAAGTACCTGGCGGTAAGATTTCATCGCGATGTAGATTGGTCAATGGCACCTCAGCGGTAGGCACAAACCAGAAATCATCTTCCTCATCATGGTACAGATTATCGGCAAATTTGGGCAAGTTACTTGAGCCAACCATACAATCTCGTTTCACCATAAAAGGGGGATAGATTTCAGTATAGCCATGCTCATTTACATGGAGGTCAAGCATGAAAGCGATGAGTGCCCGCTGGAGATGAGCCCCCAGCCCCCTAAGAACATAAAAACGAGTTCCGGAAAGCTTGACGCCTCGCTGAAAATCGATGATACTTAGCCTTTCTCCCAACTCCCAATGAGGTAGTGGTGTGAAAGAAAAATCTCGAGGCTCACCCCAGGAACGCACTACCACATTATCTCGCTCATCCTTACCAATAGGCACATTAGTCGCTGGGATGTTAGGCAACAGTAGCAGATAGTCCTCCAGCTTAGTTGCAACCTGACCTGTTTCCCCCTCTAGAGAAGTAATCTTTTCCCCGAGTTGGCGCATATCAGCGATGAGCTGAGGTGGTTTATCTGCCATCTTGCTCAGTTGTTTGCTGACCTCGTTACGCTGAGCTCGAAGTGTTTCCATCTGATGAAGCAACTGGCGATGTCGCTCATCGAGCTTTATGATTTCACCAAGTGGAGCGCTATCGCCCCGCTTATCTAAAGCTTGGCGGATTAAGTCAGGATTATCACGGATGAGCTTAATATCTAGCATAATAAGTAGGTTCTTTTGTTATTTTGCTTTTAACTGCGGGAAAAGGATAATCTCACGGATGGATTGCTTATCAGTTAGCAACATTACCAAACGGTCAATGCCTACCCCCAGACCACCAGTGGGTGGCATACCATACTCCAAGGCTAGAAGAAAGTCCTCATCAATGACCTCTTCAACTTCATCTGCCCTAATATGCTCCTGCAACTGATGACGGAATCGTTCCCTCTGCTCCAAAGGGTCGTTAAGTTCGGTAAAGGCATTAGCGATTTCCATACCGCCAATAAAAGCCTCAAAACGCTCCACTAGGCGCTCGTTGTCTCGCTTTCTCTTAGCCAAAGGCGACATCTCCACCGGATAATCTATAAGGAAGGTAGGCTGTATCAGGTCAGGCTCAACGAAGGTAGAAATAAGCTCGTCTACCAGCCTGCCTCTATCCTTGTTGGGGTCAACTTCTATTCCCAATTGCTCCATCCTCGTTCGTAATGAATCAGCCTCAGGACAGTCCTCAAAATCAATGTCGCAGCGCTCCTTAATTGCCTGCCGCAGAGAAAGACATTGCCAAGGAAGTGTAAGCTTGATAAGCTCGCCACCGAACCTGACCTCAGTCCTGCCAACGACTTCTTTAGCAATGTAGCACACCATATCTTCCACCAGCTTCATCACATCATTATAATCAGCATAGGCTTGATAGCTTTCCAGCATGGTGAATTCAGGATTGTGTTTAGTGGAAATGCCTTCATTGCGGAAGACACGCCCAATCTCATAGACCTTATCGAAACCGCCTATTATCAGACGTTTGAGATAAAGCTCCAGAGCAATACGCAGATAGAAGTCTTGGTCAAGGGCTTGGTGGTGAGTGATGAAGGGGCGAGCCAGGGCACCACCGGCTATGGACTGCAATACCGGTGTTTCCACCTCAACAAACCCCTGCTCGTTTAGGAAGTGTCGCAAAGCTGTAGTAATCTGGTTGCGAAGCGCGAATACAGGCTTAACTTCCTCATTGGAGATTAAATCAAGGTAACGCTGTCGGTAGCGCTTCTCAACATCAACCAACCCGTGCCACTTTTCAGGCAATGGGTGAAGAGACTTAGACAAGAGAGTGAAATCAGTTACCTCAAGGGTTATCTCGCCGGTCTTGGTTCGAAAAAGCTTGCCCCTGGCGCCAATGATATCGCCGATATCAAGGTCATGAAGAATCTCATATTTCTCGTTGCCAAGGAGGTCATGGCTAAAATAAAGTTGAATTTTGCCTGACCCGTCACGAATATCGAAGAAAGCTATTTTCCCCATAAAGCGGCTAGCTGTAATTCGACCGGCAAGGCTCAATTCTGAACCGGGGACAGCCTCCGGGCTTCTTTCCTGCTGCTCAAAGAGAGCCACTGTCTCCCGGGCAGTATGGCTGCGATGATAAGAATGGGGATAGGGATTTATCCCTCGGCCCCGGATTCTCTCTAGCTTTTCCAAACGCTGTCGAGCAATATGTTCCAATCTTGCCATAAAAGTCAACTTACTTCCATTATTAGCAGCTTAAGCACCCCGGCTGGGGTCACTACTTCAACCTCGTCGCCAATTCTCCTACCTAGGAGGGATTGTCCCACCGGTGACTCGTTGGAAATCTTACCCTCAACAGGGTTGGCTTCAGCACTACCCACGATGACAAATTGGTCTATCTTGCCGTCTTGATTCTGAATAAGCACCGTACTGCCCAGCTCGACTACGCCTGGTGAAGCTGCTGACTCTATAACCACAGCCTTCCTAACAGTATTCTCCAGCATCAGAATTCTGCCCTCAACAAAAGCCTGCTCATTCTTAGCATCGTCATATTCGGCATTATTCTCAGTACCCCCCATCTCCCTTGCCCGCTTAATCTTGTCAGCTACCTCTTGCCTTCGTACTGAGAGTAGATACTCCAGTTCAGACTTTAGTTTGGCCAGACCCTCTTGAGTAATAAAAATTCTCTTTTGCCCCATATGATATTCCTTGGTTTGAAAGCTAGTAAAAAAACTGAGGGTCTCGAAACCCCCAGTCAACTTGCTAGATTTAGCAAACATTATAAGCTGCTTCAGCCTGCTTGTAAAGAGTGATATAATAATTTAAGGTCAGCATAATTCAGGAGTGAACATGGTTGCTTTATATCTAACTTCTGTGGAAGCTGCTGGGAAAACAGCCTTGTGCGCTAGCATTGGTAGGAAGTTGCTCAACCTAGGGGGAAAAGTAGGCTTTATTACACCAGTTCAGCTTTCCGAAGCCAGCATTAACGGTTACAAAGATGCCACTTTTATCAAGGAAGCCCTCGAGTTGGAGGAGTCCACTGAGCTACTCTGTCCTATTCGCTTATCCCGTCGAGAGTTGTGGCAAAGCCTAGCTGATGAGGCGGAAGATTTCATAGAAAGGATTAGACAAGCCTATGCTCATATATCGCTAGGTAAAGACACTGTTCTTATTGAAGGGCTAAGCGATTTGGGCACAGATAATGTGTCTACTCTGGCTTGCTACAAGATTGCCGAGGTCTTAGATGCTAGAGTAATTGTTGTGCTCCGTTATTCATCAAGTTTAACCGCGTCAGGGATGGCTCAAGTAGCCAAAGAGCTGGAACAAAGGCTTCTGGGAGTAGTTATTAACTTTGTGCCGGAGTCCAGGACAGAAGCGGTGGGACAAGATATGACAGCCTTATTTCAAGAAGCTGGAATAAATGTCTTAGGCATACTTCCCGAAGTTCGGAGCTTGCTTGGCGTAAGCGTCGGTGAGCTAGCCGAAACTTTAGACGGGGAAATCTTAACTTGCCCGGAGAACACGGGAGAAATAGTGGAAAATATAATGTTGGGTGCTATGACTCCTGACTCCGGAATAGACTATTTCAATCGCAAAATAAACAAAGCAGCAGTAATTCGAGGCGAGCGCGCTGACATGCAGCTAGCCGCTTTGGAGACCTCAACCAAATGCCTCATTCTTACTAATAATTTAAGACCCTTGCCAGCTGTTGTTTATCGGGCTGAAGATAAGCACGTGCCCATAATGGTAGTAAAACAAGATACCTTTAGTGTTATAGATGGTATTGAAGAGGCTCTAGCCAAGGCCAGACTTCGTAGCCCTCAAAAGCTACAGAGGTTTGAGACTATTCTAGACCGCTACTTTGACTTCAAAGCTCTTTGTTCGGAGCTTGGCCTGAAAGCCTAGTATTTCCCCTTTATTTAGCCTCCAGAATCTCTTTTGCGTCTTGAGCTAAAGAAGAGGGCACCTGTATTTCCACCTGACCTAAGCCATCAATGGTAAGACCATAAACGAGCCCAGCACTTTCATAACGGAGCATAGCTGGTATGCCCTCGCTCTCGAGGCGTCCCTTGATGATTTGTGCCTCTGGTTGCCCGCTAGCTACATAAACTGTAACCAGTTCAGCTCGTTCAGATAAGTCCATATACTCCCTTTTAGTCATAAGAAAAGACGTAATAGAACCTTAGCTGATACTTAGGGCTGAAGCTGCTCAAGTGAAAGGGCGGAAAGTAATTATGAAGGTTGACTTAAACCTAATATCATGCTAAGGATGAACGGAAAAAGGCCTCAGCTGAAGATTAGTCAAATCTCCAGCCAAAGCCTCAAACTTTGCAACCTATGACTTCTATAAGTATTCTGCGTCTATTTCCTGTTCAATACAGTGTGCAATCACCCTATGGTGCACAATGCCAATCCTGCGAAAGACAATTCATCTGGAGACACCAGGTCTCGGAGACGCATTCTGCATGCTGGCATCCGGAGACTCCCCAGTCACCACCCCTGTTGGCATTATCGCCGGTGACGAACGCAAAGTGGTTCGGGTGCTGGCTGTTCCACGTTGGGTTACCAACGTTAGCCAACTCACCAACCGCGGCGCTATTGCCAAAGTGGTTCGGGTGTTCGTTGTTGATTCTTGCGTGAACGCCGATATCACCGGCAGACCAGCTCTTGTTGGCAAAACATAGGCTAATCCCCCAGCAGCAGCAGCAGCCACCAGGTGGTCTCTCCAAGCAGCTTTCACAGACCTCGTCATCTAAGCAGCAACCTATGCTTTCTGACCCAGCGCAGCAGCAGGCGTTTTCACAAGTTGGGATGTCACAGCCCGTGATTCTTGTGCCTTTGCACAAGCCTGATGCATTACAGACATCTTTGCACAGGGCATTGGGAGAACACAGACCTGCTAGGCGTGACATGGCGCTCAGTGGGGTTTTTCCCCAGTGCTGCAGGTACAAAATCCAGGAATTCTCATTGTCCTCCCACTTTACTTTGTCGTAGGTGCAATCGTCACCTATACCTGACGCAGCTGAGACGGAGGCTGGTACTAGCACCAGGGATACTGCCAGCACTAAGACAAATAAAGCACCAACAATTCTCCTCAATTTTTCACCTCCTTGTTGAGTTTTAACTGATTTTACATTTTACAGGGTCAAAAGGCCTTTGTCAATAGCCTAAGGGCTCTTGAAAATCACTTTTACAGAATATACAATTACAGCTTGTCGTGATTAATACTCTGACAGATTGGAGGTGAAGATTTCGTCAAATAAAAAATCTTAAGGAGGGACGGTGATTTGAATGCTCTCGGAAGACACTTACTACTAGAACTGAAAGATTGCAACAAGGAGGTGCT
The DNA here is from genome assembly GCA_011170325.1 of Dehalococcoidia bacterium. Classification (GTDB taxonomy): domain Bacteria; phylum Chloroflexota; class Dehalococcoidia; order GIF9; family UBA5629; genus W265. Next base: position 24,063 of record DUEX01000009.1, on the reverse strand, counting down.
TAATGACTTAGATTTTCTCAAAGATTGCCTTTGTGATACTGCTGAACAAATTGGAGCTACCGTAGTTGGTGAATCTTTTTATCAATTTACCCCTCAGGGGATAAGCGGCGTGGTAATTATCGCTGAGTCCCATGTCTGCATTCATACTTGGCCAGAACACGATTATGCTGCTGTAGACATATTCACCTGTGGGGATTCTATCGAGCCCAAGCAAGCCGTGGGACTGCTCGTAGAAAAGCTGGGGTCAAAGGACCCCTCTTTTGTTGAGTTGGAAAGGGGTGTTTTACAAAGTAACCGAGTTAGCTGTGAGTTAAAATGAGCGACCCAGATAACCCTGACAAAAGTAAATGGCTACATGATGAGGTCAGTCCTGCCCTTGTTCAGCTTCATAGCGTCAAGCAGGTAATATATTCAGGACAAACCGAGTTCCAGTCCATAGACATCGTCGATACTGGAAGCTTCGGCATCTGTCTCGTGCTGGATGGCAAAATTCAATCCAGCGAGTGGGATGAATTCATTTATCACGAAGCTCTAGTCCATCCTGCAATGCTCAGCCATCCGCATCCGGAGATAGTTTTTATTGCTGGCGGTGGTGAGGGGGCCACTTTGCGCCAGGTGTTAGCTCATAACACTATAAGAAAGGCAGTCATGGTAGATATTGATAGGCAGGTGATAGATATCTGCCATCGTTTTCTCTCCTCCCTCCACCAAGGCTCCTTTGATGACCCTCGGGCGGAGATTCACTTTGCAGATGCCCGGAGATACTTGCAGGAAACCAACGATGGATTTGATGTCATCATAATTGACCTAGTTGAGCCCCTAGAGGCAGGGCCAGCTTGTTTATTATACACTCAGGAGTTTTATCAGCTAGTTAAAGAAAGATTGAATCCCGATGGTATTGTGTCTGTCCAGTCTGGAGCTTCTGGCTGGACTAACTTGGAGAACTTCACTGCAATCATCAACACTTTAAAAAGTGTTTTCTCTATAGTCTGCCCATATCAAGTTTATGTTCCTTCCTTCGTTGACCAGTGGGGATTCGCTACAGCCTCCCAGAGCCTTACCCCCGCAAAACTATCTCCTAAGGAAATTGACCATAGGATTTTGACTAGGCTATTCAAGAAACTAAAATCTTATGATGGTGTTAGCCACCAGGCCTTATTTACCCTCCCGAAACACCTCCGCCACCAGCTAGCTATAACCAAAAGAATCATCACCGATAAGAAACCTATTTTTACCTATTAAGATTGTGGCAAAGCTCGAGTTTTAGTCCTATTTTGCCTGCTTTTGCGGCTTAGCTGAGCGGCTAATCTCCATAATTATGAAGCTGTGGTCTCCATGAATGAGCTGTCCACAGGGGGCGAAGCCGCATTTTTCAAAGCACTTCTGCGCTCGAACATTCCAATTTAGGGTCTTGAGGTAGATCCTTTCCAGCTTCGTTTGCGAAAAAATATGGTCTAGTGAGGTGAGTATGGCATCAGCACCGTAGCCTTGGTCCCAGTAAGCCCGGTCACCAATCATGATGCCTAGCTCGGCCCCCCCTTTAGTCTCGTCTATATTAAAATAGCTGCAATTGCCAATGTGTCTTCCGTCCAAAGTTTCAATGGCGAAACGGTAACCTCTACTAGGGTGGTGCAACTCTTCGGCGTAACCCCTTAGATGTTCCTCAAAGGAGCTTAACGTAGGAGTAGTGGCATCAAGGCGGCATAATTCGATATCCCTCCGCCAACTATAATCATTGGCGGCATCTTGGAGACGTTTTGGGCGCAGCCTGACCTTGTTGCCAACTAATATTAGCGGTCTGGTCAAAACTTCAAAGATAGAGGGTCTTCGCAAAAATCGACCTCCTTTAAGGCTGATTTGGCTGCTTGGCGGATTCGAGGTTTGGGATTTTCTCTTAGCTTGTGCAGGGCTTGCTTAGCTTCCTTCCCGCCTATTTCACCTAATGCCTTTATAGCGGCTTCCTGAACCTGAGCATCTTCATCTTCAATCAGCCTGATGAGATAAGGTACAGCCTCATCAGCGCCAAGTTCGCCGCAGGCGTTAGCAGCCTCGTAGCGTATCTCAGCTTCATCGCAGCTTAGTTCGGTTAATAAGGTAGTCAGCCACAGTGGATCGCAATTTCGTCCCATAGCATATATAGCACTAGCTTTAAGTTTAACATCAGTGTTATGGTAAGCTTCTTCTATGAATTCCTTAACTCGTGGCAAGTTGAGAGGAGCGATAGCCTCTAAGGCTCGACGCTTCACTTCCACTGATTTTGCTTTACTTTCTAAGACCTCCAGCAAAGCTGTATATACCTTAGCAGCATAATCGGTGGGTAGCTCCCCCAGCTCGCTTAGCATGGCAAATCTGCCTAGAACTGTAGCTGCTGCTGCCCTAACTTTGGCAGAGCTATCTTCTCTCAGTAATCGAACCAGCGGAGCAATAAGAAGATGGTTTTCCTCTGCCTCTAAACCGGCAATAGCCTGGGTTCTAACTGCCTCGTCAGGGTCGCGGAGGCAAAAAACGAAGATGCTGCTGAAATCAAGCTTAAAGTCAACCTCACTGAGGAGGACAAGCTGAGAGATAACTTGACGCCGCCGTTCGACATCTGTCTTCGCCCAGGTCTGTTCCAAGAATCCCAATTCCTCACCACTGAGGTCGGACAAGTAGACTAGCTTAGAGTTGATCAAAGGCTTGTTCGAGTTAAAGATTTCAGCTATACGCTGCTTGTAGGGGATTAATTCCGCTGCCATCTATTCTTCTTCCTCCTCTTCCTCCTCTTGTGGCCACACGGGTTTAGTGTAACGTTCGATGAATTCCTCCATAGCTTCGGCGGCCAGCTTCTTCATTTCTTCATCTGATTCTTTAGCCAAGTTAGCAAGTTCAGTCAAATTGATGTCAATGTCAAGGATTTTGGTCATGACGCCAAGTATAGCCAAAGAGGCCTTTGGATTGGGTATTCGAGTAGCATACATAGGCACCTCACCTAACAGGCAAATGCCTTCAATCCCCCTCTCTTTAGCCACTCCCAAGAACAGGCCATTAAGTCCGGCGATCTGAAGTTCGCCACGAAGAACGATATCGTATTTTCTCAACGTTTCAATGAGTTTTTGATTTGTGGCAACTCCCCAAACCTTTGGTTTCTCGGAATGGTGAATTCGAGTAATGGCTGCAGCGCAGGTGTATACTTTTTTGACTTTAAATTTTTGACTGACATCCAAAACATAATTAGCTAGCTCATAGCCTTTGGAACTGGGTTGCTCATCGCCGATAAACAAGATTATATCTCTGTTGGAGCTGGGATTATGCCAATGGTAGACTTTATTTTCTGGGAACTGAGGAGCCTCTATTATATTGTCTTTGACCCTAACGCCGATGGGGTCAAAAAAGTTGAAAGGCTCAATTTCCCCAATCTGTTCGGCATTTAGCTTATCCTTCATGTACTGGGCAACTATAAGTGCCACATTTCCAATCCCAGGCCAAGCTGCAATCAGGTCGCAAGTCTTAGGACGTGGCTCTTTATAGAGCTTAATCGCGTCTTTCATATACCTCACCCTGCCTTTGTCGCTACTGACAAACTGGGGCAGTAGAGGCAAGGAGTCCGTAGCAAACCTCCAACCCACCTTGTCTCCTGCCCTACTGCCTCAAGCTGCTTTAAGACTTGATACACGTTTCCAGAAACCATGGTATCTTTTACTCTGCCTACTATCTCGCCCCCTTCTACCTTATAGCCCAGTAAAACATTGCCGCTGAAGTCCCCGTTTAATAGGTTACCTTGTTCAGCACCCATTAGCTGGTCTATAATCAAACCCTGCTTTATATCTTTTACCATGTCCCTAAAGGGAACATCACCTTCACCTATAATCAGGGAACTTGGGGACGGCGTTGGTAAACCACCGTGACGGCTGCCATTACCAGTGCTTTGGGTATTGGCCAGAGCTGCTGTTTGCAAGTCATAGAGGAACTGTGATACCACCCCATGGTCGATAAGCGGCGTTCGCTGGCTTGGCACCTCTTCATCATCGCAGGGGCAACTGGCTATTTGGTAAGGCAAAGTAGCATCATCCCATAAAGAAAAGTTTTCGTCAAAAACTTTCTCCCCCCGTTTATCCTTTAGCGGGGAGGCTCCATCAAGCACTATTTTACCATTGAAGGCTGATACCAAGGGAGCCATCAAGGCGCTAGCCACGCCACGTGGCGTGAAAATCACCGGCATTGACTTGGTTGATATACTGACAATCTTTTTAGCTAACTCTAGCTGTCTGGTGACCTCTTTAGCTACCGTCTTGAAATTAAATATGGGGCGGCAGGAACTTTGGCTATCACCGACGAAGAGCATATCGTCATTTTGAATGAGAACACCTTCAAGGCTCAGGTCAAAGAAGCTCTTGCCATAGCTGGCTTCGCCGCCTTCGGAGTTGATAATATGGACTGAAATGATACCTTTGGTCACCGATGCTTCACACAGAATATCGGGGGTATGCTGTCTCATTGCAGTTATAAGCTTCTCTCCAAGTTCGACCATGTCATCAATGGTTACCTCGTCTATTTGCGGATCAAAGATATCTATCTGGGAATAAACATTTGAGCTTGGAAAATTGAATTTGGCTGGCATACTAAATTGATAGGTCTCCATTGCCATGTTGACCAGCGTTTCAGGCTCAATGAAGCCACTGGCTTGCGAAAAGCCAATCTTGCCGCCTTTAATAAGCCTCAAGGCAGTGCTGGCGCTTTCTTTGGTCTGAATTTGTTTCAACCGGTTGGCTTGAAAATGAACTGGAGTCCTCTTAGAAGAGATTTGAAATACCTCGGCCTGTTCAGTTACCTTTTTGGCTCGTGATAAAATCTCTTCCACTTAGCCACCCCCAATTAAGCAGCGTCGGATTCTTATATGCGGGCTGCCATTAGAGACAGGCAAAGGCACCTGTTGACCTTTGCCGCATCCACCCCCTTGACTCATCTGCAGGTCATTGCCAATGGCATTTATGTTATTCAAAGTAACGAAGACATTGCCACTAAGTACTACTGGACGAAGCAGTTCAGCTAGCTTGCCATTGCGAATCATATAAGCTTCGGCAGCAGAGAAGGTAAACATCTCTAGGCTGGTGGTACCTCCGTACCAATCCTTGGCATAGATACCTTCCTTGATGTCGCTGAGCATGTCTTCAAGAGATACCGAACCGGGTTCAATAAAAGTGTTAGTCATTCTCACTATAGGAGGGAAAACATAGTTCAGGGCGCGGGCATTGCCTGTGGGCATTTCCCCCATCTTGGCGGCTGTTTCTCGGGAGTGGAGCCTGCTTTCAAGTATACCCTCCCGGATAAGGTAGGTCTTTGCCGCTGGGACTCCCTCATCATCATACTTATAGCTACCCCGTAGCCCGGGAACAGCAGCACCATCAACAATATTTAGATGCTCATCACCGAATCTTCGTCCCAAGACCATGATGTCGCATAGCCGCTGATTTTCATAGACGAAGTCTGACTCGGATAAATGTCCGAAGGCTTCATGAGCAAAGACTCCAGCCAGCACTGGGTCTAAGACAACGGTATACTCGCCTCCCTTCGCATGAGGCGCTGAGAGAAGCCTGACTGCCCGTTGTGCCATCTCCCTCACCTGGTCTTGTAGCCCCTCTATGGCTGAGAAATCGCCCTGGCTACCCAAGCTCAAGCCAATCTGCTGAACCTGGCCATCTTCTGTGGCAATAGCTGTTAGACGCAAGTTTAGGTCTAATTTATTCTGCTCTATATAAGTACCTTCGGAGTTAGCAAAAGTTATCTTTCTCCGGCTGTCATGATAACCTATGTTTGAGGTTTGAATCTTTGGTGTGCTCAGAATAATATCATTATATTCATCAAGCAGCTGCTTTTTTGAAGCCAGCGGGACGGTTGTTGGGTTCCTCTTTGTTTTGGCAATTACTATGTCAACTACCGGCTCTATTTGGCTGAACTTGCTATCTTCCTTACCGACAAGCCTTGCCTGCTTTATGGCTAGCTCTACTTTGTCCCGTAACTTATCGGCATGGTTAAAGCTGACGAAGCCCCAGCCATCTTTGACCAGAGCCCGGACATTACCACCTACGCTGGATGTTGTGCCTACCTCCTCCAGCCTTTCGCCCCGGTAAATAATCCGAGTTATCTGGCTCTCCTCAAGTCGAATCTCGACGTAATCGGCGTTATGTCCTTTCAAGACATCAGCAAGCTCGTCACGCATTATCCCGCTTTTCAAAGTCCTTTTATTTTAGTCCTAGGTTGGAGCAAAGACAAGGTGAAGTCTTAGCCTCGCCCAAAGCCAACTGAGTGACCTTAAAAAGCCACCCTACGGTCATGGACTTTTTCAGAGCTCCGTTATATACTTGTCTGTGGAGGTATTGACATGCAGTCCAGTCTTATCGGGAAGATTGAAAAAGCCAAGCGCTATGCTGAAGAGCCTGACCGTGTTACCCTCTCAGAGTTCAGTGCCGATTTTCGGGGAGAGCACAGTAGCTATACTGTTAGTTATAAAGGTGCGAAATGGCATTGCACCTGTCACTTTTTTTCTCAAAGGGGGCTTTGTAGCCATACCATGGCATTACAGCGGCTCCTCGCCGAAATGTTGCCTAAAGAAGGGTATCTATCGCCTCAGCCACAACAAAAAGAGACCCGGTAACCAGGATGAGGTCTGTCTTTTTAGTTGCAGCCAGAGCCTGAGATAAAGCCTCAGAAATATTTTGAGCTACCTTTACTTTAATGCCCAGCTTGGCAAATTCTTCAGCTAATATCGGGGTAGTGGCTGCCCGGGGATGAGAAGAGCGGGTAACGGTAATGTGGTGGGCAAGAGACTTAAGCTCTCGTGCCATCCCAGGGATATCTTTATCGCAGGAGGTCCCAAATATAATAAAACACCTATTATATTTAAAGTATTCCTTTACCGCTTCGGTCAGCTTCCTCATTGAATAAGCATTGTGAGCCCCGTCAACCACCACCATAGGCTCACGATTCAAAATCTGAAGCCTACCCGGCCATTTTATCTGGCTGAATCCTTGAGCCATGTTGTGAGCTGAAATTCTGGTTCCGAGGTAGACTAAGGCTTCTAAAGCTGCCACAGCTGTAGCTGCATTTTCTAGTTGGTGGTCACCAAGAAGAGGAATGATCAGGTCATATTTTTCGGTTTCGCCTTCGACTGTTAAGGATTGTTGACACAGATTTCCGCCTTTCCTATGCCAGGTGACATCTTTGCCGACTTGAATCAGCCTCGCCTGTTGTTGACGACAAAACTCCTCAATTACTTCGGTCGCCTCCTTGGCTTGGGGGGAGCTGACCACTATGCATCCAGGCTTAATTATGCCTGCCTTCTCAGCAGCTATTTTGCCTAGACTATCGCCTAGAACCTCAGTATGGTCAAGACTAAGGGAAGTAAGGATGCAGATATCGGGCTTGACCACGTTAGTAGCATCAAGCCTGCCTCCCAAGCCGACCTCAAGCACCTGAAAATCCACGTGGCTCTTCTTAAAATAGGCGAAGACAACGGCTGTCAATATCTCGAAGGTGGTCAGTTGACCGTGAAGACCCTCCTGATTTACTGCCTCGACGATTGGCTTGAGTTCCATCACTATAGCCGCGAAATCAGCTTCGGAAATCAAATTGGCATCAACTTTGATGCGTTCTCTCAAGGTATGGAGGTGGGGGGAGGTAAATAGTCCTGTCTTATAGCCAGCGGCATTTAGAACCTCAGCTACCATAGCTGCTGTGCTTCCCTTCCCCTTGGTGCCAGCTACATGCACTGTCCTTATTCCAAGGTGTGGATTGCCCAGCGGCTGTAACAGCTTCTCCATCCGCCTCAGGTCATAATTAGCCGCAGTGTAGGCAACGCCCGGCGTTTTCTCGTAGTCGGTAAAGCTTAAAATATAGTCTTGAGCCTGGCGATAGTCCATCTGGAGTTTCATTATATCACCAGCCAAATAGCAACATGTAGCTCCACTTAATAGCTGTAGAAGGATGTGTCAACGGGGTAATGGACGAGTTCAAGGTATTGACAAATGAGATATTAGAGGTACAATGGGGGTAATGGGACATATATATGTCATAATTGAAGGTCTGGGACTTGGCGAAGGCGAAAGAAGTGCCGGCTTAAATGGCCTCTTTAAAGAAAAGAGGCCATTGCTTTATTGGATGGTAAATTGAGTGCTACGTGTCAAATCGAGGGCTTGACTTAACAAAATGGCAGCAAGTCCGAAGCGAGGTTAAAAATGGCAAGATTAGAAGAATGGAAATTCGTCTCAGTATTGATGGTCTTGGTTTTGGTGGTGGCGCTGGGGGCGGCGATAGTGCCGGCAAGTCCAGTGGCGGCTGCAAATATTAGCGGCGCTATAACCTATCACCCTTCCGGCTCTGTGGTAGGAACTTATGTGCCTGTTTCGACCAATGTCGTTACTTTCACCCCGACCGCAAACATAACGGCAGGCAGCACCATAACCTTAACATTCCCTAATGGTACAACACTGGCCAACATCGTTGCCTCAGATTTTACTATACATCAAGTTGGTGGCGGCACAGCAGCGCCATCGGCAATCGGCTTTAATCCGGCGGCTAGAACAATCACCTTTACTGTTGCCGCTGGTTCGCTATCCCCCAACGGTCTTGGGAATGTAACCATCGCCACGTCTGGCACCGCTGGTGGGAATGAAATCAGGCACCCCACCGTAGCCACTACAACCGGGGCCTTTTCGGTAGCTACCTCAGTAGGTGACACGGGCACGATTAATAACGTCGTATTTGCCGTAGCGGCTGCCAATAAGCTTAAGATTGTAAGCGCTGCTCTGAACCAGAATGCGGGGACGCAGGGGACCATTACCGTTGAGGTTCAGGACCAATATGGCAATCCGCAGGCGGCTGGTGCCTATACGGTTAACCTGGCCAGCAATTCAGGAGGGGTTCATCACTTCTACACAACTGGCACTCAAACCGTGATAACCTCCATCAACATTCCCGGTGGGGCGAGCCAAGGCACCTTTGACTACTACGATGAGAAAGCGGGGACTCCTACCGTAACGGTGACCGATGCTGGGGCAGTGCTGACCCAGGACAACCAGCAGCAGACCATTAATCCGATAGGCACAGCCACAGGAACCACGGCATCGGCTACCGGAACTGGTACAGTCTCGATTACCACCAGCCAGGGTAGGATAACTAATGTGAACGCAGTAGCCGAAGCGACATTGACAACCACTGGTAAACCGGCGGGGGTTAGTTTTCCCCACGGGCTGTTTTCGTTCACTATCACCGGGATCAACATTGGTTCGACTGTAACCGTGACCATCACATTTCCCTCACCGGTGGCCGCGGGCAGCCAATTCTGGAAATGCCAGGGAGGCACCTGGGTCAATGTGACGTCGCTCGTAGGCGATAACGATGGGGACAACGTGTTGACCCTCACCATCACCGACGGCGGCCTGGGGGATGCCGATGGAGTTGCCAATGGCACGATTGTTGACCCGGGCGGGCCGGCAGCGGCAGTAGCCCCAGGGACGGCAGGGTCCTCGTCACCACCTATGCCTATGCTTAGCCCAGCCAGGCTGTCGGTAAAGTATCTGGATGTTACCCCAGAGCAGGCGCAAGCTGGTCAGCCGGTGACCATCTCGGCCAACGTGGTCAACGACGGTGATGAGGCCGGCAATTACAGTGTCGTCCTAAAGATAAACGGGCAGGTAGAAAAGACCAGGACGGTCAGCGTTGGCCCTGGGACTGCCTATCCGGTGAGGTTCACTGTCTACAGGGCTGAGCCGGGGAGCTATAGTGTGGCTATCGATGGCAAGCAAGCCAGTTTCACCATCCTTGGGGCTGGCGGTATCATCGGCTCTACAGGCGCCGGCACCTTAATTGCCATCATAATCATTGGCATTCTCTTTATTGCCGGCATGGTAGTTCTGGTTCGCCGCTTTGCCCGATAACAGGTTGCCATAAAACTAGAAGTTGGGGGCACCATATGGTGCCCCCAGGCTTTTGTTTAGCCCATCCAAGCCATGCCGAGCGACATCACATTAGTGTGGGAGTTGATAATCATTTCTTCAGCTCCTTTCCTAATCCCTCAGAATCTGGCGGGCAATGATTATCTTCTGTATTTCCGAGGTGCCTTCATATACCCTAAGTTGTCTGATTACCCGATAGAGGCGCTCAACAGGCATTCCTTTGACCACACCGTAGCCTCCATGAAGCTGAACTGCCTGGTCAACGACCCGCCAAGCCATTTCTGTGGCGAATAGTTTAGCCATAGAGGCCTCATTGGTCATCTTCTCTGGTAGCTCGTCCTTTAGCCAGGCTGCTCGGTAGACCAATAGCCTGGCGGCATCGATGTCAGTTACCATGTCTGCCAGCTTGAACTGCGTAGCCTGGAACTCAGCAAGTGCCTGCCCAAAGGCAACTCGCCTCTTGGAATAGCTGATAGCCTCCTCATAGGCCCTTTGGGCGACCCCAACTGCTGCTGCCCCTACACTCATTCGGAAGAGGTTCAGGGTACTTAAAGCTACACTCATTCCTCGACCAAGCTCGCCGAGTAAGTTTTCCTTTGGGAGCCGACAAGCGGTGAAGGTTAGCTCTGCTATGGGGTGAGGTCCCATTAGCTTCATCTGTTTACCGTCAAAGCCAGGGGTTCCCTTCTCGACGACAAAAGCTGAAATCCCTCTGCTTCCTTGAGTTTGGTCTGTCTTGGCAAAGGTGACATAGGTTTGAGCGAAAGGGCCAACAGAGGCAAAACATTTACTCCCATTAATAACATAGGAGTCGCCGTCTAGGACGGCGGTTGTTTGAAGGCTGGCAATATCTGAACCAGCCTCTGGCTCAGTAAGGGCAAAGCAGCCTAGTTTCTCCGCCTTTGCAAATGGAGGTAGGTACCTCTGCTTTTGCGCTTCCGTGCCATAGGTGCTGATGGGATAAGCACATAAGCCTGTCTCGGCGAGGAGTAAATCTGCGTGAATGGATATCCTGCTTAGCTCCTCTCTTGCAATGCAAATAGGCACTGCTTTCAAACCGACGCCACCGTATCCCTCCGGAGTAATCAAACGGAATAGCTCCTGCTCTCCCAGCAATCTGGCGACCTCCCAGGAGACCTCGTCAAGTTCGTCAACTTCAGCGGCAATAGGAGCAAGCTTCTCTTCAGCAAACCTCCTCACTTTATCTCTCAACATCTCCTGTTCTTCGGTAAATCGGAAGTCCATAAGTTTTCCTCCTTCGTGTGCCTCTCAGGCACCTAGTTCGGCGACCTAAGGATGAAGACACGCTGATTGATGTAACCAACGGAAAGCGGAGCAAGGCCATATAGAGCATCAGACTCATTTTTTGGTAGTGGAGCTGTTGGGCGCTGCTTATTTGCCTTGGTCGTTATCCTCCTGGCTCTCATAAAAAGCTGCGGGGTTCATCTCCCTGCGGTTGATATGCAGTGTGAACACCTCGGGGCGGGCGTAATGGCCCACCACATCTAGAGCCTGCTTTTCCTCGATGGTCTGCTCCAACTCGATATCGGCGTAGAGGATGGTCTCGTGGTCATAGACAGGACCTGCCAAGTATGTGGCGTCGGGACTTATGATGGCGCTGCCGCCCTTGGAGAGCACCTCGGGGAAGCTTTCCATCTCATTCATAAGCTCGAAGTCGGCAGGGAGCATTGCCTTAGTGAGGTAGTTACAGGAGACGATGACAAAGAGTCGTCCTTCAAAGGCCATATGGCGGCAAGCAAGGAGGTGGGTCTCGCCTGCAGTGGGCCAGAGGGAAACATGCACCTGCTCCCCCTGAGTGTAGAGGGCGTAGCGGGCCAAGGGCATCCAGTGCTCCCAGCATACAAGACCGCCCAGGCGGCCTATCTCAGTGTCAAAGACATTAAGGGTTGAGGCATCCCCGTGTGCCCAGACCATACGCTCGTGGTAGGTGGGAACAAGCTTCCTGTGCTTGCCCAGGAGCTGCCCATCTCTCCCGATGAAGAGAATAGTGTTGTAGAGGGTTCCACTCTGGGTGCGCTCGTGTACGCCCATGGCGAGGAAGACACCGGCCTTTCTAGTGGCCTTGCCGAGGCGCTCGGTCACCGGTCCGGGGATATCCACCGCGTTTTTGTACAGGCGGCCATAGACCTTCTTTGCCGGAGGGTAGTTCCAGCGTGACACGGCATTGGTCCAGACAGGGTAGCCAGGCACCCAAGTTTCAGGAAAGACCACCAGGGCTGCCCCTTGGGAGGCTGCCTCCTCAATGAGCTGACAGGCCTTGTCTACAGTGGATTCTTTGTCCAGAAAGGCGGGGGCTGCTTGAACAGCGGCCACCTTATATCTCGGGAGTGCCTCTCCTGTGACCGGACTGTGCAGGCTAGCCTTTTCTCCACGCTTCTTAAGATGGGTCACGTCGTTCCTTCACTCGGTTAAGAGTCCCTGCATCAACTTTTTGCTGGGCTCGCAAGTCTACTGCCTCGACAATCTACAGTATAAATGGCGAGGCAAGCTTCGTCAATGTGGAGCTACACCCAAGTAAATATGTCAAGAGGTAACAAAACATCTCCTGTGCTATAATGCCTGTGGAGTTTTCCTTGGCAGAACATATTAATGTGACATTGAATGCAGGTACTACACACAAGGCAAACTCGAGGCTAGCGCTAGACACTGTGACAACCTGACCATGAGTAGAAGGACACATCATGGAGATCAAGGTCAAACCCGTCATTGTCTTAGGTAGGCACGGGGGCTGGTTCTATCGATCAGACGGAGCGGCGGAGACAGTCGCTGACGGAGATGCTCTAGCACTCAAGATAGCACAATTAAGTAAGGAGCTGAGGGAGGAGCTTCAATGCAATGCCGCCTTGCTTGAAGACACCTTGGTGCGAAATGAAAACGACCTTGTGGAGGCGAAGAGGGAGGCGCTTGAAGCTGACGCTCTGCTTGTCTATCTCATTGGAGCGATGCCCTTGCAACCCCTTTTCAAGTGGGGGCTGCCGATAGTGGCATTCAGCGGTCAACACACACCCATGCTAGCTCTGTATGCCTTCGGTGTCGAGAGACACGGCCGGACTGGCATAACCATAGCCCTCGATTTCCGAGACATTGAGGAAGAGATTCAACTGCTGGATGTGAAGAAGAAGCTGCAGAAGGCACGGATAGCCCTGTTTGGATTTCCTCCCCCCCTATTTTCTCGATGGCATCATCTACCAGACCTAGAGCTAGCCAGGGAGAAGCTGGGCGTCGAGTTTAGCCCTGTGGAGCTTAGGGAATTGGTGGCCGAAATGCCGATGGTCGACAAAGGGAAGGCGCAGACTGTAGCTGAGCGCTGGCTGCAAGAAGCCAAGGAGGTTGTTGAACCTAGCATGACTGAGGTCGTCGATGCTGCTCGGCTATTTCTGGCCTTAGGCAACATGCTGGAACAGAGGAAGGCAAATGCCATGGCCATCAACTGTCTTGAGCTAATGAATTCTTTGAAGGCTCCGCCTCCCTGCTATGCCATGTCTAGGCTTCGCGATGAAGGGATCCATGCTGCTTGCGAGAGCGATGTCAGTGCACTGTTGACAATGATGCTGCTAGGCTATCTAGCTGATGGACCAGCCTTTATGGGAAACATTGTTTTGGCAGACCCGGAAAGCAATATCCTTATGGTCTCTCACTGTGTCGTACCTACTAGAATGGCAGGCTTTAGCCAGCCGCCTAGGTGCTACACCTTGAGGAATTACCACGGAAGTCACGGGGTTACCGCGCACGTGGAGCTGGACACCGGGCAGGAGGTGACTATTGCTCGCTTAGCCAGGAACTTGGACAAGATTGTGGTTCTTCGAGGAGAGCTGGTCGATTGCCGAGATACGACAGCTTGTAGAACAACCATCTCAGTCAGGGTGAGCGATGTGCGGAAGTTTGTCCAGTGCACTCTCGGAAACCACCATGCTGTGGTCTATGGCAATCATATGAGACAGGCAAAGGCGCTGAGTCAGGCATTGGGTATTCTCACCGTCGAGCCTTGAAATTGGCGCACAGTGTTTTTGCTTCGCAAAACTTGATATACATGTTTTTGTGATTTCTATCAAAGCTTGGATACTTTGCCTTCTTAAGTTATAATTCAGCTTTAAGGAATATATGAAATTTATTGATAAGTTGCTTAAGGCCGCTAGGCGAAATAATAGTCGGCTGTGTATTGGGCTTGACCCTGACCCAGGGTTGATGCCCGAAACAAGCTTTCTGGAGTTTAATAAGGCTATCGTTGATGCTACTGCTGACTTGGTTTGTGCTTATAAGCCTAACTTGGCTTTCTATGAAGCTCTGGGTGTTGATGGTTTCAACCTTTTACAGAGGACCGTTGAACATATACCTGCTCATATCCCGATAATCGGCGATGGCAAGCGGGGTGACATCGGCAACACGGCCAAAGCCTATACTAAGGCACTTTTTATCACCTTTGGATTTGATGCGGCTACGGTCAACCCCTATCTTGGTTTCGACTCAGTTGAGCCGTTTACAGAGTATAAGGATAAGGGGGTCTTTATCCTGTGCCGCACATCTAATCCTGGGGCGATGGATTTCCAGAGTCTAGTTGGTGACCAAGGCATGCCTCTATACGAGGCAGTGGCTCGAAAAGCTAAGGAGTGGAATGTCTATGGCAACATCGGTTTGGTAGTTGGGGCTACCTATCCTGAAGAGTTGAGGTGTATCCGTCAATTATGCCCCGAAATGCTACTGCTTATCCCGGGCATCGGGGCTCAAGGTGGCGACTTAGCCTCGGCGGTCAAGTATGGAGTTGATGCTCGTGGGGAGAAAGCGATAATCGCTGTATCACGGCAAATCCTCTATGCCTCTTGTGAGGCAGATTTTGCTGAAGCTGCCCGACGCAGTGCCCAGGAATTGCGAGATAAGATTAATTATTTAGTTAGCCAAATTAGTAGCTAATTTAGGAATAAAGATGGACATAAAGCTGGGTGATGTAGTTCGTTTACGAAAGAAGCATCCCTGTGGTAGTGATGAATGGCAGGTGGTCAGGCTGGGTGCTGATATTCGGGTAAAGTGCCTTAAATGCCAGAGGCAGGTTCTTCTGGACAGGGGTATCTTTGAGCGCCGAGTTAAAGCTTTGGTTTCCAGGAATGCTCAATAGAGAACGTAGGGGCAGGGGACTATGACTCGTTGTATTTTCCATATTGACCTAGATGCCTTCTTTGTTTCTGTGGAACAGGCACTTGTTCCGGAGCTTCTTAGCAAACCAGTGATAGTTGGTGGGCGACCTGACCGTCGTGGTGTAGTAGCTTCAGCTTCCTATGAAGCCCGTGCTTTTGGTGTTCGAGCTGGCATGCCGCTGGCCAAGGCTTATCGTCTCTGCCCTCGGGCTATTTTCCTTCAGGGTAGCTTTCCCCGCTATCGAAATGCCTCAGCCAGATTCATGAGGATTTTAGCTGATTTCTCTCCCTGTTTAGAACCGATGGGACTGGATGAGGCTTATCTTGACGTTACTGGCTGTGAGCTTTATGGCTCCGCTCGCCAGCTAGCCTTAAATATAAAAGAACGTGTCAAAAGGGAACTTAACCTGGTTGTTTCAGTGGGTATTGCCGGTTGTAAGGTGGTGGCTAAAATCGCTTCAGATTCAGGCAAGCCAGGTGGCTTGGTTGAGGTGGCTCCAGGGCAAGAAAAGGGCTTCTTGGCACCTCTGCCTGTTGCCAGGCTGCCCGGCGTTGGTAGAAAAACAGAGCAAGCATTGAGGGTAATGGGGATAACTGGTATTGGGCAACTGGCAGCTTTGCCACCTGGGTTGGTCAAGAGTCGCTTTGGTGCTGCTGGAATGATGATTCATCATTACGCTAATGGTGTAGATAACCGAAGAGTGGAGCCACCAGGTGAGGCTAAGTCTATCAGCCGAGAGACCACTTTTGCCCAAGATACCTTAGACCGTCGCCTTCTCCAAGCTACTTTGCGCTATCTCTGTGAGCGAGTTGGTGCTGAGCTACGCCAACACAGCAAGCAAGCCAGAAGTATAACTTTAAAATTGAGGTATGCTGATTTTGAAACCATTACTCGTCGTCTTAGTTCGAAGGAAGCTACCAATGCCGATGAGGTTATCTTTGCTATAGTCGCTCGGCTGCTTGACCAAGCTCTGGCTCGAAAGCAGAAACTGGTGCGCCTCCTCGGCGTTGAAGCATTGAACTTGGTTGGTGATGGCAAGCAGCTCTATTTACTTGATTCCATGTCACAACGAATGGAACATTTAGATAAAGCTGTTGACCGTATCCGCAAAAAATATGGTTTTACCTCTATCCAAACCGGACGTACCTTAGCCCTTAAAGATATATTCGCTAGTGATAAAGGTGACTACATGTTGGAAACACCATCGCTTTCCCGATAGGCTTGTTTTTATCAGAGGCGAAAGCTATAATTAAGCCCAGTTTTTTACGTCAGAATTTGGAGGAAAGGAGAATAAACAATGCCTCCGTATGCTTTTTTCCATAAGCAATTTATGCCCTTGGCCGAAGCCAAAATCGGGATTCTAACCCATGCTCTGCATTATGGTACTGCCTGTTTTGATGGCATTCGCGGCAATTGGAATGATGAGCAGCAGCAACTGTTCCTGTTCCGTGTCAAAGACCATTATGAGCGTATGTATAAAGGCTGTCGCATCTTGAAAATAAATCTCCCTTACTCGGTTGATGAGCTATGCCAATTGACCACAGAGCTGGTGGAGAAAAGTGGTTACCGTGAAGATGTTTACATCCGTCCCCTAGCCTATAAAAGTTCTGAAGCTATCGGAGTTCGCCTGCACGATTTGGAAGATGATTTTCTTATTATCGTTGCAACCTTGCCAGCTTACCTTGATGCTGAAAAAGGTGTCCGCTGCTGTACTTCTTCCTGGCGGCGTATTGACGATACCATGATTCCAGCCCGAGGTAAGATCACCGGTATTTATGTGAACAGTGCTCTGGCTAAAACTGAGGCCTGCGAGAGAGGTTTCGACGAAGCCATTCTGTTGACCCACGATGGTCATGTTTCTGAAGGTAGCGGTGAAAATATCTTTGTTGTTTTAGGAGGTAAGCTGATAACACCGCCAAGCTCTGATAACATCCTCATGGGCATTACTCGAGATACAGTTATACAACTGGCTCGAAGGGAGCTGGGCATAGAAACGGTGGAAAGGCAAGTTGACCGTAGTGAACTTTACATTGCTGAGGAAGCATTTTTTACCGGCACTGCTGCTCATGTTAGTCCTATCGTTGAAATTGACCAGCGCCCGGTAGGCAGCGGAGAAGCAGGTAAGCTGACCAAAGAATTACAACGGCTCTATTTTCAAGCAATACAGGGCAAGATCCCCAAATACCTTGATTGGTGCACCCTAGCTTATTCTAAACTGGTAAAAACCGGGCACAGTTAGCTTCGAAGATAAGCCAAATTATGCAAACAATTTTGGCTATTACCATTGGCTATCTCCTTGGTTCTATCCCCTCAGCTTATATTGCTGGACGGGCTAGGAAGGCTAACGGAGGTCTATTCCTAGGGTCTTGAGCAAATAGAGAAGACGGCAGCTTTCCTCTAAGGTTGTGGTATAGTGATAGGCTTCTTCGAGCAACTGACCGGCGGCAAAACTGCCATGACCACGCACTAAGATGATTTTATGTTCCTTAAGTGCCTCAGCTATTTCTTCGGCGAGTTCTCCAGGCCTTACTATCATTCCCCAGCCAAGAACCGGCACTTTTGACAATAACAGATTCCCTTCGACATCACAGGGGACGATTTCTCGTTCGGAAAAAGATAAAGCAACTGCATAAGCGGGGTGAGCATGGACTATAGCCGAAGCTGGTGTTCGCTTATAGACGAAGCGGTGAATTGCCAGTTCCGTCGAGGCTAAAGGTGTAGACCGGTCATTCTTGTTGATTCCAGTTTCTACTAAGTCCTGTTCTTCAAGACAACCTAGCATACTGGTTCGATGAGTGATGAACAGGCGTTCTCCCAGTCTAATACTGAGGTTGCCGCTGTGGGAAGAGACCAAGCCTCGGGTAAAAAGATCGCGTCCGATAGTCTGAAACTTAGAAATAAGCATCTGCCTACTTTTACACTAATCTATGTTGAAAATCAAATCGAAAGGTTTCCTTAGTCTAACTGACGAATCACGGTGATAACCTTGCCTTGAATCTCCACATTCTCTGGGTTGGTATAAATGGGTTGCATTTGGGCATTTGCTGGTTCTAGGCGAATGCGGTCAGCCTCCCTGAACAACCTCTTAAGGGTGACTTCCCTTTCTGTTTTGAGCCAAACGGCTACCATCTCCCCGTTTTCGGCGTTGCTCGTATACTCCATCAAAACAATATCGCCGTCCTTTATCAAGGCATCAATCATAGAGTCGCCTTTTACTCTAAGAGCATAAACTCCCCTTCTGCCTCGTGTCAACTCCTCGGTTATCTCCAGTTCTTCTGAAGCAGCTACCTCCCAAGTCTCAGAGCCGGGTACTGGAATTGGTTCACCAGCAGCTATTTCACCTACTATCGGCACATAGACAATATGCTGATGGCTTTGCTGATTGGTCAAAAGTTCGATACCCCGTGATATATCAGTATGGCGGCGGATATGTCCTGCTGCCTCTAATCTGGCTAGGTTATAAGTCACTACCGAGGTAGAGCTTACTTCGCAGCCGCTAGCAATATCCCTGATCGTAGGTGGGTAGCCTCTATCTTCAAGAAACCTCCGAATGAACTTGAGGATGCGTTCTTGTTTTGATGACAGCACCTTATGACTCCTGTCAAATGTTGGTCACACTTTAGCTTCTAAGTTGTGCCATTGTCAGTTGTCTTCGGTTCACCTGTGCCAGAAAGCGTGGCTTGATTAAGCTTCTTCATCAAGCGTGACTTACGCCTGGCGGCTGTGTTAGGATGAATAACTTTCTTTGTGGCGGCTTTATCAAGAGCACTTATAGCAGCTATCACTGCCGTTTCTGCTGCTTCGGGCTCATTGCTGAGAATAAGCCCTTCGGCTCTAGTTACATAGGTCTTGGTAGCGCTCCTAATTGACTTATTGCGCAATCGTTTTCTTTCCGCTGCTCGTGCTGCTTTCTGTGACGATTTGCTTTTTGGCAATCCTGCCCCCCTTTCTCAAGGACTAAGACTAGCTTTGGCTTGGCTGCTTCTTGTTGCGCTTATAACACCACGCACACCCTGAATTTTAGATAATAGTTGAGTTAATTGAGCCATACTTCTGATTTCAAAGGTAGCGAATACCGAAATGACATTATCCTGCTCTGTAGTGCTGATACTGGCTATATTTACCTTCTCCTCAGCGACAACAGTAGTGATGTCCCGAAGCAAGCCTACTCTGTCCCAAGCATCGATCTGAACACCGACAGGATAAACCTCGTGAATCTGTCCCCAGCTTACTTCGATTAGTCGCTCCTTTTCCTTTTCATTGGTAATATTGATGCAGTCTCTGCGATGCACGTTAACCCCATGGCTGCGGGTAATATAGCCAATAATGTCGTCGCCAGGCAAGGGATGACAACAGCTAGCTAGGTGAGTGAGTAAGTCACCTACTCCCAGAACTTGAATTCCTGAGGTAGTGACCTTTTCAGCCGGTAGAATTTTAGCTATGGCTGGGGGTGGTTCTGGCTCGGCGGCTAATTTAAGTGCCAATTGATGAGGAGTGATACCACCATAGCCAATAGCTGCCACAAAATCGTCAAAACTTTCATAGTTGAATAGATGTGCTACTTCCTCGGAATTGGCTAGGCTTATGCCTAACCGCTTGAGTTCTCTGTCTACAATCTGTTTACCTCGTTCTATATTCTGGGCTCGCTCTTGTCTCTTAAACCACTGCCGAATTTTCTCTCGAGCGTGGGAGGTTTTAACATAGCCTAACTCAGGATTGAGCCAATCGAGGCTGGGACCCCTGTCGGCTTTAGTTGTCATAATCTCCATAATGTCGCCATTATTGAGCTTGTGGTTTAATGGCACAAGCCTACCATTTACCTTAGCACCAATGCAACGATGCCCCAACTCAGTATGGATTCGATAGGCAAAATCTAGCGGCGTGGCACCCTTGGGCAGAGCTTTTATCTCACCTTTGGGTGTATAAACAAAGACCTGGTCAATAAAGACATCTGTTTTGAGCGATTCAAGGAATTCCTCAGTGCCAAGTTCACTCTGCCACTCGATGAGCTGGCGTAGCCAGACTATTTTCTCCTCAAAGGGCGTATCCTGCTTGGCAGCCTCCTTATAGCGCCAGTGGGCAGCTAATCCATAGTCAGCAATTCGGTGCATGTCGTAAGTCCGAATTTGTATTTCCAATGGGGTTGTACCTTGACATAGCACCGTAGTATGTAACGACTGATATCCGGTATCTTTAGGATTAGCAATAAAGTCGCTGAACTCTTCGGGAAGAGGATGCCACAAATTATGGATAATCCCCAAAGCTTTGTAGCAATCTGAGACCGAATCCACTAGAACACGAAGAGCAAACAGGTCATGGATGTCACCAAAATCTCTGCCTTGAGCCGAGTATTTGTTCATTTTGTTGTAGATACTATAAATATGCTTCGGCCTACCAGAAATCTCTGCCTTTATGCTTGCTTTGTCCAGTTCTTGCCTCAGTAACTTGGTAATCTCAGTTATAAAACCCTCTCGTTGTGTCCGGCGGGTAGCTACCAAGCGAGCGATTTTATGGTATTGTCGTGGTTCCAAATAACGGAAAGCCAAGTCTTCCAATTGCCATTTCAGTTTCCAAATACCTAGGCGATGGGCTAGAGGTGCATATACTTCTAATGTCTCTTGGGCAATGTCGTGCCGTTTCCCTGGCGACAGGGCTCCTAAAGTATACATATTATGCAATCTGTCAGCTAGTTTTATGAAGACCACCCTCAGATCCTCTGCCATAGCGATTAGCATTTTTCGCAGGTTCTCAGCTTGAGATTCCCGTTTGTTTACTGCACCTGTCCGCCAGGATAATTTGCTCAATTTGGTGGTGCCGTCAACAAGTTTGCTTACTTCGGAGCCAAATTTAGCTTCAATCTCAGCCAAGGGCACTCCGCAATCTTCAGGTACATCATGGAGTAAAGCTGCTGCTAGAGTGGCAGCGTCAAGCTGAAGGTCAGCCAGAGCTATAGCCGTTTGTAGCGGATGGTCTAAATACGGAGCACCGGATTTACGTACCTGCCCTTGATGAGCATTTAAAGCGAATTGATAAGCTGCCTCAACTAAAGCCAATTTCTCAGGAGGCAGGTATTCTTTAGTTTTTTCCATAAGGGAGCTAGCGTCCATTTCAACCCCGTTATGCCAGCTATAATAATGCAAACAAAGGGGCTGATGCAAATATCTGCTCTGAGTCCACTATATTCTTGACAATTTCCTGCATCTGGGATAACATTACTATTATGATAAACTTACTCACAAAGGGGCACTAACTATGAAGATTTCTACCAAAGGGCGGTATGGAACAAGGGCAATGCTTGACCTGGCTCTCCATTATGGTGAGGGTTCTATCCTTGTGAAGGACATCGCTAGGAGACAGCAGATTTCTGAGCGATATTTGGAGCATCTACTTATTTCACTAAAAGTGGCAGGAGTGGTGAGGAGTGCTCGTGGAACACGCGGGGGCTTTACTTTGGCTAGACCACCTTCCCAAATAAGGCTTGGCGAAATCATCCGAGCTATGGAGGGGTCTGTGGCTCCAGTGGAATGTGTCGATGACCCTGAGGGATATTCGCGGGCGCCTTTTTGTGCAACTCACGATGTCTGGGTGGAGGTGAAAAAGGCAGTGAACGGTGTTTTGGACTCTATAAGCTTGCAGGACTTGGTCGAACGGCAAGCTAAGAAGGATGCAAGTGCAAAGGTCTAGGAGGAATGCGAAGATCTGGCAAGAAAAAGTTGCCGACGTTGATGACGATGAACACTTGGCCAAGCAATAAGGCCAGGAGGTGAAGTGAGGCAACTGGAAGGCGTGACAAGTTATTGCCGGACAGGTCAATGTCATCCACTCTTTCAAATGGCCTAGGAGCGAGAAGCTTTGCTAGCCATTGGCATGTTTGATTATAGCTAGAAGTGACGAGGCTACAAAGTAAATTACAAGGCAATCTTGACCCTATGGCTACAGTAAACAAGGTCGAGAAAAGGATTTTGGACTATTCGCTAAAAAATAAAAATAGAAACAAAGAGGAGGTTAAAAAACCATGGCAGACAAGCTTACTAAGGAAAAGGTAGCGGAGCTCGCGAAGGAGATTAGGGAAAGGGCACACCTCACGTATACACCTATTGGCATGTCGCTTATAAAGAGCGAAGCTGAAATTCCGGAAGGGGCGAGAAGACCAGGTGAACGTGGCCAAGCGTGGCCCGTATGTTTGGCAGAGAACATTGTTAGGACCATAGGATGGACGATAGCGATGACTTTGGATGATCAGTTTTGTACCATGGCAGCTGCCGGACTAGGAGAATGCGAACTACCAGACTATCTTGCGAAAGGACAGATGGGTTCTCATCATGCCAAGAATCCAGACATCGGCAAACAGCTCCAAGAGACCTTAGAGGCATATTTCCAAGAACCAGGAAGTACAGTAGGCGTTATGTTAACTCCAGCCACGGAGCCTTTGTTTATGCCGCAAGGGGTGGTGATATATGGTAACCCGTCACAGATTGGGAAAATTTGTAAAGGGATTGCATGGTACAGAGGAGCCCCTGTACCTGCTGCAGGTGGCGGCTTTGGAGGTTGCATAGTGGCGGCATACGCAATTACAAAGGATGAGAGGCCAAGAGCCGTATTGCCCTGTAGCGGAGAGAAGGTTATCGGGCATACAGAGGAAAATGATATATTCCTGGCAACCCCTGTTGAAGAACTGCCTGATATTGTTGAGGGAATGAAGGCAACTGACTTCATCTTGCCTTATCCGACACCCAAGTTCATGTTCTTTGAGCCAAGGGTCCCGAAAAGTTACCCTATTGACCATAAAACCTACAAAGCTTGGAAAGCAGGTAAGAAATAAGGTAAGGGGTAGCAAGCAAGACAGTGGTGTAATCATTAGCTTGCGCCCGGCATACTCCATCTATGATAGTGATGGCGGCCTTTAAGGTGTAGTGGCCGTAGGTGATAGGTGTTTGCCTAGGGTGCCCCGATGGCAAAGGTCTTTGCAACGGCGAGCAATTATGAATTATGAAGAGTTATGAAGGAGGTAAGAGAAGATGACGATAATCGATACCCTAAAAAGCTCTGAGCTCTTCGGGGGCTTGGAGGCAGACCATCTAAAAAAGGTATCCGTTCTATGCCGTGGGGGGAGCTATCAGCCAGGTATGATGGTCTTCAAGGAGGGGGATGAAGCCACGGAGTTCTACGTTCTGACGGACGGCAGGCTGGCGCTGGAAATGGAGGTGCGTCCTGTGCCTAACCGCCCGGCTATACCTACTGCGGTGGAGGTCGTCACTGAAGGTGAAAGCTTCGGTTGGTCGGCGCTTATTGAGCCTCACGTATATACGTTGTCTGCGCGGTGCATGACCAACTGCAGAGTGCTAACCATCAAGGGTGATATGCTTCACAAGGTTATGGCTGATGACGCTGGGCTGGGCTTTGAATTGATGAAACGCCTAGCCCAACTTATCGCCCGCCGTCTTGTGCACACCCGGCTTCGCCTCACCAGCGGGCTGGGTCTGGTCCTGCTGGGCAAGGAGCTGGGGGCATCCGAATAATCAGCTCCCCGAATCTGAGGTGGGCAGCACTGGAGGTAGCCGAAAGGCCAACCCACGGGGTGGT
The DNA here is from genome assembly GCA_011170325.1 of Dehalococcoidia bacterium. Taxonomy (GTDB): domain Bacteria; phylum Chloroflexota; class Dehalococcoidia; order GIF9; family UBA5629; genus W265. The sequence goes on along the minus strand of DUEX01000009.1, from coordinate 400 downwards.
AAGCTTATGGTGGTAGTTTCTGCCCGATACCGGTGAGCGCTAGTTTTCATTTGGCTTTTTCGAGAGCTCTATGGGTCGTATAAGGTACATAAAAGCTAAAGGGACGGTTATCTTATAGAAGAAACGACGGAATGACGGTATGGCTAAAATAATTGCGGTTTGTAGGAGTGATAAGAAGGGAACTAAAAAGTAAGTCGTGAAGAGAGGATTCCTCAAGGAGGTTTTAAAAAGCACTATTTGGGAAATATATATGTTTCGCCATTATGTAGGCCATCCCATCCGAGGCAGAGGAACTGTTTTGAGGAAGAATAACCTGAGCGAAGCAATACATAATGGGTTTGGTGCTGTATTGCATCAATGGAATGAGGATAGAGGTTCTGGAAACAAGAAGCACACAAAT
>DUEX01000089.1 GCA_011170325.1 Dehalococcoidia bacterium | reverse complement strand
TCAGGAGGTAAAGCATGGCTAAATTGAAACTGGCTATTTACTGGTCGGCTAGTTGTGGTGGTTGTGATGTGGCTATTTTGGATATCAAGGAGAAAATCCTCCAAGTAGCTGAAATTGCTGACATCGTATTCTGGCCGATAGCCCTTGACTTCAAACGACATCATGTCGAGGCGATGGAAGATAAGTCTATTGATGTCTGCTTATTCAATGGAGCAGTCAGGACTTCGGAGCAGGAGGAAATGGCTGAGTTGCTCCGGGCCAAGACAAAAACAATGGTTGCCTTTGGTTCATGCGCTCATCTTGGGGGAATACCCGGGTTATCTAATTTCTCTAACAGGGCTCAGGCCTTCGAGCGAGCTTACGTTGAAGCTCAGAGCTGTGATAATCCCGACAAGGTATTTCCTCAGACTATAACCAATGTCGCTGAAGGCGAGTTGGAATTACCCGAATGGTGGGACACAGTGAAAGCCTTAAACCAGGTGGTTGATGTCGAATACTATATTCCAGGTTGCCCCCCCACCGTACCAATTATCTCTCAAGTTGTGGATGCCTTAGCTGCTGGTCAATTGCCACCAGTAGGCACAGTGTTTGGTTCAGACAAGGCACTGTGCGAAGAGTGCCCTCGAACAAAGGGGGAGAAAAAAATCGACAAGATTTATCGTCCGCATGAGATCATTCCCGACCCTGAAAAATGCCTTCTTGAACAGGGGATAATATGCATGGGACCAGCAACTAGGGGAGGCTGCGACGCTCAATGCATTAAGGCTAACATGCCGTGTCGCGGCTGCTTCGGACCAACGCCTGGAGTCACTGACCAAGGGGCTAAAATGGTCTCTGCTGTAGCTTCAATCTTAGGGCTAGAGAATGAGAAGGATTTACCTGCTGAACGTGTAGAGGAACTTATGGACCAGATCAAGGACCCAGCGGGCACTTTCTACCGCTTTGCTCTACCCACGGCAATGATAAATAGAAAACGAATGTAATCCAGGAGGCGATACTATGAAAAGAATCGTTATTGACCCTTTTACTCGACTCGAAGGGCATGGCAGAATAGACATTTTTCTTGATGACGACGGCAATGTGGCTAATGCCTATCTTCGAGTACCTGAGTTTCGTGGCTTCGAGAAGTTTTGCGAGGGTAGACCGGTAGAGGAACTTCCCCGCATCACTCCCAGAATCTGCGGCGTTTGCCCTTCAGCCCATCACATGGCGTCAGCCAAAGCTGTTGATGCCGTCTTTCATGTTGACCCACCATCAGCAGCCAAAAAGGTAAGAGAGCTATATTACTCGGCGCATATGTGCCATTCCCACATCGCTCACTTTTACGCCTTAGCAGCACCTGATTTTGTTCTGGGACCTACTGCTGACCCTGCAGAAAGGAATTTGTTAGGTCTTATTGCCAAGGTTGGACTGGAAACAGGGACAGAGGTTATAAAGCACCGGGCTTATGCCCAGGATATTCAGGCAGTTATCGGTGGCAAGGCGACTCACTCTGTATGTGGTTTGCCCGGCGGCGTCAGCAAGGCGGTTACTGAAGATGAGCGTCGTGATTTTGAGGAAAAATCCAAATCTATGGTGGAATTCGGCAAACTATCATTGAAGATTTTCGATGATGTAGTTCTCAAGAATAAAGAGTACGTTGACCTTGTTGTAAGCGATATGTATACCATGAAGAGCTATTACATGGGGTTGGTTGATGCCAGCAACAAAGTGAATTTTTATGAAGGTGATGTCCGTGTAGTCGACTCTGATGGAAAAGAATTTGCAAAGTTTAAGCCGGCCAATTACCTTGACTATGTCGCTGAGCATGTTGAGCCGTGGACCTATCTCAAGTTTCCTTTCCTAAAGAGCATTGGTTGGAAGGGGCTAGTTGAAGGTAAGGACAGCGGTGTCTACCGGGTAGCACCTCTGGCTCGGCTTAACGCTGCCGATGGTATGGCGACGCCATTGGCTCAGGCTGAGTACGAAAGAATGTACCAGACCTTGGGCGGCAGACCGGTGCATCATACCCTGGCTATGCATTGGGCGAGATTGATTGAGACTCAGTATGCTGCTGAAAGAATGGTTGAGCTGTGCCAGGACCCAGAAATTACTGACCCCAATGTCCGAACTATCCCAACGGCGACTCCAGATGAAGGCGTTGGCATTATTGAAGCCCCACGGGGCACCCTCATCCATCATTATCAAACCGATGAGCATGGTATGACCAAAAAGGTGAATTTGATTGTGGCTACCGGCAACAACAATGCTGCCATGTGTATGTCTATAAAGAAGGTCGCTCAGGCTCTAATCCAAAAAGGCAAGGAGGCTACTGAGGGCATGCTTAACATGATTGAAATGGCCTACCGAGCCTATGACCCATGTATCGCTTGCGCTACACATTCTCTGCCCGGGCAGCTACCGTTGGAAGTAGTCATCTACGATGCTAAGGGTAAAGAGGTTAAAAGGCTAAGCCAGTACTTGTCATGATAAGCTCTGTCTGGACTGGAGTTGAGTAGCTGGCTCCAGATACGGTTGTTCAGGAACGGCATTGTAGCCCTTGGTTCCCAGGTTATCGTTCCCCACGATGACTTGAAAGTGTGCCTAGTTTAAATACAAAGCTGGAAGGGGTGATGATAGACGCAGGATAAGGTCATCTCTAAACAAAACTTGATCAACTTCGTCGACACTCTTATCGAAAAAAAAGCAGCCGAGGAGATAGTAGGGGTAAAGGCCAGCGATAGTAAGTACATTTTTGGCAAACTGGCCAATGCCGGTGAACTGTGCCTCAATTATGATGTGACTTTGCTTCCCCCCAAGAAATACTTCCTCCCACAGCGAGAAACAGTTTTCAAATTTAAACTGGGCGACAAGCCAAGCCTTGAGCCAGTAGCTGAAGCCAAATCCACAATCCTTATAGGTGTCCACCCCTATGATATCAAAGCCATTGAACTCTGTGACGCTGTTTTTACTACCATCAACCCTGACCCTAACTATCTGCTGAAAAGGGATAAAGCGACTATCATCGGCACTGATTGCTTGAGTCCCAATCCCAAAGCATTTTGCGCAAGCCTAGACACAGCTACCACCGAGTCGGGGTTTGACTTGATGCTAACCGATATTGGCGATAGCTATGTAGTGGCTATCGGGACTGCCAAGGGAGACAAGTTACTTAAGAAATACGCTAAGACAAGGGAAGCAACACAGTCAGAGCTAGCTGGACGAGATGGCCAGAGAAAGAAAGCCCTAGGAGAATATAAAGTCTCTCTCAATATGTCACCGGAAGAAATACCAGGATTATTGGAAGTATCTTGGGGCAGTCCAGTATTTAAGGAGAAAAGCGAACCTTGCTTGAGCTGTGGTTCCTGCGTCATGGTCTGCCCTACTTGTGTTTGCTTTGATGTTCAGGACGATGTGGCTTTCACTTTAGATAAAGGTGAGCGTTATCGACAATGGGATGGCTGTATGCTAGTAGATTTCGCCAAGGTAGCCACCGGTGAGAATTTCAGGGATGACAAGGAGAAGCGGTTCAGACACCGCATGTATCGAAAAGGAAAATATCTTCAAGAAAGGTACGGGAAGCTGGGCTGCGTTGGCTGTGGCAGGTGTGCTTTAGCCTGCCTAGCTCAAATTGCCAGCCCAGCTGAAACATTTAATTTGCTAAAGGCTAGTTAAAATGGTGATGCAACTAACCCCAAAGGCATCCCTCCATCTTCCTCGCCTTGCTGAGCTAGTCAGAGTTGAATCTTTGGCACAAAGGGAAAAGGTTTTTGAGCTTAAGCTAAAAGATGGAGAGGAATTAGGCCATAAGCCAGGACAGTTTGTCGAAGTTTCCCTCTTCGGTATAGGCGAGGCCCCTATCTCAATCTCATCCTCGCCAACAAAGAAAGGTTCGTTTGAGTTAGCAATTCGGGCCACAGGCAATGTAACCAACGCCTTACACAGATTAGACAAAGGAGCCACCGTAGGTATCAGAGGCCCCTTTGGTAACGGTTTTCCTCTAGATGAATTCAGAGGTAAAGATGTCTTAGTGGTTGCTGGTGGTCTTGGTCTCTTCCCTTTGCGTTCATTGATAAATTATATTAGGGACAACAGGGCTGATTTTGGACGGCTCACGGTTCTCTTCGGGTGCCGAGCACCAGCAGAGAGGCTTTTCTGCGATGAACTTTGTAAATGGCAGGACTGTAAGGATACGGAATTTCTGGAAACAGTAGATGTCGGCGATGACTCCTGGACAGGAAGTGTAGGAGTGATAACCACGCTCTTCCTAAAAATTGACATAGAGCCAAGCAATACTTATGCAGTTGCGGTCGGTCCACCAATTATGTATCGCTTTGTCATCGCCGAGTGCGTGAAGAAAGGCATCCCTGAAGACCAGATAATCCTCTCTTTAGAGAGGAGGATGAAGTGCGGTGTCGGGAAATGTGGACATTGTCAGATTAATAATGTTTATGTCTGCCAAGAAGGGCCTGTTTTCACTTATGCTGAGTTAAAGCAACTAAAGGAGGCTGTATAGATGAAACCAAAAATAGCTTTCTTCGACTTCACTGGTTGTGAGGGTTGCCAGTTAGAAGTACTCAACTTCGAAACCGAAATATTGGACCTGCTAAACCAAGTAGATATCGTCAACTTCAGAGAAGCCATGACAGAAAGGGAAGACAACTACGAGATAGCTTTTATTGACGGGGCCATCAGCACAGAATCAGATGTTGCCAGGATAAAGGCAATAAGAGACCAGGCAAAGGTTTTAGTTGCCATCGGTTCCTGCTCCTCTTTAGGCGGCGTGAACTGCCTAAAGAATTTCTATTCAATGGATGAGGTACTAAAGATAGTCTATGGAAAAGACGCCGAATACTACAATACTATCCCAGCACGCCCAGTCAGCGCCGTAGTTCCCGTTGATTATTCCATCGCGCAGTGCCCTGTCAATCGATATGAATTCATCAAGGTGACCAAAGCGCTACTTTTGGGCAAAAAGCCAGAGATACCAAATTATCCGGTCTGCGTCGAATGCAAGCTGGCGGAGAATGTTTGCGTATTCGATAAAGGACAAACCTGTTTGGGCCCGGTAACCAGAGCCGGCTGCGGAGCCATCTGCATCACTCAAGGTCGTCACTGTTGGGGCTGTCGTGGCTTGGTTGATGAGCCCAACACCGACTCGGAAAAGGAAATCCTAAAAGAACATGGACTAACTGTCGAAGACATACTGAAAAAGTTTCGAATCTACGATGGCTGGCTGGAAGTGGCTAAATGACTGATCTGAATATAAAAGTTCATCACGTCACCCGAGTAGAGGGGCACGGTAATATTATCGTTAACACCAAAGACGGTAAGATTGAGGAGGTAAAGTGGGAGGTTGTTGAATCCCCCCGCTTCTTTGAGGCAATGATGAGGGGGCTACATTACCATGATGTAAATCATGTTGCCCCTAGGATTTGTGGGATATGCTCTCTAGCGCATTCTACCGCCTCAATTGAGGCCACCGAGGCTGCTTTCGGCATTCAGCCCAGCGAGCAAACAATCTTGCTGCGGAAGCTCCTCTACCACGCTGAGACATTGCAAAGTCACGTGCTTCACTACTACTTTCTGGTAGCTCCGGATTTACTAAATGTAGGCAGTGTTTTTCCACTGGTCGAGACTCACACAGAGCTAGTCCTGAGAGCTTTGAGGTTGAAAAAATTAGCCAACGACTTAGCCGACTTGGTAGCCGGTAGAAAAACTCACCCTCTTACCCCTGTTGCCGGTGGATTTACCAAATTCCCTGAGTCTAGCCAGTTAAAGGTTATGAAGCAGAGATTGACCAAGGCTCTGACTGACCTAGATAATACAGTAAAGCTATTCAAGACCCTTAAAATGCCTGACTTCACCAGGGAAACTGAATACATTGCCCTTAAACGCCCTGATGAGTACGCCTTTATCGGTGGTGATATCGCCTCTACCGATACTGGCACCGCTCCAGTAACGAATTATCTTGAAATGACCAACGAGTTTTGTGTACCTCAGTCCACAGCCAAATTCAGTAAGCACAACCGTGATTCCTACATGGTAGGGGCTTTAGCTCGCTTCAACAATAATCATACGCAACTTCTGGCCAGCGCCAAGAAAGCGGCTGAAGAGCTGGGGCTGAAAGCACCTTGCTATAACCCATTCATGAACAACGTAGCCCAATTGGTGGAATCCATCCATTGTGTTGAAGATGCTTTAACGCTTATTAATCAGCTTGTAGCTCGTGACATAAAGCCCGAAAAGCCAGTAGAAAAAGTAAAATCCGGAAGAGGCATAGGAGCCGTTGAAGCTCCCAGAGGTATCCTGTTCCATGACTATACTTTCGACGAGAAGGGTATTCTGACTGAGGCTAACTGTGTCATCCCCACCAATCAAAATCATAACAGTATTCAGAAGGACTTTGAGGCATTAGTTCCCCAGATTCTGGATAGACCCCAAGAAGAAGTTGGACACATATTAGAGATGCTAGTTCGGGCTTATGACCCGTGTATCTCTTGCTCAACACACCTGCTTGAAGTAAAATTCGTTTAAGTTTATGACTAAGGCCGGGACTTTAGAGTTAGCCAGAATTAGTGCTCGAGGCGTAGTCCAAGGGGTTGGCTTCAGACCTTTTGTTTACCAACTAGCTACCAAGTACAACCTAAAAGGCTGGGTGTGCAATACCTCTGAAGATGTTAAGATTGAAGTTGAAGGCGATAGAGAGACCCTCGAGCGATTTTTGGTTGAACTACAAGGACAAGCACCACCTCTAGCTCAAATAGAAAGTGTCTCTACTACCTATCATCCTTCAGCAGGTTACAAAGAATTTGAAATCCGTCATAGCCTTGCTGAGGAGGGTAAATATCAACTGATTTCTCCTGATATTGCCACCTGCCAAGCTTGCCTCAGGGAAATCTTCAACCCTAAAGACAGACGTTACCACTACCCCTTCACCAATTGCACTAATTGTGGACCTCGTTTCACCATAATTGAAGATATTCCTTATGACCGTCCAAAGACCACTATGCGCTACTTCAAGATGTGTCCTGAATGCCAGGCAGAGTATGATAATCCCCTAGACCGTCGTTTCCATGCTCAACCCAACGCTTGCCCCAAATGTGGACCCCAACTGGAACTTATCGATGCCAGGGGAAACTGTGTGGCTGGCTCTAATGCCGCGACTGCTGCCAGCCAGCTTCTAAAAGACGGGAAAATCATGGCTATTAAAGGTCTAGGTGGTTTCCTTTTAGCTTGTGATGCCACTAATGAGAAGGCTGTCAAACTTTTACGCCAAAGAAAGAGACGTCCTTTCAAACCCCTTGCCATAATGGTCATCGACATAGATGAAGCCAGAAGGCATTGCCACATATCTGAGAGGGAAGAAAAGCTGCTTACCTCGCCGCAGAGCCCTATTGTGTTAATGTGGTGGAAGCCAGGGTCTACAGTGTGCCAGGCAGTAGCCCCAAATCTAAAATATCTTGGGGTGATGCTCCCTTACACCCCGTTGCATCATATCCTGCTTAGAGAGACGGGAATACCCTTGGTAATGACCAGCGGCAATATCAGCGAAGAGCCAATTGCTAAGGATAATGACGAAGCTCTAAGAAGACTCTCGGGGATCGCCGATTATTTTCTGGTTCATAACCGCGATATATATGCCAGGTATGACGACAGCGTAACCGTCATCGAAAGAGACGATATCCAGCTTACACGGCAGGCACGCGGCTATGCCCCCTATCCCATTCACTTAACCTTCAAAGCTAAGCAAGTACTCGGCTGTGGTGCTGAGGAGAAAAATACTTTTTGCTTGACCAAGGACAACTATGCCTTCGTAAGCCAGCATATCGGTGATATGGAAAATCTGGAAACCATGGAGCACTTCGAGAATACTATTGTCCTATATAAGAAGCTATTTCGTATCAAGCCTGAAATCATTGCTCATGACCTTCACCCAGAATACCTTGCCACCAAATATGCCCTAGAACTAGCCAGCCAATTTAGTGATGTTAAGCTTGTCCCGGTTCAACACCACCATGCCCATATTGTTAGCTGCATGGCTGATAATAAAGTTGAGTCTCCAGTTATCGGCGTGGCTTTGGATGGCACAGGTTATGGTAGCGATAGGTATATCTGGGGAGGGGAGTTTTTGGTTGCTGACTACAAAGGCTTCATAAGAAAGGGGCATCTCGAGTATTTGCCTCTGCCTGGAGGAGATGCAGCCATAAAAGGGCCATACCGAACCGCCGTAGGCTATCTCCTCAAGCTGCTAGGAGGAGATTCCCTTACCTGCGAGCTAGCTTTTCTAAAGGAAATTGATGCCCTTGAAATCAAGCTTATCAAGCGACAGATTCAAGCTAACCTTAACTCGCCGTTGACTTCAAGTATGGGGCGTCTCTTTGATGCCGTATCAGCCTTGCTAGGTATTAGAGGCGAGATAGATTACGAAGGTCAGGCAGCCGTCGAGCTAGAAATGATAGCTTATGATAGTATCGGCAATGAAAGCTATCCCTATTCTGTAATCGAGCATGATGGAGTAAGTATTGTCCAGGTTGAGGGACTGCTTTCAGCAATAATCAAAGATTTGTATCAAGGTACCGCTAAAGCTACAATATCAGCTAAATTCCACAATACTATAGCTCAAATGGTATGTGAAATGTGTCAATCGATAGCTAAAAAGACCAAAATTAATCAGGTAGCCTTGAGTGGTGGCGTGTTTCAGAATCGGCTACTCCTAAGAGAACTAGTCTCTATGCTTGAGTCTGCTGGCTTCTCAGTGCTGACTCATAAGCAGGTGCCGTGCAATGATGGTGGCATTTCCCTAGGCCAAGCCGTCATCGCCAACTTTAGTTGAGGGAAAACTATGTGTCTAGCCGTTCCTGTACAAGTTGTCTCAATACAGGGCAATGAAGCTGAAGTAGAGATCGGTGGTGTAAAGCGCCGGGTCAGCATCATGCTTACCCCTGAAGTCAAAGTCGGTGATTATGTCCTGCTCCATACCGGCTACGCCATAAATGTTATCGATGAGGCAGAAGCTCAAGAAACCTTGAAATTATTGACAGAGATGGTAACTTTGGATGAAGTTCATTGACGAATACCGTGATGCTGAACTGGGCAAAAAGCTAGTAAACAGAATAGAGCAGCTATCTAGCAAACCAGCTAGGTTAATGGAATTCTGTGGCGGGCATACTGTGGCCATCATGAGAAGTGGTATCCGCCAGCTTCTTCCTCCCACTGTGGAGATGCTTTCTGGTCCAGGCTGCCCGGTATGCGTTACGGCTAATGCTGATATAGACAAAGCTATTGCTCTAGCCCACATGCCAAATGTTATTATCACTACTTTCGGCGATATGATGAAGGTCCCCGGCAGCTATTCCAGCCTACAGCAGGCCAGGGCAGAAGAGGCTGACATCCGCATAGTTTATTCCATCCAAGATGCTCTCCAAATCGCTAGAGACAATCCCAAAAGGTCGGTCATCTTTATCGGCATCGGCTTTGAGACTACCGCCCCAACCATTGCCGCTTCCATTCTTCAAGCTAAAGAGGAAAAGATTGGAAACTTCTATGTGCTTTGCCTACTGAAGCTGTGTCCCCCAGTGATGAAAGCTCTTCTTGACCTTAGTGAGATTAAATTGGATGGCATCGTTTGCCCTGGGCATGTCAGTGTCATAATTGGCTCTCGTCCTTACGGATTCATCCCTCGTGATTATGGCATTGCCTGTGTTGTCTCCGGCTTTGAACCATTGGATATTCTGCTCTCTGTAGCTATGCTGGTGGAGCAAATCGAAAATGGAAAGCCACGGGTAGAGATAGCCTATCGCCGTGGAGTCAAGCCCGAGGGTAACAGAAGAGCCTTAGAACTAATGGACAACGTTTTTGAAGTTGATGGT
>DUEX01000088.1 GCA_011170325.1 Dehalococcoidia bacterium | reverse complement strand
GGAGCCTGCAGTATTTCCTGGGGATAAGTACTCTGCTGGGGATGGCGCCAGACCGCTCTTCAGCCTTGAAGCTTGAAGCTCAACACCAGGCAATTAAATAGAGACCATGTTAAGAGCACCACCTTTTGAAAAATCAAAAATCTTATTTTAGGAGGTATGAAATGCAAAAGCGAAGAAAACTCGGAAGAGGGGTAGCTGTAGTTGGTGCCGGGATGTCAAAATTTGGCATGTTTAAAGACAAAGACTCAAAGGATTTGTTCGCTGAGGCTTTTACTGAAATGCTTTCTTCAGTGGATAAGGGGGCAGACCCCAATGACATCGATGCTCTTTATTTAGGCAATTTCACAAACGATTTCTTTATGCACCAAGGACACTGGGGTCCTATTATCTCTGACTTGATCGGGCTTGCACCGAAGCCAGCAACAAGGACAGAGGGCGCATGTGCGTCAAGTGCGCTTGCTTTCAGGGAAGGCGTTTTTGCCATAGCGTCTGGATTCTATGATGTGGTTTTGGTTGGTGGGGTGGAGGAGATGTCAAAACGTACCACTGAGGAAGTTACAGAAGGCTTGGCACTGGCAACCGTTCCTTACGAAGGGAAAGTTGGATTTACCTTCCCAGGTGTCTTTGGCGCTCTAGCTACTGCCTATTTTGAGAGATATGGAGCCACACGAGAGCATCTTATGAACGTCACGATAAAAAGTCATAATAATGCCCGCTTAAACTCAAAGGCGCAGTTTAACCTCTCCATCCGTGACCTAATGAATTCTAGGATCGAACGTGCCAAGAAGAAGGGGGAACCTGTGCCAACATGGGCAGATGAAAAGGACTTCCTCCGTGACCTTCGGGCTAACCCTGTAATTGCTTGGCCAATGCACCTTTATGATTGCTGCCCTATAAGTGATGGAGCAGCTTGTATACTGCTGGTAGCAGAGGAAATAGCTAAAAACTTCACCGATAATCCCTTATATGTCGCTGGCATAGGGCAAGGGAGTGGCAGAGGTTTACATGCTGCAGAGGATATCACCTACTTTGAAGCCACGAGATATGCAGCACAGGAAGCTTATGGAATGTCAGGGCTAAAGCCTGAAGACATTCAATTTTCTGAGGTACATGATTGTTTCTCCATGGCTGAAATTGTTCATCTGGAGGACCTCGGTTTCTTCAAGCCAGGTGAGGGATATAAGGCTGTAGAAGAGGGTTTAACGAGACTAGATGGCCCGAAGCCAATCAATACTTCAGGGGGACTTAAGTGTAAGGGACATCCTGTGGGTGCAACGGGTGCATCTCAATTATATGAAGTTTGGAAACAGTTGAGGGTTGAAGCAGGAGAAAGACAAGTTCCGATTAAGGACTTGCGAGTTGGGGCAGCCCATAACCTGGGAGGAACGGGAGGCACTTGCACGTTTACTATTCTTGAAAGGAGGTAAAGCAATGGAAGGAAGACCCTTTAGTGATATTTTCTATGAGCAATTTCTCAACGAAGAAAAACTTATGGGTTCAAAGTGTAAGAAATGTGGTGCCCTCTTTGCTCCTCCTCGCTCTATTTGTATAAAATGTCACGGCTCAGATATGGAGTGGGTTGAGATGAAGGGGAAAGGCAAGCTTGCAGCTTTTACCTGCATAGCTGTTGGCCCTCCCTTCATGATGAAGGAGGGGTACGACAGGGCACATCCCTATTGCTCCGGGGTTGTGGAACTGGAAGAAGGGGTAAGGATTGTGGCTCGCATCGAGGGGGTCGATACAACTAAGCCTGAAACTATAAAAATCGGGGCTCCTTTAACTGCAGCGTACCTGCATCGAGGTGAAGGGGAGGAAATGAGAACCTTTTTAGCGTTTAAGCCCTTGTAACTCAACAAGGAAAGATTTAAATTTAAGCGGAGCTTAAACTATCCCAGAGGATAAGTGCTCTGCCAGAGAGGAGCCAGACCGCTCTTCAGCTTAGAAGGTTGACATCAAACAATTAAATAGAAATCGTGTCACAGCCACCAGCTTTAGTTAAGGCATTGCTCAAACCTGAAGCCTATCCTCACCATCCCCAGAAGATAGAGCTAGTGCAGACACAGATGTCGTTTGTCTTTCTTACTGGCAATCATGTATACAAAGTTAAAAAACCCGTTGACTTAGGATATTTGGACTATACCACCCTGGAGAAGCGCCACTTTTTCTGCCATCAGGAACTGGAGCTGAATAGACGCCTTTGCCCCGAAATCTACCTGAAAGTAGTGCCTATAGTCAGGAGTGGAGGACAAATTCGTATTGAAGGAAAGGGCAAACCGGTTGAATATGCAGTGAAAATGAGGCAGCTACCCAGAGAGCGGATGATGGATAACCTTCTTCCGCTGAATCGAGTAACCGAGGAAATGGTGGTGAAGGTGGCTGAGAAGCTGGCAACATTCCATGATAAGGTCAAGACAAGCTCCGAGATCAGCGCCTACGGGGGATTGGACACCATCATGATAAACACTGAGGAGAACTTTGCTCAGACCGAGAAATATGTAGATGTCTCCATTCCCTCACAGAAATATCACCATATCAGGGCTTATACTGATAACTTCATAAAAACAAACACATCCATGTTCCATAAGCGAGTGAAGGATGGCAGGATAAAAGACTGCCATGGTGACCTTCATGCCGCCCATATTTGCTTTAGCGATGGGATTCATATCTACGACTGCATTGAGTTCAATGACAGGTTTAGATATTGTGATGTAGCCTCCGAGGTTGCCTTTCTAGCTATGGACCTTGACCGCTACCAGCGAGCTGACCTTTCCCAGGCTTTCATCGATGCCTATGTCCACCTGAGCCAAGATAAAGAGCTACTCCAACTCCTGAATTTCTATAAAGGCTACCGAGCTTATGTCCGGGGCAAGGTGGAGAGCTTTAAGCTTGATGACCCCTATATCTCAGAAAAAGAAGCGGCATTAGCTGCCGCCCAAGGTTACTTCAATTTAGCTTACCGTTACACCAAAGAAAAACCGTTGCTTCTCATCACCACTGGTCTAGTGGGCACGGGCAAGACCATTGTAGCTCAGGCGCTAAGTCGAAGTCTAGGGCTCACCGTGGTCTCCTCGGATGTCACCAGAAAGAGATTAGCTGGCATCTTACCGACTGAGCACCGCTTTGAGCAGTTTGGAGGCGGTATTTATTCCGAAGACTTTTCCAGGAAGACCTATGATGAGATGTTTGCCCAAGCCAGCCAGCTTCTATCTAAAGGGCAATCGGTAGTACTGGATGCCTCCTTTAAGAAAAGACAGGATAGACTGCGAGCCAGAAGCCTAGCTGAGGAGATAAAAGCCGATTTCGCAGTTATCGAATGCATTTCAGACGAGGAGACCATCAAGAATCGTCTGGTGCAAAGACTCAAACAGGGAGGTTCTGTCTCCGACGGTCGCTGGGAAATCTTTGAATCACAGAAGCAAGATTTCGACAAAGTGACCGAATTTCCACCGCAAAACCATATAATACTTGACACTTTCCAGCCAATGAGTAACATTGTCAAAATAGTATCGGAAAGGATTCGGTAATAATGGAGTATCACATCAAAGACCCCTCATTAGCCGCCCAGGGTAAGCTGCGCATCGGCTGGGCGAGCCGGGAGATGCCGGTACTCAAGCTGATTAAACAAAGGTTCACTCAGGAGAAGCCTTTCCAAGGGGTTCGCATCTCCGCCTGCCTCCATATCACTACAGAGACAGCCAACCTGGCTTTAGTTTTGAAGGAAGGCGGTGTTAAGCTAGCTCTGTGTGCTTCAAACCCATTGAGCACTCAGGATGATGTGGCGGCTGCGCTTGTTGAATATGGTCTGCCTACTTTCGCTATTAAAGGTGAGGATAACCAAACCTACTATCAGCATATAACTGCTGCCTTGGAGCATAAACCACATCTTACTGCAGATGACGGTGCTGACCTAGTTAGCACCGTCCATCAGGAAAAAAGCCAGCTTATCGGTGACATAATTGGTGGCACTGAGGAAACTACCACTGGCGTCATCAGGCTAAGAAATATGGCAAGAGAGCAAAAGCTGAAGTATCCTATTATTGCCGTGAACGATGCCAAAACAAAACACTTCTTCGACAATCGCTACGGCACTGGGCAGAGCACTATAGACGGCGTTACCAGAGCCACCAATGTTTTGTGGGCAGGGAGAAAGGTGGTAGTCTGTGGCTATGGCTGGTGTGGCAAAGGTATAGCCCGGCGGGCTCAAGGTTTAGGTGCCCAGGTAATTGTAACCGAGGTTGAGCCTATTTCGGCTCTGGAAGCAGCTATGGATGGTTATCAAGTCATGCCCTTAATTGAGGCAGCTAAGATAGGAGACATTTTCATAACTTCTACTGGGGATATCAACGTTATTGACAAAGCCCACTTCTCTCAGATGGAGGATGGGGCTATTCTAGCTAACAGCGGTCATTTCAATGTTGAGATAAATATCCCAGCTTTGGAGAGTCTGGCAAAGGCGAAAAGGCAAGTGCGTCCCTTCGTTGACGAGTATACTTTAGCTGATGGACGACGACTTCATCTCCTGGCTGAGGGCAGGCTTATAAATCTGGCAGCGGCTGAGGGGCATCCAGCCAGCGTTATGGATATGAGCTTTGCCAATCAGGCGCTATGTCTGGAACACCTGGTTAAGACGAAGGGAAGGCTTCAGCCAAAGGTATACCCTGTGCCCGAGGAAATCGATAATGAGATCGGACGGCTGAAGCTTAAAGCCATGAATATAACCATCGATTCCCTAACGCAGGAGCAAAAGGAATATCTGGAAAGCTGGGAATCGGGAACGTAGCCAAAGGAGAAAAAGATGTCAAATAGTTTCAGTCAGACAGCTTCCTATTTTTTCGCTTCAGAGTCGGTCACTGAGGGGCATCCCGATAAACTCTGCGACCAGATTTCAGATGGTGTTCTCGATGCTATTTTAGAAGAAGACCCGTATGCCAGAGTCGCCTGCGAGGTTGCTGTCACCATAGGCCTGGTAATCGTATTGGGCGAGATCACCACCGACTGCTATATAGAAATCCCAGACATTGTTCGTAGAGTGGTTAAGGATGCTGGCTATACGCAACCAGAATACGGCTTTGATTACCAGAGCTGCGGCACTCTAGTATCCGTAAAGCAACAATCAGCCGATATCGATGCAGGAGTCAGCAAATCTATGGAAACAAGAGGGGGAACGACGACTGACGAGCTTTTGGACAAAACTGGCGCTGGTGACCAGGGAATGATGTTCGGTTTTGCCTGCACCGAGACGCCGGAGCTTATGCCGCTGCCTATCTCTCTAGCTCATAAGCTGTGCCGTCGCTTGGCCCAGGCAAGGAAAGACAAAGTTTTGCCTTACCTTCGCCCCGATGGCAAATCTCAGGTAGCTGTAGAATACAACCGTGGCATACTAAAGAGGGTAGATTGTGTGGTCATTGGTGCCCATCACGACCCAGATGTCGACCATGATACTATTGAACGTGACATAATAGAGCAAGTAATTAAAGCTGTTGTTCCGTCTAACTTGATAGATGGCAGAACCAAGTATTATGTCAATAGTGCTGGGCGCTTTGTTATCGGCGGGCCGGTATCTGACACCGGTTTCACCGGTCGGAAAATCCTAGTTGATACCTACGGTGGCGCCTGCCGCCATGGCGGTGGTTGCTTCTCAGGCAAAGACCCAACCAAGGTTGACCGCTCGGCCAGTTATATGGCGCGGTATATCGCCAAAAATGTGGTTGCTGCTGGGCTTGCCGACCGCCTTGAGGTTCAAGTCTCCTACACCATCGGCGTCGCTCATCCTCTGTCGTTGTCCATTGAGACCTTCGGCACAGGCAAAGTTCCTGATGAGACTATTCTCAAACTCATCAACAACCACTTCGACTTGCGCCCCGAAGCCATTATTCGCCATTTTGACCTGCGCCGCCCTATCTATCGACAAACCGCTGTCTACGGTCACTTTGGTCGAGATGACCTTGACCTTCCCTGGGAAAAGACGGACAAAGCCGGAATCCTTAGAGCTGAAGCAAGACTATAATAGTTGAGCACCATGATTAAGTTTGGCACTGACGGCTGGCGAGCGGTTATCGCTGAGGACTTTACTTTTGATAATGTCCGAGCCTGTGCTCAAGGAGTAGCTAATTATTTGAAGCAAGCTAAACTCTCTGAGCGTGGTCTGGTAATTGGCTATGATACACGCTTTGCCTCCGAAGATTTTGCCGCAGCTGCCGCTGAGGTAATTGCTGGCAACGAAATCAACGTGCACCTTTGCTCTCAGCCAGCACCGACTCCAGTAATAAGCTATGCTGTCACCGCCACTCAATCAGTCGGGGCAATAATCATCACCGCCAGCCATAACCCAGGGAGTTGGAACGGTTTCAAATATAAGGATGATACCGGTGCCAGCGCCCCTACTGAGCTGGTCACAGAAATAGAAAGGAATACAAACGAGATTCTGTCAACAGGCGGTGTGAAGCGGCTCCCATTAGCCGAGGGGGTAGATAGTCAGGTCATAGCCTACCTTGACCCAGCCCCAGCCTATGGCAAGCACCTAGAACGGCTTGTTGGTCTCGAAGTTCTTCGCCGGAGTCGCCTGAAGATTATCGTCGATTCTATGTATGGAGCTGGCATTGGCTATTTTAAGACACTTCTTCAGGGTGGGGAAATAGAAGTCATCGAGATTAACAGTGAGCGCAACCCCTTGTTCCCTGGGATTCAGCCTGAGCCCATTGCCAAGAATCTGACCAAGCTCTCTAGCCTGATTAAGGCACGGAAGGCAGATGTTGGACTGGCTACTGATGGCGATGCTGACCGAATCGGTGTCGTTGATGAGAAGGGGGAATTCCTCAACCAACATCAGGTCTTCGCTTTACTCGCCCTTTACTTTCTTGAAGTCTGCGGTGAGCGAGGTGCCATAATCAAGACCCTGACTTCCACCGACATGCTTTACCGCCTGGGAGAGCTTTTCGATGTCCCCGTCTATGAGACAGCGGTAGGCTTCAAATATGTGGCACCATTGATGATGGAGAAAGATGCCTTTATCGGTGGTGAGGAGAGCGGTGGCTATGGCTTCCGTGGTCATGTTCCTGAACGCGATGGCATCCTCGCCGGCCTTTACTTCCTTGACTTCATGTTAAAGACAGGCAAGACCCCTTCACAGCTGTTAGGCTATTTGTATGGCAAAGTTGGGCCTCACTACTACGACCGCCTCGATTTCCACATCTCTCCAGATGAACACCAAACACTGTTAAAGAATATTACTCGGAATCCCGTCAACTCCATCGCTGGCATAAAGGTAACCAAGTTGGACACCACTGATGGCTTCCGTCACCTTTTGGCTGACGATTCCTGGCTGCTCATCCGTTTCTCCGGCACCGAACCTCTGGTTCGTATCTATGCTGAAAGCTATAGCCCTGAGCAGGTGCAGAAATTGCTGGACAGCGGCAGAAAGTTGTTAGGCATCTAATATATGGTCAATTTGGATGGCCCAGGGGTGTATAGGCAGCTCGACCCAGCCGATATGCTGGCTAACCTTCACGGGTTGCCTGAACAATGCCATGCTGCCTGGTACAAGGCTACGGACTTTGAGCTACCCCCGGATTATGCTGACATCGATAAGGTAGTCATTTTAGGTATGGGTGGCTCGGCTATAGGCGGTGATTTAGCCCGCAGCCTGTTTTCATTAATAGGCAAACCGATTATCTTCGTCAACCGCGATTACGACCTGCCAGCCTTTGTTGATGGCAGGACATTGGTTATCGCCTCAAGCTACTCAGGAAACACCGAAGAAACTCTCTCTGCTTTCGGTCAGGCCGTAAGGGCAAGCTGCAAAAAACTGGCTATCACCACTGGCGGCAAGCTGAAGGCTCTGGCTGAAGACGCCAAAGTGCCGGTTCTTACTATAGACCATATTTCCCAGCCCCGGGCTGCCTTGGGCTACAGCTTCATACTCCTCATAGTTTTCCTCCAAAAGCTAAGCTTCCTCAAAGGCAAAACGGTTGAGGTCGAGGCGATGACTCGAAACCTTGAGACGCTTCTGGGAGAGCTGGTGGAGACTGTCCCCACCAGCTCCAATCAGGCCAAGCAACTGGCGACCAAGCTGCATGGCAGAATAGCGGTGGTATATGGTGCCGGCATCCTTAGTGAAGTCGCCCATCGCTGGAAGACCCAGATTAATGAGAACAGCAAAGCCTGGGCTTTCCACGAGACCTTCCCCGAGCTCAACCACAATGCTGTTGTCGGCTACCAGTTCCCCTCAGAGTTAGCCCCCAAGATATATGTAGTCCTGCTCCGCTGTCCCTCCCTCCACCCTCGAACCTTGATTCGCTACCAAGTAACCAGCGAGCTGCTGGAGCAAAATGGCATCAGCCACCAGATTATCGATAGTCAGGGTGAAGGCGAGCTCAGCCAGATGATGAGCCTTGTCTTCCTTGGCGACTGGGTCAGCTACTACCTGGCAATCTTAAACCAGACCGACCCCACACCGGTAAAGGCTATTGACTATTTGAAGAAGCGGCTAAGTGAGGCGAAGTAGGATTTGAATTATGATTGGGAAGCAAATGGGCGGAGTTTTGTATCTGAGCCATGCCTCACCAAAAGTTTGGGATTTTTCCCAGCTTAGAAGCTTTTACCGCTTGGTGTATTGAGGTGCTTTGCGGGCGCGCTTAAGCCCGTATTTTTTGCGTTCCTTAACCCGGGCATCCCTGGTCAGCAGACCTTCCTGGCGTAAAAGGGGCTTGAACTGCTCGTTAGCTTTGGCTAGGGCCCGGGCAATGCCATGGCGAATAGCCCCAGCCTGTCCACTGATGCCACCGCCGTTTACCTTCACCTCAGCGTTAAACTTGCCCACGGTATCAGTGGCTAAGAAGGGGAGTTCGATATTGCGGCGGTGTTCAAGGTGAGGGAAAACCTCTTGATAGGGCTTACCGTTGACGATAATCTCCCCGCTGCCTGAGAACAGCTTAACTTGAGCTACAGCGCATTTGCGCTTACCTGTGCCACGGTCATAGGTTTGCGTAGTCACGAGCTTTCACTCCCTTCCACAGTTACTTTTGAACCAGCGACTTGAGCTTGATGAGGATGGCTATCCCCGGTGTAAACCTTGAGCTTTTTAAACATAGCTCTACCCAACCGATTATGGGGCAGCATCCCTTTCACTGCATGCTCAATTACACGTGTAGGATGAGTATCAAGCATCTCCTCAAAAGTTGCAGCTTTTAAACCTCCGGGGTATCCCGAATGCCGATAATAAACTTTTTGCTTGGCTTTATTCCCGGTTACCCTCACTTTAGCCGCATTGAGCACAATGACATAGTCACCAGTATCGAGATGAGGGACATATATTGGCTTATGCTTGCCCATCAGCAAGCTCGCTATTTGGGAGGCAAGCCTACCTAAGGTTTTCCCAGAAGCATCGATAACATGCCACTGGTGCTTGATATCCTTGGCTCTAGTTGAATAGGTCTTCATATTTCCAGCCCCAAATTGCTGGGGTAATTGACTTTGGTAAGACATAGTCCATAAGCTGGGGCGGTCGGTCCGGCTAAGCCCAGTGTCTTTGCCTCCATAATCTGATGGAATTCCTCAAGCCCCACTTTACCTAATCCTACTCTGATCAGCAAGCCGATAGTATTACGCACCTGATGAGGCAGGAAGGAATTGGCAACCATATGAAAAGTGACCAAGCCATCCTCCTTTGTCAACTTGGCTTCATAAACATTACGCACCGTGCTCTTAAGCTCACCTAAAGAGGTAGCAAAAGAAGCGAAATCGTGCTCACCTACAAGAAACTGACACGCTTTATTCATAATTTCAATATTCAATTTATTAGCCACTAAATAAGCAAAACCTCTGGCAAAAGGCGACCTAGTTGAGCTATTCAAAATGCAATAATCATATTCCCGACTTAAAGCATCACGCCTGACATTGAAGTCTGCGCTCGTTCTGCAGGCAGCCTTAGCCGCAATATCCTTGGGTAAGTAGTAATTTAAGGCTCTAACAAAGGTCTGCGGAGACAAGGTAGACTTAGTCCGAAAGTTAACTACCTGCCCTCTAGCATGCACTCCGGCATCGGTCCGACTGGCGGCCATCACACGACTACTTTCCCCGGTAAGCTTTTGTATAGCCCGTTCCAGTTCAGCTTGAATAGTAGGCAGGTTAGCTTGCCACTGGAAACCATAATAACGCCTGCCATCGTACTCCACAACCAGAACAATCTTGTTAAAACTGTTAAAGAGCTTCACTAACTAAAGTGTCTTGTTATTCTACTAACTCAAGCTGAGCTGTAGCTGCCCCATCACCTAGCCGAGGTCCTAGCTTTACCAGCCGAGTATAACCTCCAGGGCGCTCCATATACCTAGGAGCAAGCTCATTAAACACCTTATCCGCAAGTTTCTTATCAGTGATGAAGGTCAAAGCTCTACGCCGAGAAGAAAGACTGCCTTCCTTCCCTAAAGTAATTATCTTCTCAGCCAGACCTCGAACTTCCTTAGCCTTAGCCTCAGTAGTAACAATTTTTTCATACCTTATTAAGTCAGCCACTAAGTTACGGTACAATGCCCAACGGTGGGCTGAAGGTCTACTCAGCTTCCGTCCGGCTATCCGATGTCTCATCCATCATCTCCCCTTCGATGTTTGAATTACCCTCTGTTGCCGAGGATATCGAAGGCTTTGATTGTCTCTTCTTCTTTTCCTTCTTCTCCTCTACTTCAGGCATAAAAGGTAGGTCAAGGCTTTTAAGAGCTGTCTCTACCTCCTCCCGAGATTTAGCTCCAAAGCCTGCTAGTGAACATAAACCTTCGATGCCTTTTTCCAAAATCTGACCTAGCGTGGTGACACTCCCTCTTCTTAAGCTATTATAGGTATGGGTGGATAGATTTAATTGGTCTAAGGGCATATTGTATTGCTCTGGAGGGATTAACCGTTGCCATGCTAAACCTTCTCCTTCCTCTGCCAGAGTCCTAGCCAGTTCTCGGAAATAGGAAAATTGTTCCATCAGGATAGCAGCGCTTTGACTAACTGCCTCTGTTGGGGATAAGGTACCATCGGTCCAAACTTCTAAGAGAAGCTTTTCCTGGCTGCTTTCCCCCCCGAGCCTACTAGGCTCAACCGAGTAATTGGCTTTCCGCACTGGGGTGAAGATAGCATCTACCGGGATCACCCCGATAGGTAGACCGTCGCTGGAGCTAGCCGGCACATAACCTTTGCCAAACTCCACATTAAATTCAACGTAGAGCTTAGCTTCAGGGGAGTCCAAGGTAGCCAAGTGAAGTTCGGGATTAGCAATCTCGAAATCTGCTGACGACTTGATATCAGCGGCACAAACTTCCCCCTCCCCCTCAACCTCCAAACTTAATTTACCTGAGCGTTGGGAAAGAGGATGAAGGCGTAGCGCCTTCACATTCAGCAGAAAGTCTATAGTATCCTCTTTAACGTGAGGAATCGTTGAAAATTCATGCTGAATCCCCTCAATCTTAACCCAAGTTATTGCAGCACCAGGCAGAGAACTAAGAAGAACCCGACGCAGACTATTGCCTAAGGTAACTCCAAAACCTCTCTCTAGAGGTTCAGCAATGAAGCGACCATAAGTTTCTGTGCTTTCAACGCACTCCACCTTTGGTAGTGTTAATCCAGCCAAAAAACCTCCTCAGCGAGAATAGTATTCAACGATAGCTTTTCCATCAAACTTGACTTCGATATCGTCAGCGGTTGGCAAGGTAAGAACTCGGCCGACCAGCTTCTGCCTATCCAGAGTCAACCACCCGGGAATAGTCTTCTCCTCAATTTCCTCAACCAGCGTTTTATAATATTCAGTTCGAGTACTACCTTCCCGCCAAGCGATAACATCCTCAGACCTTACTAGACAAGAAGGGATGTCAGTCTTACGCCCATTTAAGAGAAAGTGACCATGCCGCACTAACTGTCTGGCTTGAGAGCGAGAGTTAGCAAAGCCTAAACGATAAACCACATTGTCTAGACGTCTCTCCAACAAAACTAAGAGGTTCTCCCCAGTTATACCGGGAAGTCTTTCTGCCTCAGCGAAGAATCTGCGGAATTGCCGCTCTAAAATTCCGTAGGTATAGCGAGCCTTCTGTTTTTCCTGTAACTGAAGCCCACGGTCAGATTTTTTTTTAGGCCGCCTTGAACTGGTATGGTGCCTAGGTGGAGCACTTCTCCGCTCCATAGCACATTTAGAGGTAAGGCATCTCTCCCCTTTGAGCATCAGTTTCTCGCTGACACGCCGACATAGGCGACAGGTAGCCTGTGTATATCGTCCCATTTCTACACTCGCCTTCTTTTACGAGGACGACAGCCATTATGCGGAATAGGGGTTACATCCCTAATCCCGGTAACGGAAATCCCCGAGGCTTGAAGAGCTCGAATAGCTGCTTCACGACCACTGCCGGGACCTTGGATATATACCTCGACTTGACGCAAACCCTGATCCTTAGCCCTCTGGGCAGCTCCGTGAGCAGCCAATTGAGCCGCATAAGGGGTACCTTTTCGAGACCCCTTGAACCCGGCTGTGCCGGAACTTCCCCAAGCGATAACATTACCTTTAGGGTCAGTAAGAGTAATAATAGTATTATTGAAGGTAGATTGAATATAAGCCCTACCTTCAGGAACTAGCTTACGCTCTCGCCTTCTTACTCTCGCCTTTCTTTTCTGAGGCATATCCTTTAACCACTCCTTTACTTCTTAGTCATACCACGTCTTTGCCCACGTCCAGCCACTGTCTTGCGAAGGCCGCGCTTTGTCCGAGCATTAGTTCGTGTCCGTTGCCCTCGAACTGGCAGATTACGACGACTCCTTATACCTCGATAGCTACCAATTTCAATAAGCCGTTTGATGTTTAAATTGACTTCTTTCCGAAGCTCACCTTCTACCTTATACTCCTTATCGATAACCTCGCGAATACGGCTAATCTCCTCTTCGCTGAGATCCTTTACTTTAATGTCAGGATTGACACTGCTAGAAGATAAAACCCGGCGACTTAGGCTAGGGCCGATACCATAAATATGCTGCAAAGAAATCCCAACCTTTTTATCTCTAGGAATATCTACGCCAGCAATACGTGCCATCTTTCAACTTACTCCGACAATTATCCCTGCCGCTGTTTATGCTTAGGGTTTTGGCAAATAACCTGAACCACCCCACGGCGCCTGACAATTTTACATTTCTCGCAACGACGCTTAACAGAAGCTCGCACTTTCATTTCTAGCTGCTACCTTAAATCTGAAAAATCCGCTTAATAATAAAACTTTGCTACCCAGCATGTCAAAGGGTAACTTGCTTAATGATTACTTGAACCGATAGGTAATCCTCCCACGACTCAAATCATAGGGCGAAAGCTCTACTAATACTCTATCTGCAGGCAGAATCCTAATGTAGTGCCTCCTCATTTTGCCCGAAATATGGGCTAAAACCTTGTACCCGTTGGCTAGCTCCACACGGAATGTAGCATTAGGTAAAGATTCGATCACTGTGCCTTCAACCTCTATTGCTTCTTTCTTAGGCATGCTGCTCTTCTATAGTAGAGTAAGTACTTCAGGTTTAGTGTCGCTAATAGCAATGGTATGCTCAAAATGGGCTGAAAGGCTGCCATCAGCAGTGAGCACCGTCCACCGGTTCTCATCAAGGCGTGTCCGCCAGTCCCCGGCAGTCACCATCGGCTCTAGAGCCAAGGTCATACCTTTTTGCAACAGAGGACCCTCACCACGCAAGCCAAAGTTTGGTACTAATGGATCCTCATGCAGGTCTCTACCAACCCCATGCCCGGAATACTCCCGAACCACGGAAAATCCTCTTGTTTCAACATAGTTCTGAATAGCCGCTGAAACATCTCCCAGATGGGCTCCGCAATGTGCAGCCTTTATCCCAGCCATCAAGGCAGCTTCGGTAACCGTTAAGAGTTCTTGAGCCTGAGGGCTAATTCTACCTACTCCAACTGTTATCGCCGCATCACCATGGAAGCCTTTAAAAAATGCTCCGAAATCTAAAGATACCATATCACCCTCATTTAGCAGCCGTTCCCCGGGGATGCCATGGACAATCTCATCATTCACCGAGACACACAGGTGTGCTGGGAAACCTTGATAACCCTTAAAAGAAGCCTTAGCCCCAAATCTTTTAAGCTCACTTACGGCCACTGAGTCCAGTTGGCGTGTCTTTATTCCTGGCTTTACCTCCTGCCTCAATCTTTGTAAAACAGCCGCCACAATTTTCCCAGCTTGTCGCATAATAGCCACTTCCTGTGAAGACTTTATGACCGTCATTTGGCATTCATCGATTCAAGTCTAAGAACATCGATTATTTCCTTGGCTACCTTCTCTATCCCCAGCTTACCATCCACCTTAATAAGCTTGCCCTGTGCCTCGTAATAATTCAATACAGGGGTAGTTTGAGCAAAATAAACTTTCAATCGCTCTTTTACCGTCTCCTCAGTATCATCAGAGCGCTGATACAGCTCACCACCACATTTATCACACCTGTTAGGAACCTTTGGCGGTGAGCTTACTTCATGGTAAGGTGTCTGGCATTGGTGGCATATCCAGCGCCCACTAAGACGCTTCAACAGTTCCTCTTCGGAGACTTCGATGTATACTGCCTTATCTATTAACTTCCCTTGATTGGCTAAGGCCTTGTCAAGCGCTTTAGCTTGCTCCATAGTTCGAGGGAAACCATCAAAAACACATCCTGCTTTACAATCAGGCTCATTGAGCCGCTCTGAAATCATCTGAATTGTTACTTCATCAGGAACCAAGATACCCTTATCCATATAAGCTTTAACTAATTGCCCAAGCTTAGTCTCTTTCTCTACTGCCTGTCGAAACAGGTCACCTGAAGCTATATGAGCTAATCCCACCTTTCGAGAAATAATAGCTGCCTGAGTTCCCTTGCCTGCTCCTGGAGCACCAAGCAGAACTAGAAACATTCGTCTTATCTCCTCACTTCAAGAAACCTTCATAGCGACGCATTGTTAACTGCGCCTCTATTTGTTTCATAGTGTCTAAAGCCACACCAACAACAATAAGCATCCCGGTGCTAGACAAAGTTAACACTGCGACGTCAGTCAGTTCCCGGGCCATAAAGGGCATTACCGCCACTAAAGCTAGGAAAAGAGCGCCAGCCCAAGTGATATGGTTAATAACCTGGTTGAGGTAATCAGTTGTCGGTTTCCCGGGGCGGACGCCTGGGATAAAACCTCCCTGCCGTTGTAGGGTTCGCGCCAAGTCCATCTGCTCGAATATCACCATAGTATAGAAAAAGGCAAAGGCAACTACCATTAAGAAATAAAATCCCCAGTAAAACAAACCTAAAGGCAGAGCTGCATTAGGGTCGAACCACCCCATAATTGTATTGGCAAAGTTTGGCTCCATGCCCTCTGGACTAGCAAAATAGCTGGCTATTGTCCCAGGGAAAATCATCAATGACATGGCAAAGATGAGAGGTATCATCCCAGCGGTATTTACCCGAAGTGGGATATGCGTTGAACCTGATTGGCGATACATACGGCCGCCGCGAAAGGCGGTCCGTGCATATTGGACTGGGATGCGGCGATGACCTTCAGTAAATATAACTATAAATACTATAATAGCCAGGGCCAAAATGGTAAAGGCGACCAAACCACCTGGATTCTCCTTAGCTATAAAGCCACGTCCAATCATTTCTGGTAAACCAGCCACAATGCCACCAAAGATTATTATGGACACACCATTCCCAATGCCCCGCTCAGTAATCAGTTCACCAAGCCAGACAAGAAACATAGTGCCCGCTGCTAATGAGCATATTATAGCTAAAGTAGGTAGTGGCTGAGAGAGACCAACGATACCCTGGCT
The DNA here is from genome assembly GCA_011170325.1 of Dehalococcoidia bacterium. Lineage (GTDB taxonomy): Bacteria > Chloroflexota > Dehalococcoidia > GIF9 > UBA5629 > W265. The sequence continues at coordinate 12,189 of DUEX01000088.1, read as the reverse complement.
GCGCAATAGTGCCAATTGAGCATAACCCTGAAGAGCCGCTAAGGGCACAGTCAGCCAATGAGTAAATTGGTTAATCCTGCGTCTGCCAGTTTCCCCCTCTTGGGATAAAGCTCGAAGACCAGGAACAACCGGGACTAATAACTGCATAATAATGGAAGCAGTAATATAGGGATAAACTCCCATAGCTGCCACGCTAAAGTTCCTCATGGCCCCACCACTAAACAGGTCAAGCATGCCTAGAAGTTGATTTCGCTCAAAAAGTTCATGTAATGCATCGAGGTCTACACCAGGTAAGGGCACATGAGCCACAAAGCGAAAAATTACCAACATGCCTAAAGTGAAAAGGAGTCTCCGTCTTAGATCTGGCAATGAAAAGGCATCCAGCAATGCTTGTATAAGGCGTGGTCTAGCTTCCCTCTGCCGCATTCTAAATCCCCTCCACTTTTCCCCCAGCAGCCACGATTTTCCTTTCAGCAGCGGCGGAGAATTTGTTAACCCTTACCATGAGCGGGCGATCAATTTCGCCATCGCCTAAGATCTTTACTGGCTGTTTAAGAGATTTAATTAGCCTGACTTTAAGCAACTCCTGCGGGGTAACCTCAGCATTAGGAGCAAACACTTTAAGTTTGCCCACATTGACAATATTATACTCAGTTCTAAAAATGTTAACGAACCCTCGCTTTCGGGGCAAACGCTTGATAAGAGGCAGTTGGCCTCCTTCAAAACTAGGGTGAACTCCGCCTCCAGAGCGTGCTTTCTGTCCCTTACAGCCTCGCCCTGAGTAAGTACCATGTCCGCTGCCATCGCCACGCCCGACGCGTTTTCTGCTATGCTTGGCACCTATAGGAGGCTTCAATCTACTCTGGTCCATTACCAATCACTTCCGTCTTAACCAAATGACTAACTTTAGCTATCATACCTCGAATACAAGGGGAATCTTCATGCTCAACTGCTTCATGAAGTCGGTGAAAACCTAGAGCTTTCAAGGTTCGCCTTTGCTCCTTGGCATAGCCAATGTCGCTCTTTCTCCAAGTAATACGCAGCTTAGCCACTTGTCTCAATCTCCTCAACTTCAAGTCCAGCTTTCCGTCTGGCTACAGCCTCTTTAGGGTCCCTGAGGTTAGCTAAAGCCAACATAGTTGCTTTGACCACATTAACAGGATTAGAGCTACCCAAAGACTTAGTAAGGATATCCTTTATACCTGCAGCTTCAAGCACCGCCCGAGCACCGCCACCGGCAATCACACCAGTTCCAGGTGATGCTGGCTTAAGCAAGATCTTCGCCGCTCCAAACTTGGCTAATATCCCATAGGGAATAGTAGTGCCTGCAATTGATACTTTGGTCAGATCCTTTCGGGCGGTAACACCAGCTTTACGAATTGCTTCCGGCACTTCCCTAGCCTTACCTAGCCCAACCCCTACATGCCCATTACTGTCACCAACCACTACTAGAGCCCTAAAATGAAGACGCTTACCACCTTTAACAACCTTAGCTACTCGATTAAGCGATATTAGCTTCTCACTCAGGTCTAGCTCACTAGCATCAATTTTAGTTATCTGCCTACTTATTTTGGTAATCGCTTTCATTGAACAAACCTCAAAACTTTAGTCCAGCTTCTCGGGCAGCTTCAGCCAAAGCTTTAACTCTGCCATGATATTTATAACCGCCCCTGTCAAAAACCACTCGACTAATCCCCTTATTCAATGCACGCTGCGCTACTAGAGAACCTATTAACTCAGCGCTCTCTGTCTTTGTCTTTCCTGCCATTTTGTCTCTTATTTCTGGGTCTAAAGTACCGGCTGAAGCCAGAGTATGCCCAGCAGAATCATCTATAATTTGAGCATAGATATGTTTTGAGCTCCGAAAAACGCTAAGCCTCGGCCTGGCAGTGATGCCACTTACCTGGGCTCTGATCTGGGCATGCCGTCGTTTCCGTGCTAGCCTTGTATCTGTTTTAGCCATTAATGTCTATCAACTCTTCAGCGCTGTCTTACCTGCCTTACCAGGTTTAAGACGAAGCCTCTCCCCGACGTACTTGATACCTTTGCCCTTATAGGAATCAGGCGGGCGGGTAGCTCTAATTCGTGCTGCTACCTCACCCACAAGCTCCTTATTAATGCCACGAACATAGATTCGGTTTGTGCCTTCCACCACAATATCTATACCGTCGGGTGGGGAAAAATCTACTAAGTGACTATATCCAACCTGCAACGATAATTTATTGCCAGTTTTTTGAGCCCGATATCCGACACCACGCAACTCCAAGGTCTTTTCAAAACCTTTAGTAACTCCTTCAACCATGTTAGCCAGAAGGCTTCGGGTTAATCCGTGTAAGGCACGATGGACTCTACTATTGCTAGGTCGTGCCACTATCAGGGTTCCGTCCTTTAATGTAATAGAAATATCCGGGTGAAGTAAGCGAGACAACTTCCCCTTGCTACCCTCCACGGTCACTTTATTACCTTCAATATTGACCTTGACACCTTGAGGCACAGGTATAGGAAGTGATCCTACCCGAGACATAAATTTACCTCCTCAAGTTTAACTTACCAGACATAACATAATAGCTCACCGCCGAGGCCCCGACGCCATGCCTCCTGCTCTGTCAAGATTCCTTTAGATGTAGACAGGATAGCAATACCAAGACCACCATAGACACGGGGAATTTCCCGGCGGCCTACATAGACTCTGAGACCGGGCTTACTCACTCTCTCTAAACCTAGGAGGGACGGTTGATTATCTATGTATTTCAGGAGGATTTTAATCACTCGTTGTGGCTTGCCTTTAAGCACCGTATAGTCAGTAATAAAACCCTCATCCTTGAGAATTCTAGCGATAGAAAGCTTAATCTTGGAAGCTGGTATCAGTACACTATCATGGCGTGCCATGATGGCGTTACGAATCCGAGTTAACATATCAGCAATTGGATCAGTAACCGTCAATAGATGTCTCCGACACTTTCAATTACCAACTTGATTTTCTCACCCCAGGAATTTCACCATCTAAAGCCAGCTTTCGAAAGCAAATACGGCATAGACCAAACTTACGGATATAGGCACGCGGTCTGCCGCATAATTGGCATCGATTTCGCTGCTGCACTTTATACTTTGTAGGACGTCTCGATTTTACAATTTTAGATAACTTTGCCATGTTTGGTGCAAACCTGTTAAGTTTTTCTAAAAGGCATGCCTAAAAACTCAAGTAAATTCCTACTCTCCTCATTACTAGCTGTGGTAGTAACAATAGTTACTTCGAGCCCACGCAGCTTATCTACCTTATCATAATCAATCTCAGGGAAAACTATCTGCTCCTTAATCCCCAAGGTGTAGTTGCCTTCACCATCAAAGGAATCTCGGGATACTCCTTGAAAATCCCGAATGCGTGGCAGAACAACATTAACCAATTTATCAAAGAAGTCATACATCCGTCTGCCCTGCAATGTCACCATTACTCCGATAGGCATGCCTGCTCTGAGCTTAAAAGAGGCGATAGATCTCTTGGCTCGTGTTATTACTGGATGTTGCCCTGAGATAGCTGCTAAATCCCCTTCAGCCGCTTCCAGAGCTTTAGGGTTTTGTATTGCCTCGCCTAAACCGATATTTAGCACAATCTTCCTAAGTTTTGGCACTTGCATCACATTCTTATACTCAAACTTACTCATTAGTTGAGGTACTATTTCTTTTGTATACCTTTCTTTCAACTGAGACATCCTTAAAATACACCTTTAGCTAATCAATTACTTCGTAGCAAGAGCGACAAATTCGCGCCTTTTTGCCATCATCAAGAAAACGTAAGCCAACTAGAGTCGGTTTGTTACACTTATTGCAAACCAACATTACATTTGAGACATGGAGCGGCGCCTCTAGCTCAATTATGCCAGCTTGTCTAGCGGCGCCACGGGCTCGGGAATGACGCTTAATCATATTAATGCCATCTACTATTATCTTATCTTCCTTAGGTAAAGCCTGTCGTACCTTACCCCTTTTTCCTTTGTCCTTGCCAGCAATAACAAGAACTGTATCATTCTTTCTAATCTTCATTTCAAAGAACCTCCGGAGCCAAAGATACGATTTTCATAAAGTTCTTGTCTCTGAGTTCTCTGGCTACTGGACCAAAAATGCGAGTACCTTTGGGGTTATTTCTATCGTCTAGGATAACCGCGGCATTCTCATCAAATCTAATATAAGAGCCATCACGGCGATGATACTGCTTAGCTACACGCACAACCACCGCTCGCACCACATCTCCTTTCTTTACTACGCCACTAGGTATAGCTCGCTTTACTGTAGCTACAATAACGTCGCCAACACCGGCATACCTTTTTCGAGTGCCGCCAGGTACATTAATACACATAATCTGCCGAGCTCCAGTATTGTCAGCTACTCTAAGTCTAGTATAAGGCTGAATCACTGTCTCCCATTCCTGACTGAATCTAAACTATTTCCTTAGGCTCGACCTCAGCTGATTCCTTTCTGGTTACTATTTCTGTTACTCGCCAGTGTTTTTCCTTGGACAAAGGACGGGTCTCCACAATCCTTACTGTGTCGCCAATCTTGCAGGCATTCGTCTCATCATGAGCTTTAAATTTAGAAGTACGCTTGACAACCTTCTTATAAAGAGGATGACGTCTTAGAGTTTCCACCAAGACCACCACTGTTTTATCCATCTTGTTGCTTATTACCTTTCCGGTTCTGATTTTATGTTTCTTCTCCATAAACTATCCTATGTCGAGTTCCCTCTCTCTTATTAAGGTCTTCATTCTGGCGATTCTCTTCTTGACCTTGGGAATCTCCCGATGATTAGCCAGTTGCCGAGTAGCCAGACGAAAACGCAGATTAAAAAGCTCTTGGTGAGCTTCCTCCAACCGCTTCGACAATTCCTCATCGTTAAGAGCGCGAATCTCATCGATTTTCAACTTTTGTCTCTTCCTTAACTGTTTCTTTTACCACAAACCTAGTATCGATAGGCAGCTTATAGGAAGCCAGATGCATTGCCTCACGAGCTATACCTTCTCTTATACCACCTATCTCGAATAGCATTCTCCCTGGTCTAACTACAGCTACCCAGTGGTCTGAAGCACCTTTACCTCCACCCATTCTTGTCTCCGCTGGTTTTTTGGTTATTGGTTTATCTGGAAAGACGCAAATCCACATCTGACCACCACGACGCAAATAACGAACCAGGACACGACGAGCAGCTTCAATCTGTCTGGCTGTTATCCAAGCACCTTCTTTAGCTTGCAACCCAAACTCACCAAAGACAACAGTGTTTTCCGATTGAGCTTTGCCTCTTAACTGGCCCCGTCGGGCTTTACGATACTTCACTCGTTTCGGCTGTAACACTTTCTCTCCTTACTTCGGGAAGGATATCACCTTTATAAATCCAGACTTTAACCCCAATGTGGCCCAAGATAGTATGAGCTTCGGCAAAACCATAATCGATATCAGCACAGAGCGTATGCAAGGGCAACTGACCTTGATGAGTAGTTTCACGGCGAGCAATTTCAACGCCCCCCAACCTTCCAGCGCAGCTTATCTTTACCCCTTTAGCACCAGCTTGCATTGTCCGAAAAGCAGCTTGTTTCATTGCTCGTCTGAAAGCTACCCGACGCTCAAGTTGATCGGCTACATTTCGAGCTACTAGACAAGCCTCGAGCTCAGGCTGCTCAACTTCTCTAATAGATAGTCGCACTCTCTTACCGCAAATCTTTTCCAAGTCTGACCTTAATTCCTCGGCACGCTGTCCACCACGACCAATAACAATGCCAGGGCGAGCTGAATACAGAGTTAATAAAATCTCATTACCTTGGTGGTCAATTGCCACCCTGGCGATACCACCTTCAGAACACTTCGTCTTAATAGCTCGGCGTAACTTCAAATCTTGCTGCAACGATTCAGTATAATGCTTCTCATCATACCATTTAGCCTGCCAATCCCGAATGATACCAATTCTAAAACCATAAGGGTGAACTTTATGTCCCATTTATTCTTCCTCCCCAGAAACAAAAACAGTAATATGAGTGCAACGCTTTAGGATAGGATTTACCCGCCCTCGGGCCTGAGGGCGGAATCTTTTTAAAGTATGCCCCTTATCAGCAAAGACATCGGCAATCTTAAGCTCAGAAGGCACCATCTGAAAATTGTTCTCAGCATTGGCAGTTGCTGACTTAATTACCTTAGCCACAGCTCGAGCGGCTGGGGTTGGTGAGAACCTAAGAATGGTCAGAGCTTCGTCAACCTTTTTGCCCCGTACCATGTCTACAACTAACTTGACCTTCTGAGGCGAAATGCCAACATCTTTAGCTATCGCTCCCACCTTCATAACCGTTGAACTACCTCTTCTTCCTTGCTTGAACAGTTACTTGTGCCTTGCTAACGTGGCCTCGGAATGTCCGAGTCATAGAAAACTCCCCCAGCTTGTGTCCTACCATATTCTCAGTGATGAAAATAGGGACATGCCGCCGGCCATCATGTACTCCAATAGTATGCCCTATCATTTGAGGTAGAATAGTGGAGGCGCGCGACCAGGTCTTTATCACCACCTTCTCCCCAGAGCGATTAAGTGTTTTTATCTTCTCAAGCAATTTAGCATCGCAATAAGGACCTTTTCTAGACGAACGTGACATCCTTTTCTTGCCTCTTCAATTACCTTTCTATTTCCGGCGCCTAACTATTAATCTATCTGAAGCCTTGTGACGGCGCGTCTTATAGCCCAAAGCTGGTTTACCCCACGGTGTTTTTGGCGCCATCCCCCGAGGGGCTCTGCCTTCACCACCCCCTTGGGGATGGTCTCGCGGCGTCATAGCTGAACCACGGACTTTGGGACGCTGCCCCAGCCACCTTCCGCGTCCAGCCTTGCCTGATTTTATGTTTTGATGGTCAACATTGCCTACTTGCCCAATAGTAGCCAAGCAGCTAACCAAGAAACGCCGTACCTCGCCTGACGGTAAACGGACAAACGAATATTTATTCTCTTTACCCATAAGTTGAGCTGCTGCTCCAGCACTGCGCACCAGTTGACCACCCTTCCCTGGTTCAAGCTCGATATTGTGGATCAAAGTACCTGTTGGGATTGAATCCAATGGTAAAGCATTGCCCGGCTTTATCTCAGCACCCTCTCCCGTTTTTATAGTGTCACCTACGCTGAGACCTATGGGAGCAAGAATGTAACGCTTCTCCCCGTCTGTATAATGGATGAGGGCAATGCGAGCTGAACGATTTGGGTCATACTCAATGGCAGCCACCTTACCTGGGATACTAATCTTGTCTCTCTTAAAGTCAATTATGCGTAACTTGCGTTTAGTACCACCACCCCGATGTCGTACAGTTATCACGCCCCGACGGTTCCGTCCTGCTGTCTTTCTAAGTGGTAGCAATAAAGACCTCTCCGGAACAGTCTTAGTTATCTCCTCAAAAGAGGCGCTAATCATGCCCCGCCTGCTCGGCGATGTTGGACGATAGGTTTTTAGTGCCAAAACTTACCTCACCTAACTCCTAAGGATGTCTCCTTTGCCATCGAGTTTTCCTAAGGAGCTTGCGATGCTTATGCTTTGCCATTTTCCCCTTCCGTTTTTTAATAACCGAACCCAACTCTAACTCCTACTGGTCAAACTCCCTCAAAGAATTCTATCGTATGCTCTGGCTCCAACGTAACGACTGCTTTCTTCCAAGAAGGGGTCATTACCTGCCGCCTGCCTACTCTTCTCAGCTTTCCCGGAACAGTCATCACATTTACCTTAACCACCTTAACTTTAAATGCTGCTTCTACTGCTTCCTTAATTTGGTGCTTGGCAACTCCCTGCGCTACCTCAAAAGCATACCTATTCTGTCCTTTAAGCAGCGTAGTCTTCTCGGTGATTAAAGGGCGTCGTAATACTTCGTGAAGATACATATTAATACAAGTTCCCCCCAATCTTGCTTTAAGTGATGCTAGACACTGCCTCTTGAATTGACTTTTGACCCCATAACTCTTCTACCCTCCGCACTGCGTCTACTGTCATTATCAATACTCTGTAGGAGAGCAAATCAGCCACATTAAGCAGAGGTGCTGGCATTATCTTAACGCCTAGTAAATTGTGCGCCGATTTAACCACATTAGCTTCGGCTTCAGCAGTAGCAATAATGACAGAAGTATCGACCCGTAGCGCCAATAAAATATCAAGCATTCCCCTCGTTTTTGGCTCGTTAAGCCCAAGCTTACTCACAACCTTCAATTCCCCGTCATTGGCTTTAGCTGAAAGAACACATCTCAAAGCTAAACGTCGCATCTTCTTAGGCATAGCTTGTCGGTAACTCTGGGGGTGGGGACCGAAAATCACTCCACCTCCTCTAAGAAGGGGAGACTTTGCACTACCACGCCGTGCCCGACCGGTATGCTTCTGAGAAAAAAGTTTCCTGCCACTCCTGCTAACTTCACCCCTTGTCTTAGTATCGGCGGTGCCCAGACGACGATTAGCTAATTGTCTTACTAATGCCTGATGCACCACAGCCTCATTAAAGGGCATGCCAAAAACATCATCCCTTATTTCTATCTGGCTAGTTATTTCACCCTTTAGATTGTAAACAGGGACTTGCACTTCTTCTTAACCCTCACTCGGCTTTCTTAATCAATAACAGCTCTCCCTTAGAACCGGGCACTGCCCCTTTAACCAGAAGCAAGTGATGAGCTAAATCGACATCGATTACTTTAAGATTGCGCACCGTTACTCTCCTGTTTCCCATGTGTCCAGCCATACGCATTCCCTTAAACACCCGACCTGGGGAAGTAGTTGCACCAATAGAGCCGGGAGCCCGATGACGGTCGGATTGACCATGAGTCTTTGGTCCGCCAGCAAAATGGTGACGCTTGACTACGCCAGCAAAACCTTTACCTTTTGATGTGCCGGTGACATTGACCGAATCACCCGACTTAAACATGTCTACATCAACTTTCTGCCCTGCCTGAACAGACTTGACATCTTCTACTCTAAACTCACGGAGATGTCTAAGCTGCCCCGCGCTCTTAAGATGACCCCTTTGTGGAGAATTAGGCCGCTTTGTTTCCCCAAAGCCAAGCTGGACAGCATTATAGCCATCGTTAGCCTCGGTCTTCACTTGGATAACAAAGCAAGGGCCGGCTTCAATAGCCGTTACTACTACTTCTCCATCATCTCGGAAAAGCTGAGTCATGCCTATCTTTCTGCCAATCATGCCTTGAATCATTTTCCCGACTACAATCTAATATCTATTTCCACCCCAGAAGGTAGCTGGAGATGGGTCAACGCATCTATAGTTTTGGAAGTCGGCCCCAAAATATCAATGAGCCGCTTGTGAGTACGAATCTCGAATTGCTCCCGTGAATCCTTGTCAATATTAGGAGAACGAATAACACAAAACTTCTCGATTCGAATAGGCAGGGGCACCGGGCCAACAACTACGGCACCAGTGCGCTCTGCAGTTTCCACAATCTGCCCTACTGATTGGTCAACCAGCCTATGGTCATACCCCTTAATTTTAATTCGAATTTTTTGCTGAGGCATTTACTTTCCCTTAGCCCTAAACGTAATTTGCTCCGTCAAATTAGCAGGTAACTCTTTATAGCAGTAAAACTCCAGAGAATAAGTTGCCCTGCCCTGGCTTAGTGACCTCAGGGCAGTGGCATAGCCGAAGGTCTCAGCTAGAGGAACAAGGGAATGGACAACACAGGTTTCACCGTGAGTCTCGATACCTTCAATATGTCCTCTTCTCGAATTCAAATCACCGATGATGTCGCCCAAAAACTGGGCTGGCAGCACTAGTTCTAACTTCATTATTGGCTCGAGGAGTATAGGCTTAGCCGTGCTGGCACCATCCTTCAAAGCTATTGAACCTGCCATCTTAAAAGCCAATTCTGAGGAATCAACTTCGTGGAAACTACCATCGTACAGAGTCACTTTGATATCTACTAGTGGATAGCCGGCTACCACGCCGCTTTCTAAAGCCTCTTTGACACCTGCTTCTACTGCTGGAATATATTCCTCTGGTATAGCTCCACCTCGAACTCGATCAAGAAATCTAAAGCCACTGCCTCGCTCTCCAGGCTCGAGTCTAAGCCAGACATGACCATACTGTCCTCGACCACCAAACTGACGAATAAATCTACCCTCAGTTTCTATTGGTACAGTGATAGTTTCTTTATAAGCTACTTGTGGCTTGCCAACCCTTACCCCCACGTTAAACTCGTGCAGCATGCGATCTATTAGAACCTCTAGATGCAACTCGCCCATCCCTGAGATAAGAGTTTGTCCAGTTTCCTGGTCACTGTTTACCTTAAAAGTGGGATCCTCTTCTGAGAGTGTATTTAGGGCTTCGCCTAGTCTATCTTGATCGGCCTTACTCCTAGGTTCAATAGCCATGGCCAGCACCGGCTCAGGAAAACGAATAGGCTCAAGAAGTACTGGCTGAGACAAATCGCACAAAGTATCCCCAGTGAAGGTATTCTTAAGGCCAACAGTAGCTGTGATGCTTCCGGCATCAACCTCTTCGATTTCCTCACGGCGATTAGCGTGCATGAGAATCAATCTTCCAAGACGTTCCTTATGTCCTTTGCTAGAATTAAAGACCTGTGTTCCCACCTTGACCTTACCCGAGTAAACCCGGAAGTAAACCAATCTGCCCATAAAAGGGTCAGCAACTACCTTGAAAGCCAAAGCTGAAAATGGGGCATCATCACTTGCCGGTCGGGTAACCTCCTCGCCAGTTTTGGCATCAATTACATGAACTGGAGGTACATCCAAGGGAGAAGGGAGATAATCTACAATAGCATCTAGCAAAGGTTGGATTCCCTTATTCCTCAAAGCACTACCACAAAGGACAGGTACTATCCGGTTAGCCAAAGTTAACCTTCTTATAGCAGCTTTGAGTTGATGATTAGCAATGTCCCCACCTTCGAGATAAAGTAACATCAATTGGTCATCATTCTCAGCTAGTCTCTCAATTAGTGACTGACGATATTTAGTTATCTCATCCTTCTCTTCTTCCGGGATAGGCATTTCCACTGGCGTTGCGTCAACATCGTTAGGAAAGAGCCAGGCTTTACTGTCAGTTAAGTCTATAATACCCTGGAAAAGATTCTCTTTACCCAAGGGCAGTTGTATTGGTATAGCTTTAGCCCATAGACGCTCTTCAATCATGCCCACAGTGCGATGAAAGTTAGCACCAATTCTATCCATTTTGTTGATAAAACAGATTCTCGGCACGCTGTACCTATCCGCTTGCCGCCATACTGTCTCTGATTGAGCCTCTACTCCAGCTACAGCATCAAGAATCACTACTCCACTATCCAGTACTCGGAGACTACGTTCGACTTCGGCAGTAAAATCCACATGCCCTGGGGTGTCAATGATATTTATGCGATGCTCCCGCCAGTGACAAGTGGTAGCTGCAGCAGTGATAGTAATGCCTCGCTCCCGCTCCTGCTGCATCCAATCCATAACAGCTGTCCCCTCATCTACCTCACCAACCTTATAAGTGCGACCTGTATAATATAGGATTCTCTCAGTGACAGTAGTCTTGCCCGCATCTATATGAGCGATAATCCCTATGTTTCGCACTTTGTCTAAAGGAAAAGTCCTAGGCATGATATTATTTCCTACGCTGGTCATTTTTTTCGGCTGTGGAGCCCTGATTCTTACTGTTGCTACCATCGGTAATGAGCAAAAGCTTTATTTGCCTCAGCCATCTTATGAGTATCTTGCCGTTTCTTGACAGTTGCTCCCTGCCCCTGAGCGGCATCGATAATCTCAGATGCTAATTTCTCCGCCATAGATTTGCCACTACGAGCTCTAGCATAATTGATAAGCCAACGCATGGCTAGGGACGACCCGCGTTCAGGTTGAACCTCAACTGGCACTTGGTAAGTAGCACCACCAACACGCCGTGATTTGACTTGAAGTACAGGAGTAGCATTTTTAATCGCGTGGCCAAAAACCTCTAAAGGCTCCGTTTTCAATTGCTGATTGACTAACTGCAAAGCATCGTAAACAATCCGCTCGGCTGTGGCTCTCTTCCCGTGCATCATTACTTTATTGATGAATTTAGCCACGGTATGGCTCCCGTATTTAGAATCAGGAGGTGTTTGTCTTTTTGCTATTTTAGCTCGTCTTGGCATCTCATTCCTCGAGATTTTAACTGGTTTTGCCTTGCTTAGCTCCGTATTTGCTCCGACCTTGC
>DUEX01000087.1 GCA_011170325.1 Dehalococcoidia bacterium | reverse complement strand
TCTGGGGAAAGCTAGCTGTAATTGCAGGCTGAAGACCAAAAAAGCTAACCTTTTTCGCTTGGTGACTGCCAATTCGCAACATAGCAGAGCCTCAGGTGATAGGATTGATTAGTTGCGGACAGCTTGACATATGCTCATATAAATGCTAAAGTAGTGTAATAACGTAGAACTAGGTAAATCTATTGTCGGTAACGTAGATTGATGAAATCTAAAGAGGAGGCGGGATGATAAAAATACCAGGCATAAACACTAAGAAGGGGAAAGTTGTCCTAGGTGCCTCTGTGGGAGTGATTATACTGTTAGCTCTATTCTTTGGCACTGCTCTGGGAACTGGCTGGTTCGGAGGACTCCTGGGTGGAGATGGCACTGTTGGTGGAGGGTATCAACTACCCACTCACGGTCAGGTTGATTGAGCCGCTGAAGTCGAGACAAAGGTATTGAGCGACACCGATTGCATCCACAGTGAGTCGAGATTATATCCTAGTGATATTCATGTTGAGAAAGAGTGACATACTTTCCATATCCCCCTGACTCGTGACGCTATAGGTTGAATTTCCGTTACGAGTTACTCTCTCACTGGTTCACAACTTACACAGCATTATTCAGACTAATGAACTTAAAGCTGAATTCTACTACTGAGCTAAGCGAGGACTAATCATGAGAAATAGACTCATCGTCGTTCTACTTGCTTGCACGGCACTATTAACAGCCGCCTGTGCTGCCAGTTCAGCACAGGAGCACATCAGCCGGGGTGATACCTACACTGGCGAGGAAGAATGGGACGAGGCTATCATGGAGTATGAAAAGGCGATTGAGCTAGACCCCAGTCTGACTGAGGCCCACAACAAACTAGCTTGGGCATACAGCAACCGAGGCTGTGCTCATAGCCACAAAGAGCAGTGGGACCTGGCCATTGCTGACCTGACTGAGGCCACTGAGCTGGATCCCGAGCTGGCTGAGGCCTACAACAATCGGGGCTGGGCTTACAATATGAAGGGACAGCATGACCTGGCCATCGCTGACCTGAATAAGGCCATCGAGCTCGACCCCCAGCTGTCTATCGCCTACGAAAACCTAGCCGTGGCCTATAATGAACGAGGCCGGGCTCGTGACCAGAATAAGCAGTGGGACTTGGCCATTGCCGACCTGACTAAGGCCATCGAGCTGAACCCTGAGCTGGCTGCCGCCTACAACAACCGTGGCTGGGCCTACGACGGGAAGAGACAATACGACCTGGCTATTCCTGACCTGGATAAGGCCATTGAGCTGGACCCTGAACTGGCCGAGGCTTACAGCAACCGAGGCTGGGCTTATTACGGTAAGAAAGAATACAATCTGGCCATAGCTGACCTAGATAAGGCCATCGCACTTGACCCGGAGCTAGCAGTAGCCTATATTAACAGGGGGTTGTCCTATTACCAAAAAAAGATGATGGACATGGCTATTGCTGACTTCGAAAAGGTACTCGAACTATCAAACGACCCTGAACTGACTGCGGCTGCAAGGGAAGGTATCGCACTGTCGGGAGGCAAATCAACACAGTAGCACGGCTCATTGATTCTCTCCGCTGAAGCCAATTTTCGATTCCCTGTCTGGCTTCATCTTTTACCTTATCGAAAAAACCAAATCCCTGCTGCTTGCCACCCAACATCTGACACTAGACCACTTTCCCCCTGTCACCATCTCTCCGCTTTTCCCCTAGCCTTTTGCACTGAATGGCAAAGACTGTAACGGCAAACAGCATTACGAGCACAATAGTAGCGATTTCTCCGTACAAGATGGCAGGGTTTATCTCTAAGAACAAAACCTCACCGTGCTTTGCAAACGGCTAGTGTATGTGATTCACAGTATTTGCAAGTATCGAGTTTTTATGAACGGTTCCATCCTTTAAGCGGAATGCATAGGTACCGGGTAGCAACTGCATATCTTGACTGAAACTCTTCCAACCCCCCGCATAGTAATTTATGCAAGTTCCAGAATCTGAATGAACAGACCCGGTTTGGAATATGACAACGGGGTTCGTGGCAACGTTCTGCGACTTGCTCTGGGTAGCACCTGCGTAGCTGCAGCGGAAGGAGTAGGCCTTGGGTAAGAGCTCCATGTAAGCTGTCGTGCTGTCGCTGCCGAACGTCTTCCAGCCACCCGCATAGTACTGGACATCCCCTACGGGTAACTCATTGTTGGCCGAGTCCACCAGCTTCATCTCCACCTTGGCCGTCTGGAAGACCACGACGGGGTTCGTGGCAACGTTCTGCGACTTGCTCTGGGTAGCACCTGCGTAGCTGCAGCGGAAGGAGTAGGTACCTAGTTTTTCCGAGAAATTATATACCAGCTCACCGTTACTTGAAGTGTTACCTATTGTTTTCCAACCACTGCTATAGTACTCAATCACACCATTGGATAAGCCGTTGCCATCGCTGTCGGTCAACTTGATAGTTAAAGGTTCAATATAAGCAATTTGGTCAACAGGTGGAATCACCCTTTCCATCGGTGCCTGCAACCTTGGAATCTCTTGGGCAATTGCTATTAGACTTGGCTTGGCATTACCACTGTTATCGAAATAAGCCCAATTAGGATGCAAGTCATGACTTGCCCACCATAGCATGGCTATTGCTCCTCCATGTGCAAAGACGACATCTATATATTCTGGGGTTATCCTGTTGATATCAACAAGCCACCGCCCGTCGATTCCCTCAGTCCCGTAGCCTAATTCCAGGCACCACCATCCACCGCTTACCCCCAACCATGGCAAGTATGTAGCCAAGTTCTTATCCAAACTCTGTGGTGACACTCTGTAGGAATCAACACTTGGTATATCTATTAGGTTCAAGCAGGTTCGTTTTATCTCAGGTTCAACCTGATTGTCCATTAAGTTATGGGTGATGAGCGCATTTACCTTCTGCCGAAATATATCAATCAAAAATGTCAGGTAGGCATTGACTTCGGCTGCAGTATAGGTTTGGTCTTCGGTCACATATTTATTTGCACCAGCCTTGAGCTTATGGTCTAGCTCATTGTCCACATTTATGGCTACGATATTGGGGTATAAGTTGACAACTGCTGTCAACCGTACTGCCCACTTTCCCAAAGTGTCACCAGCCGATATCTCAAAATCAGGTGTTTCTAGACTGCCGAAGCCAGGAATATACTTCGGATGCAACCCCATAATAACTAACATCTTATGCTTGTAAAACAAATCTAAATATGCTTTATACGCAGTTGCTTCACCTTCTTCGTTACGCCAGTGGTCATAGCCATAGAGGAAGGTAGCACGAATTAGACGAACCCCCGCCGACTCAAGGTAAGTAAGCTGTCTGTCGAAGTAGGCAAGGTTCTCAGCTTCCCAGAAATTCCAAGGATGCGGACTATCTGGACTACAGGCCGACATCACCATTCCCACTAAACGCTTTTTCTGCCCATCAAGGTGAAAAAAACCATCCTTGTCTATCTGAATATGCTCAGTACTTCCATCAGGCCATTCGATTAGCCTATCAAGCAAATAACCGCCATCATCTGCCCGAACCGTTCGCGGAACCAAAGCTCCCGAAGCAGAAAAGACAAAAAGAAGGCATAAGCATAAGACTAAGTGAAACGATCGCTTGTTGACCGACTTTGTGGATTTGCTGCTTCCAATATAGCCTACTGGCTTGTTAGCAACCCTTACTGGTCGCTTGACTCCTGTGTTACAATAAATATTGAGCACGGGACGCCCTCCTGTGTTCGGCTCTGCCAGCAAGCTCGCCAAGCCCTGGTAGAGCCTTCTTATTTCGACCTTACAGGCCTAGCTCTAGTATCCTGCATCCCATGGCCATAGTAAATAGACCATTGGTAACGTTGGGCATAGCCAAAAAGTACCAGTACTATTGTCCATAAGAATGGATTCTTATGGCTAGGCATCAGGTAGCACATTAAATCACAGGAAAGTCAATGTGCAAAGGAGAAGAGAATACTAGCCGTTAAACAAAATACTCACTGCGCTATTAGATTGCATGAAGTACAGATTTGAAAAGCTCCGTCCGTTGGACGGGAGAATTGATTGCGTACTTTCCAAAGGAGAAGCCAATTCTGAGAACGTTGAGCAAGAGGTTTAACACGTAGGGGTGTGCTCCAGTGCACCGATTTAACCAGGGAGCGGATTCGGGGGCTGCCTCTCCCTCTGGTTACGCTCATGTTCGGGAGAGCGCTTCTTCTTGAGTCTCGTCTCTGGCTTCGGGGTGCTCGTTGAGGAAGTTGATGATGTCCTCCTTGCTGAATCTTCGGTCGCCTCGTGGACCGATGCGATACGCCTTGAGTATACCCCGGTCACTCCATCGCCTCACTGTATTAATATGCACGTTGAGAAAGCGAGCTAGTTCGCTTGCTGTCAGCATACTCTTTCTGTGATTAAGATAGGCCATATCTCTTCAGCCCTCTTGAACTACTCTAAGCTATCCTATAGACACTGTAGCTTATCCTACCTCAATGTACAATCCCCCAAACGGGCTAATTGGGATAGGAAAATAGTCCTAACTAGGCTAATGTCCTGAATACGTTAAGGCAGTTGACGATTGCGGTTATGTAAATTACAATAGCTTAGTGGTACAGTAGGCTTTAGCCATAAGTTATTGCTACTGTGAAAGAAGATGCTTTTTTTCGCTCATACTGGAATTACTCTAGGCAGTGCCCTACTGGTAGGCAACGCCCTTTCGAAGGGCTACTCTCGACGCTCAGCGCCGCAGGGCAGAGTAGTCACCGGCACCTCTTCGCCGCCACAACTTGATTGTGCTACTGACTGCGTTGATGACAATCCACCGTGGTTCAATTCCCTTGCCAAACAGATAGACTACAGGCTGATACTCATTGGCTCACTGTTACCTGACATTGTTGATAAACCCATAGGGGGATTGTTCTTCGGCAATGGTCGGATATTCTGTCATACCCTGCTCTTCCTGGTCGTCCTTAGTTCAGCCGCAGTGTACTTCTACACGAAAAGGGGAATAACCTGGCTGATTGCCCTCTCTTTTGGCACTTTCATCCACCTCATTCTTGACCAGATGTGGCTTGAGCCCGGGACTCTTCTCTGGCCCATTTACGGCTGGGCTTTTGAAAGGATGGACCTCAGCCACTGGTTAGAAGCCATACTCTATGCCCTGCGGACCGACCCTGCCGTATATATCTCTGAACTCGTGGGGTTTGCCATACTGGCAAGCTTTGCGGTAATATTGGCACGCAGGAAAAGAGTCCATGCCTTTATCAAGATGGGAGCTGCTCAACTATTCTGATCTAACATAATCGCAATCGGCGACCGCCTCGTCACAGTCGGAACTTTACCGTAGATAGTACTATTTGGCTACCCCGATTAGGATATTTGGGGGATTGTACGTTGAGGTAGGATAAGCTACAGTGTCTATAGGATAGCTTAGAGTAGCTAAAGAGGGCTGGATGAACATTTTAGTCACCGGCGCTGCCGGCTATATAGGAAGTATCGTGGTACAAGAACTAATTAAGGAGAGACATTCTGTTGTCGCTCTGGATAACCTAAAACATGGGCACCGAGAAGCTGTAAGCCCCGAAGCTCCGTTCATTCAGGCTGAAATAGGAGGTGCGGAGAGGTTAGGGCAAGTATTCAAGGACAATAAGCTGGAGGCAGTTGCACACCTAGCCGCAGAGGTCCAAGTAGAGGAATCCATGTCTGCCCCTGAGAAGTACTTCCGCACGAACCTGATTTGTGGCATGAATCTTCTAGATACCATGCTCAGGTACAATGTCAATAAGCTCGTCTTCTCTTCCACCGCCGCTGTCTACGGCAATCCAGATAGCATACCCATCGAGGAAAGCCATCCCACAATGCCAATCAACCCTTACGGCGAGTCAAAACTGATGTTTGAAAAAGTCCTTGATTGGTATGGGTATGCCTATGGGCTCAAGTTCATATCCCTGCGCTATTTTAATGCTGCTGGTGCCAGCGACAGGCTCGGTGAAGACCACGACCCTGAGACCCATCTCATTCCCAACGTTTTGAAGGTTGCTTTGGGACAGTGCCAGCATGTGGTGGTGTTCGGCACAGACCATCCAACCAGTGATGGTACTTGCATTCGCGACTATATCCACGTGTCAGACATTGCTAGGGCTCACATCCTTGCCCTGAAGCATCTCGAAAGGAGCCAGGCTAACAAAGCCTACAACCTGGGGAATGGTAGAGGCTACTCCGTATTTGAGGTGATCGAAACGGCAAGAAAGGTTACTGGTATCAGTATTCCTGTGGTCAACCGTCCTCGGCGGCCGGGTGACCCTCCGGTTTTGGTAGCCAGCTCAGAGCTGGCAAAATCAGAACTGGGCTGGGAACCTGAGTACCGAGAGCTTGAGACCATTATCGACAGCGCTTGGAGATGGCAAAAGGAGCATACTCATGGTTATCGAGAGTAGCACAAAGCAGGCGAACGAAATGAAGATAAGTATCGTAATTCCTGCCTTAAATGAAAAGGAGGGAATAGAAAAGACCATACAGAGTATCCCTAAAGCTGAACTTGAGAACATGGGATATCAAGTCGAGATTCTAGTAGTAGACAATGGATCTACCGATGGCACAGGCAAAGTTGCCCAAAAG
>DUEX01000086.1 GCA_011170325.1 Dehalococcoidia bacterium | reverse complement strand
GGACGGGGAGTCTTAATCCCTACGCCATTTTAGAGCCGGTCCGGGTGGGGGGCGTGACTATCAGCTCAGCAGCGCTGCATAATGAAGAAGACATCCATCGTAAAGATATCCGCATCGGCGACTGGGTCGTTGTACAGCGGGCTGGCGAGGTTATTCCCGAGATAGTCGAACCTATTGTCAGCCGCCGTACTGGAAAGGAGAAAATCTTCAGCATGCCCGGCCGCTGCCCTGTCTGTGGCAGCGAGGTGATAAAGCCCGAAGGCGAGGCCATGCACCGCTGCACCAACGCTGCCTGCCCCTCTCAAGCCCTGGAGAGAATCAAGCACTTTGTCAGCCGCGGGGCAATGGATATAGACGGCGTTGGTGAAAAGCTATGTCAGGCTTTGTTCGAGGCCGGCCTGGTCAAGGATGCTGCTGATTTATACTACCTCACTAAGGGGCAACTTCTCAATCTGGAAAGGATGGCAGATAAGAGCATCTCCAATGTACTTAATTCTATCCAAAAAAGTAAGGACAGACCTTTAGCTAGGGTTATCTTTGCCTTAGGAATCACCCATGTGGGTGACCAATATGCCGAACTACTGGCAGAGCAATTCCAAAGTATTGACCAACTGGCTGAAGCCAGCCAGGAAGAGCTTTCAAACCTTCCCTCAATCGGTCCCAAGATAGCTGAAAGCATAGTCGCCTTTTTCCGACAGGAAGGAAACAGGCAAATCATCAAAAAGCTGAGGAAGGCCGGGGTGAGACTGGAAAAAGAGAAAGTCGAGGAAGCCAGGCCTGAGGAGTTACCTTTAGCCGGACTGGAATTTGTTTTAACCGGGAAGCTGGAAACATTCTCCCGCTCAGAAGCAGAAGCAAAAATAAAGGCTCTCGGTGGCAAGGCGGGCTCGGATGTCACAAAGAAGACTTCTTACGTGGTAGTTGGCACCGACCCTGGCTCCAAGTTAGCTAAAGCTGAGAAACTGGGGACAAAAACGCTCAATGAAGCTGAGTTCCTCGAGTTGCTGGATAAGGCTGGAGGCAAATCACAGAAACCCTCTTGACTCTGAGTTTATCGGATTTGCATTTACCAATTTTATTGGGCTGTAACGCTCTAGCTTCGCTTCGAGTTCGTTAAGTCCAAGACGGAAGTTCCCAAACTACATATTTGGAATAATTGGATTTGTACAGACTAGAGGTCAGTGAAGTTTTAGGATAGGTCATATTTGATTTTCGTCCACTTATCAATTGCCTTCTCGAACTTCTCCATCTCCTCCAAATCCACCCCAACAGTAGCCGAGCCAACTGCTGAAACATAAGTCACGCCTGTTATGTTACTAAGCGTTACAAGCGTTACATTTGCGCCGACAGCCAGCTCGAACTGTTGCTCACCTTCGAGCGAATTGACAAAAACAAGGCAAGAAGTGTTTCCTACATTCTGAATCATGACCCCATTATCTACGCCAGTTACGCAAACCTCTGACGAAATTACCACTGTGTATGATGTGTATGATAAGCCTATCAAGGTTAACAAGGCCAAAGTAAGAATACAGCAAATTAGAATAGCTATTCTCATTGACTTTCTCCCAGTTCAATTATACCACCAGCTAAACCTCATATAGAAGAAGCTGCAAATTGCTCGCTCAGCGAAGCTTGAGTCTAAGAGTCTTTACAAAATAGGATTCAGTAAAGTGTAAAGCAAAGTACTGGCGAATATGAGGCCATTTAGCTAATAAGGCCTAAAAATGGAAGAATAAAGCGAATTAAACCAATCAATCTTGCTCCTGGCCGAGTCGGTAAGATCGTATATCCCTAATATAGTTAAGTAGAGTTAAAAGGTATTGACATTATTTTGAACAAGTGTTACTCTAATGTGATTGGCTCGACTATGAGCAAATCTAATAATATTATAACTATCTGAAATAAAGAAAGGGGGTGATGGCCTGGAATTGAACAGGTTGATAGCTAGACTGCTGGTGTTGTTCCTGCTGTCTACAGCACTTGCTTGCACCACACCTCCCGCGACCCCACTTATTACCATACTTGCGGATCAGACTCTCGTTGTCCCAGTTGGAGTGGAAAATGCCCCTGAGGTCTGCTTCAACGTAACTGGGCCTGGGACCCTAAAAGGATTCGTCGATGTGATAAGTGGACAGAAAATTAACTACTACTTATACACGGAGCCTTCCGAATCTGGGTGGACTGTGGCGAAGGGAGAGAGTGTCTTTAGGTCTCTTTTTGAAGTTCCGCTTGATACAGGAAGTTATAAGCTAATTGTTGTTGCATATTGGTCGGATCAAGATGATACCAATGAAGAGAGGATAGTGAATGTTTATCTCGAGTTTTGGAGTTAGCTAAGCCAGTTTGGCAAATGATTCCCCGCCTTAATGCTCATCCTCTGGGCTGATTTAATCTAATGTGGTTCACGCAGCCTTAATATAATGGTCTTCATTAAAGCAGCAATGCTAAGTACTGGTGAATATAGGGCTATTTAACCAATCAAGATTGCTGTTTATGTTAAGTAGCATTTGCTTAGAGCCGATGGAATCAGCCATAATATCTGGAGACTGAATTCCTATAAGCTCTAAGCTAATGAAACTCATAGTTGGTTTAGGCAATCCGGGCAGGATTTATGCCCACAATCGCCATAATGCTGGCTTCCGGTGCCTGAATTACTTCGCCAGGCTTCATTCTATTCGGTTTAACCGAATGCAATGCCGGGCTAAAGTAGGCCTTGCTGCAGTAAGTGGTGAGAAGTTGCTGCTGGCCAAGCCGGGAACATTCATGAATCTCAGTGGCCAATCCGTGGCTTGCCTGACGCATAAGCATGGCATTCCTTTAAGCGACCTCCTGGTAATATACGATGACCTCGATTTACCTCTGGGCAAAATTCGCCTGCGGCAGAACGGAGGCTCGGGAGGCCATAAAGGCATGAATTCTATTATTTCCAT
>DUEX01000085.1 GCA_011170325.1 Dehalococcoidia bacterium | reverse complement strand
TGAGGATGCCACCGAGGATCGTACCAAGGTGGAATGGTTGGTACGCTCAGCCCAAGGGGGCACCGTCAAGCTAAGTGCCCGTCACGAACGTGCCGGTGTTGTTCTCGCAGAAGTAACACTCTAATTCGCAGAGTCTCGGTCAACGTCGAGTTACGGAGATACCAACAGCCCTAGTGAGAGCATGAAACATGAGCCAACACCTGGCAAGCGACCGTTTAGAGCTCAAGTGGACAGTCAGTCATTGATTAAGTTCGTTATACTAGGTGGGTAGTTGGTACAGTAAGGGCTATTCGGCTAACTTCTTGTATTTCAAGGCAATCTCTGGACACACCTATGTTTCGATCTTATTCTCCAGCTCAGTTTTCTTATAGTTTCTTCGATTTATTTACATCTATTTTGATCCTCTATGGACACTATTTGGACACCAGATTGGCTGGACCTCGGGGGTGTGACACACAATAACCTCCGAGGCCTTTCCATTTCCTCAACACAAGATTGAGTACCTATGCCCCCCTTAAGGGAAGGAAAAATATTCTCCCAGCCGCCCAAATATTTGTCTTTACTTGTGTTTGCGTGAGACGGCATTTTTGGCGGCACCTTTTCAGTATTGTCACAGTTTGTCCCACTCTCTCTTTGTGAAATGCGGTTGGCTAAAGATGTATTGCTCTATGGGTTGATTTCTACCAGCAATTTGCCTATATTTGTTTTTGGAGGATAATCTCCACCTAGTGAGATGTTCCTCCAGCGAGCATTGCTTACCTGCCTGCCCACTATATCGCTCAGAACAGATATGGGCTATTTCTGAACCATGAGAAGGCAATTGCACAATATGGCATGTTCGGCTATGGTTCAGTCAACTACATTTCTAAGCGTATGCTCTATGATAAGTTCAAAGTCGGCCGGAGGAAGTGAGGTGATAAATCTGAGACCGGCAATTGGCCCCTGCACAAGCTCTAAACTTATGGACCTTAGCTGATCAGTGTGGCTACAATTATATCCCTTTTAGACGAGGAGGTTTACAAATGAAAAGAGCAACAGCTTTCATCTGTTGGTTCTTATTGGTGGTATTCAGTCTTAGCGAAGCATTTGCCTGGGGATCGGCGACTCACGCCTATCTGGCCAAAGAGCTTGGTAGAAAACAGGGGATCGTGAATCTTCAGGAGGTATATGGTTCCATGCTTCCAGATATGTTCAATCTCATGTACGGGTCCGAGTATAAGGACTATCTGTGGCATCAAACTCATTACGAGTTCATGAAAGTAGCGGATAAGGCAAGGGGATGCCAGCTCAAGGCCTTTGTCTTTGGGGGTTACAGTCATAGTGATGCCTGGGGGGCCGATTACACGGCTCACTACGACGGTCGCACTACACCTGGAGAAGGGGATGTGATTGCCAAGGCAGCCACATTGGAGCCAGAATTAATACCCAGAGTGAAAGGTATTTTGGTGGGTTCTGGTGTCCCGGATGCTGAAGCTCAACTCTTGGCCGAAGAATTGGCTCCTGGGTTAGCTGAGAACTTCGTAGAGACTGCTGTAGATCTGTTGATAAAGCGAAATGAGGATCCGGCAATCGGACTAATGATACTCCTTTCAGCTCAACTACGTAACTTCAGGATTCCATTCCTACTGGCCCAGGCCTATGGAGCGGACTTTGCCAACGCGTTTGATGATTTAACCATTGTCGAGGCAAGCGACATAATCATTGTTACTGAAAGAGAATTTCGAGAGCTGATGAAGCTTTATGGAGGCATATTTCTCAAGGAGGAATCAGAGGCAATCCAATTGCTGGCGGCCCAGGGGGCTACCTTGGCTGAAGCGTATCTCAAGGCTGGAACTGGCTACGCTGTGACTATCCCTCCTGAGGTTATAGCAGAAATTCTTCGTGATTATGCCATCCCTTGTGTGGAAGGAGATTATGCTAACGAAGTGTCGGCTACACTTGCCTATGTTGAGGAAGAACTTGCAAATAGGGGAATAGAAACATGTTGCTTTCCTCTTTGGTGGCCCAAACATGGTCAGCATGAGATAGCATCTGTGGCAGAACCGGCAGAATTCTCCTTAGGACAGAATCGTCCGAACCCCTTTAACCCAACTACCACCATTGACTATTCCCTCCCCCAAGAGAGTCATGTGAAGATAGCGGTCTACAATACTCTTGGGCAACAAGTGGACGTCCTTGTGGATGCGGTCCAGCCAACGGGACATCACAGCTTAGGTTGGGATGCCAGCGGCCTGGCCAGTGGTGTCTATTTCTACCGCATAGAAACTGAGGGGTACACAGAGTCCAAGAGGATGTTCTTGCTCAAATGAGCGCGGCACGGGAAAGAGGTGCATGTCTTCAGATGGGGAGGTTGTAGACTTAACTCATTAGCCCAAAGTCGTGGTTAGGAGAACAAAGAGGGTCAGGAGCCAAAAATCCCTGGCCCTTGCTTTCTCTTTTGGAATAATGTGTCTTGATAATATACGTTTGTCTACCGGGTTGAGGTGAAATGACGATTTCACTCCCTCGGTTGGATTTCGGAGGCCTTGCACTGTATAACCTCCCAAGCCTTTACATTTCTTAAACGGGAGATTAAGGGAGCCTATACCACTCTCAAGGGTAGGAAAATATCGTCCCAACCGTCTAACTCCTCGCTTTTGAATGGATTGCTTGGGATGATATGTGTGGTGGTATTCTCTCAGTGTCATCACAGGTATCTTCGCGCTTTCTCTTGCCTCACAGATTTTTCTGAGGATGCATTCCTCAGGCTTCTTCGGAGATTCCTATGCACCTGATGTCTTCAGCCGTTCTCAGGTCCGTTGCCTCTATTTTGCTCTTGCCAGATCCGATAGGATCCGCTATATTGAAATTATCTTAACCTGGAAAGGGATAACCCTCATCGGGCCTATTCTGTGGCATAAGTCTATGTATTCTTCAAGATGGTAAACAAGTAGATTCTTGGTTTAAGTGGGTGATGGAGCAATTTAGAATTCAACTGTGTCACACAGGAGTCTCATAGTGCCAATAGAATCTGAAGACGATAGGACTCAATCCCATTTTGCCCTCTCAAAAGGGACAATGGTTTCCCACTACAGAATCCTTGAAGGGATCGGTGGTGGGGGCAT
>DUEX01000084.1 GCA_011170325.1 Dehalococcoidia bacterium | reverse complement strand
ATAAACCAACAAAGTATCCTCTAATGTTTACCGAAGCTGATGCCGTGGTAATAAACAAGCTTGACCTCTTACCTCATCTCGAATTTGATTTAATTAGCTTCCGCAAGGCAATCGAAGGGCTGAACCCGTCTTGCAAGATATTTGAAGTCTCTTGCAAGACGGGCACGGGTATAGATGATTGGTGTTCCTGGTTATCGGCCGAAGTGAAAAAGGCTGTTTCTGAAATCAAGTAGGCTTAACAACTTATCAGTTTATTAACGGCGCTCTTTGTAACTTACTTTGCCTCAACACATAGGTCCCTCAGCTTGCTGGGCAGTTTGCTCTTGTCATCGGTTACTGCTGGAACTATGGGTGGTTGCCCGTTATTCTCCATTATCACTTGGCCGTCTTTGCCCAGCAAGAACTCCAGGAAAGCGGTGGCCAGGTCTGGCCGGGAAGCGTTCTTGGGGATGGTAAGCCCATAAACGATTGGCATTCCAGTCAAAGTTGTCATCGTTCCCGGTTCCTCGCCGGTTACCTCAACTTCGGCTGTGGCATAAAAGTCCTCAAACTCTACACTGGAGAGGTCGATCTCCTCTGGCAGTTCAACAAATTTGAGGTCGTGTTGTTTGGCGACCGAAAGGTATTCAAAGGCGTAGTCCATGTCACCTGATTCAAGCAAGGCGATTAAATCTACGCTCTTCGGTCTGGTCACATTCTTACGAATGTCATCGATGTCCAGACCGGCATACAGGCCGGGCTTCTTATAGTAATCTTCAGCCAGTTGCCATACCATCAGTGTTCGGTAGCCACATGGGTCCTGGTTGGGGTCGCTGTGTCCATATACCACGCCGTCCCGGGTGAGAACTTCATGCCAGTTGTCCTTGTTTATCTCATCGGCAAATTTTGATGTATCGGTATAGGCAATTACCATTTTATTATGGGCAAAGACTATGTACCAATCAGCGAATTCAGGGTACATCATATCTGGGATAAGGGCATAGTCGGCTGAGGCGAGTATGTCGGCTATTTTGCCTAACTCTGTTATCTTGCGTATTTCAGTACGGCTTCCCCCTGAGTCCCTTTCTATGTTGACATTGGGGTAAATTTTGTTGAATTCCGTTGCCATGTCCTCGAAAGGCACAGCCAAGCTGCCGGCATGATAGATGGCGAGCGTGCCTTCAAATGGCTCTGTAGGTGCTGGCTGGGCACAGCCTGGCACCAAAACCAATGCTACTAGGAGAGCTATGGCTGAAGAAAATAGTTTTGTTCTTATACGGGTCATCAAATTCTACTCCTTTGAATTTGAATTCTGTAGGGACAGACCTTCGGGTCTGTCCGCCGTCTTATTCCTTCGGACAGGTCTTCAGACCTGCCGACTTCTAAACCCTCATATTGTATCACCTCCTTTGCACAGTTTGTCTGATTAAAATATATGTACTGCCGAGGCCTTAAAAGTCATATATACCTCCTTCCATTCGGTCAATCCCATCTCCTCGAATGAGTGACGGGTAACCAGGCAGATAAATTCTGGCGGCACAGTAACGGTGAGTAATAGCGTCGAGCCCCTGTCATCGATTCGACTGATAACCCCATGTAAACAGTTGCGGGCGCTGGACTTAAGTGGTTCGGTTGAGATAAGGATATCCTCGGGCCGGAGGGAAGCATGAATCTCGCCTCTTAGCTCGGTTACTGCGGCAACTTCCATGTCGCCTATATTGATAACAGCGCATTCCTCATCGCCGTCACGAACCTCCCCGCTGAAGATATTCCGTGACATGGCAAATCGAGCTACAAATTCAGAGTTGGGCTGGCGAAATATTTGTTCTGAGGTTCCTATCTGCATTATGCGACCTTCACCGATAACGGCGATCCTATGCCCCAGAGCCACTGCTTCTTCGAAGTCATGGGTAACTTGAATAACGGTTATATTCAGGCGGTCGTGTATCCGCCGAAGTTCATGCTGTATGTCTTCCCTAGCACCAGGGTCAAGGGCACTTAATGGCTCATCAAGAAGGAGCACTGCGGGCTTAACGCTTAGTGCCCGGGCTAGGGCTACTTTTTGGCTCTCACCACCACTAAGGGTGCCGGGCTTCCGCTGTAAAAGGTGGGAAATATTCAGAAGCTCCACCAACCAACTGAGTGTAGCCTCGATTTCCTGTCTCGGTTGTCTCCTCAACCTTAAGCCAAAAACAATGTTTTCCTTCACTGAGAGATGGGGAAAAAGAACATAGTCTTGATACACGACGCCGATACCTCGTCTCTCCGGCTCAAGGTTAGTAATTTCCTTTCCATTGAGCCATATCTCACCCTTCCTAATGGGATGGAGCCCGGCAATAGACTCCAAAAGCACTGTCTTTCCGGCTCCAGTTGGTCCCAGGATGATGTAATATTCACCCTGTTTTACATCGAAGGTGATGTCTTTAAGGAGAAAATCACCTAAGTCAACCGATAAGTTCTTTACCTCGATCATGTCTTTTCTCCGCTGTAGGCGAAAGCCCTCAGTCCGATAAATATGACGAGGCACACCAGAATGAGCAATGCTGCCATCGGTCTGGCATAATCCAGACCATACTCCTCAAATCTGTCGGCTACTAATATGGACGCTACCATTGGATGGTAGGCCAATATCATTACAGCGCCGAACTCGCTTATTCCCCTTGCCCACATCATTACGTTGCCGGCAAGGATGCTCCGCCAGGCTAGGGGTAAAGAAATCCTGAAAAAGGTCTGCCATGGTGAGGCGCCGAGGGTGCGGGATACCTTTTCCAATCTGACATCTACAGCTTTAAAGCCCTCCTTGGCTGAATCTATCAAAAATGGGATGCTGACGAAGAGCATGGCGATAACGATCCCGGCAACTGAGTCAACGAAGTTGATACCTATCAGGTTGAATGCTTTACCAGCCAGGAAATTGCGCCCGAAGACGAAGAGTAAGGCGATGCCGGCAGCAGTATGAGGAATTACGATAGGCACATCGATTAACCCTTCGACGGTTCTTTTTCCCGGGAAATCAAAGCGCGCCAGGATGTAAGCTAGGGGAATGCCAAATATTGCTCCAACTACGGTGGCTAGCAAGGCAGTGTATAGGCTCAGCCAGATAGCACCTCTTACTTTGTCATCTAGCAAGGAGTCAAACAGCATCGTTGGACTTGACGAGAATATCGTCTTGGCTAGTGGCAGGAAAACAAAGAGCATAATCACCAGGGCAAGGAGGGCGAAGGTGATTGTCATCTTGTTAGCTGAAACTCGTCTCACAGATAATACTCCGTGGCTCATAACTGTCACCTCCACATATCGAAACTCAGCCAAATAAAAAGCGCCTCGGAAAGGAGGCGCTTCAGAACAGCAACCGTTGAGCTCTCCTTTCCAAACATGGGAGGCACCACCGTTTCCAGTGATACCCTATCGGCCAGTGCCCTTGGATAAACCTTTAGGGCGAAAGGCTCGGAAAGCTTAGTATTAAGTTTCGGACATTATAGCATAGGGAATTGACACTTACAAGCCAACTATGCTAACTTTTATAGCAAGGCAGCGTAGCTCAGAGGTAGAGCAGGGGACTCATAAGCCCTTGGTCGTGGGTTCAAATCCCTCCGCTGCCACCACTTCTTTTATTCTAATTCATGGCTTTTTCCATTTATCTCTATTACCCAAGCCTATCGCAATATATGATAGCCCCATAAAAATGAAAGCTAAGCCAAGAACAAGAAAAACCTTTGTGCCTGATACAAAGTAGACAATCTCGTAAATAATTCCCAGTGGGGAAAAGGTTATTCCCAAAATATAAAGTGTTCGGTAGTTAGTTTCTCTGGAATTTCCTTCCTTTTTCCTCTTCAGAGCTATCGCTGCCAATAGTCCAACTAGAATTAGTCCTACGATAATTCCTACAATTATTAATGGAAATCCGTTAATTACTTATACCCTCAATCTAATTTCATCTGGTGTGACAGTATCCACCAGAATATTAATACCATCGATTCTTATTGTACTTTGGCCTTTTGGGAAATAGAGATTCCAAGAATAACCCCGGTATAAGAACTCCCATTTCATTTGT
Organism: Dehalococcoidia bacterium; assembly: GCA_011170325.1. Taxonomy (GTDB): domain Bacteria; phylum Chloroflexota; class Dehalococcoidia; order GIF9; family UBA5629; genus W265. The sequence continues at coordinate 617 of DUEX01000084.1, read as the reverse complement.
GCGATAGAAAATACATTTTCGCTTGGCATACCGGCGTAAACAATACGGTCTTTGCCTAATCGTAAGTGATATGTATCTCCAACCGATAATACTACTGAATTATTCATTGTTCTTTCCTATAAAGCGTTAATACCTGAGACTATTATAACGCATTGAATCACAATTTATTCCCAAAATATATACCACAAACCTATTGACCTTCTCCAGGTTCTCATATATCGTCTCGCGCAAATCAGAAGAGAATAAGGAGAAGTCCAATGTCTACTACAATCAAGCAAGCCATCGATGAATTCCTCTTGTCCTGCAAAGTTGAAGGTAAATCACATGGTACTATTGAGTGTTACACAAATAAACTCAAAGGCTTCTTATGGTATGCCACGAACCACGACTGGCCTGATGATATTAGCCTAATCACAACTCAACATCTGAGAGAGTTCTTGGCATATCTAAGGGAAACGCCTCATCGCTTCAACAGTACGTGTCCCAGAGCCATGAAGCCAGTTAATTCAACCACAGTTCAGAAGTACTACAGAGCACTATCGGCTTTGTTCAATTGGCTGATAAGTGAAGAGGTTTTGGAATACAACCCATTGGTCAAGATCAAAGTACCCAAGGCT
>DUEX01000083.1 GCA_011170325.1 Dehalococcoidia bacterium | reverse complement strand
ATCCTAAGTCATGCTCGTCTGCCAATTCCGACACTTCCCCAGATAGGAAATCAGCCAATATTCTACACAAAAAGTTAACCAATGATATGCTATATGCTTTCCTCACTTCAAGAAGAGAAGGCATATCTAACCACACGTTGCCATTTTATCAAAGATGACTTAATAAGGCTATTGGCATCGAATTAAGTTCAGAAGGCATAAGCAATTTCCTATACTTACTTTCTTGTGGTAATGGCAAGTATGCATATTTTAGAGCTACAAGGGCGTTATGCAACTGGCTAAATGCTATTTAGCTACACCGCATAGCCAAAAGTAAACTTTTCTTAGGTATACATATCTGAAAAATGGTGCTTGAAATACCGCAAAAAAGCCTGCCTAACGCCGTTTCTACACATTTTCCTAGATACGAATTTGGCAAATCCAGATAGGAAACCGAAATTGAGTTAACAATTGCGTATGCTAAATCTCTAAATAAGGTAATCGAAATTCAAGGTTTCTTGTGGCGATATCCCTGGCTGTGTCAACGCAATCGATACAGGGGTTCACCTTTGCGCTCCGAGGTATTGACATTTGGCATAATGGTATATAGAGTGGTCATATACGAGACACTGACACTCTACTTGCAACGGGTGTGCCAGTCAGTATGCACAACTTCAACATTGATGTGAACGGCCAGCCGTTTCACATGTCAGGTAGAGTTTATTATTGGCTTTCCCAAGGCGACCACAATGACAGTCAAGATTGTTACTGACAGTACCTCGGACTTGAGTCCAGAATTAGCTCTGCAGCTAGGCATAACTATGGTACCCGTATATCTTAGCTTTGGGGACAAGACCTATCGTGATGGCGTTGATATGGATGCTGATGAGTTCTACCGAAAACTGCAGACTAGCCCTGTTCTCCCAACAACTTCGGCTCCATCGCCGGGAGATTTCACCGAGGTATATAAGGAACTGGCTCGGGAAACTGATGAAATCGTTTCTATCCATATTGGTAGCAAAGTTAGTGCCACCTATGATGCTGCGCTACAGGGCAAAGAGGCATTGGCCGAAACGAAGTGCCGAATTGAGATTGTTGACTCTGAGTGGGTTACTATGGCCTTAGGTCTAGTTACTATAGCAGCAGCCAAAACTGCTCAAGCCGGCGAAAGCTTGCAACAGGTGTTAGAAGAGGTAAAGAAGTCCATTCCCAACGTACGCGTGCTTGCGGTTTTCGATACTCTGAAATACTTGCTCCTAGGTGGGCGTATCAGCAAAGCCAAGGCAATAGTGGGGGGTATACTGAATGTTAAACCTCTAATTACCATGCGAGATGGTGAGCTTGTTCAAGCTGGCTTAGCCCGTAGCCGTTCTAGGGGTATGGACAGGCTATATGAATTGGTAAAAGAGGCCTCAAATCTTCAAGACCTAGCCATTGTCTACAGTACTACATCTGAAGAAGCAAATTCATTTAAAGAGCGTGTAGGCTCCGTCTTTCCCAAGGAGCGAGTCCACGTTGCCAGACTGGGTCCAGCGTTGGGAGTACACGCCGGCCCAGGTGCTCTCATTGTGGCACTTAGAGAAGGGGAAAGCAGCGATTGCAATCGAGCCTAAACCTGATTCTCTTGCGCAATGGCTTGCGCCTTCATATTGAGAGTCAAGCCCTGGGTACAACTTCAAGACTACGATAAACCTTCAAGCTATCTTTAAACTTAACCGGCCAAGTATGTCCTAGCACCATGTCTAAGCTCTCCCAGCTGCCCAGCCTATAAATTGGCCTGCAAAATTGGCCAAATAATTGGGTAAGCTAAACCTGTAAATAAGCTAATGAGAACTTAAGGTTTCTTGTGGGATATTCCGTTTCGATTTGGCTGGATGTATAATCAGGGTAGGAGTAGTGCTACAATGGCGGTAAGTGAGAAGATAGCTCTTGTAATATCTTAACGATCTAGGAGCAAGAAAAGCCGGCACTGAGACGAAAGGAGGTGCGAAATGCCTAGGAAGACGAAAGGGGCTACAGGAATGACTCTGAGCAAAGAAATGCTCGCAATCATCATTGGATTCACCATTATCGCTCTAGTTGGAGCAGTCTTTGGAGGCTATCAGTGGGGTAAGGGTGTAGGTTACAACATAGGCTATGGGGTAGGTGAGAAAGCCGGTTACGCCAATGGCTACGATGAAGGTTATGCCAAAGGTTACGACGAGGGCTACAACGAGGGCAAAGGTGACGGCTATGATGAAGGATATAGGGAAGGTGAAAAAGATGGCTATGATAAGGGGTACAGGGAAGCTGAGAAAACTGGTTACGACGAGGGCTACAAGGACGGATGGAATGCTTCGTGGAGGAACGGATGGTGGGGAGGCTGCTGTAGCTGCTGGAACCGCTGCTGGGGGGATTGCTGGGATTGGTGTCCAAGGCCGCTCACTCTGGGTGAAGGTGAAGCTGCGCCAACTCAGCCCTCAGAGTACTGGATTCCCGAGCCGCCACCTCCTGAGTATTGAGCTCCCAAGGCATTTGAAGAGCTTGGATACGGCGTTCAGACTGCGGTAAGGCTTCAGGCTGCTGTCAAACTTGACTGACGGAGCATATCTCAGCGAGTAACCCGCTTGTAATGCTCTGGGCAATCTTCAAAGGTAATGCCACGGGTACAGCTTTATGGCAGGCTATTGTATATGCGGTGAGATACCTTTTAGACTGGAATTGACCAATTCTAACTCATGCTCGTCTGCCAATTACAACATTTCCCCACACACGCGAACCATTATAAGTTCTACAGGCCACAAGCGCTGACTAACCATTATCCGGTGACTGCAACAGTTTTGAAATCAATAACAAAGCCTCTAGCCATATAGCACTGCCTATCCACTTCACATGGGAACTCACGAAATCACAGGCAGTCGCCAAGTGAGGTTCCAATACCTTTTTGCGGCTTTCTAAACGTAATCTGTTAACCATGGACGGTGTATCTATAGCTAAAGGGCAGTTCTGCTGGCACTTTCTACAGCTAAGACACAGGTCAAGTTCATCATCAGCCTCGCTAGAGGCACCTTCAGATAACGCAGAATAGATTACCCCCCTTCCCCCCAGCTCGCTGTCAATGCCAAATCTGTTACCATACACGCTATAGGCAGGACAAACCAGCAGACACTCGCCACAACCTATGCAGTAAAGCAACTCTTTATACTCGCTATTTGCTATTTGGCTTCTATAATTATCCACCAGAATAAGGCAAATTTCTTTAGGTCCATGCACACCTTTGACCAACTGCTTTTCAACATCAGCGGTCTGACTTGGGCCGCTGATTATGTTTATGAATGAGGTCGCCGAAGAGCCCGTAGCATAGAACGTCTGGAGCTTCACCATATTTATAGCTTCTTCAAGGTTCGGATATATTTTGTCTATCCCTGCCAAGACTATGTGTTTCTCAGGGCGCATTGCCACTTGTATAATATTGCCTTCGTTATGCAACAGCAGAATAGCCCCCTCTTCAGCAGCCACGGCATTAGCCCCGGTAATCCCGATTGCAGCTCTATTCACATATGTAGATATCTCGTCTCTAATTAGCTCGACCATTGTCTTCGGAGCAGGCTCTATCCTCTTTCCAAAATGAGCAGACAGAACCTCGGCTATATCATGCCTGGCAAGATGGCTCGCTGGACCAGTGGGATGGGAAGGCCTGTCACCACAAAGCTGAATTATCCTATCGCCGATATCAGTTTCTATGACCTCGACTCCGCTTGATTCTAGAGCTTCAGTCAGTCCAATTTCCTTGGTTAGATTTGACTTCGATTTAACTACCAACTTCTCATTACCTATCTCATCGATAACTAGCGATACCGCTTCTTCTCTGCTGTTTGCCTTGTACACTCTTATACCGTTTCGTCCCAGATTGTCGACCGCCTGATTTAGAAGCATTTCATTTCCGATGGACCTTTCCCGAGTTTCCCTCAGCCTTCTTTTCCGCTCTTCAAGGTCTGGTATTCTACTGATGTTTGACTTCTGCCTCTTTTTGACTACGGAAAAGGCTCTCCTCATAGCTTGTATATGCCGT
>DUEX01000082.1 GCA_011170325.1 Dehalococcoidia bacterium | reverse complement strand
TAGGTCGCCCTGATATTGTATCCCGAGGCTTTGTGGATATGAAAGAAGGCGAAAATGTACTTGAACGGGGACGAGACTTAATAGCAACTACTCTAGGTCGCGGCGGTGGACATCCGCTTGAATGGAGTTTCATCAATACTAAAGTCAAAGATACCTTGAGTAAGTTTTTCTATGAACAAACCAGGCGCCGCCCGATGATACTCACTACAACTGTAGAGGTATAGTAAAGCTATGTCTCCCAAGACAAGAAGAACTGCTAAGCCAGCAGCTCGTCGGAAAGCCAGGAAGGGGCAGCCCTTTTGGAAGAGTTTCTTTAGTTTTATCGCCTCGCCACCGGTAAGAAGATTGATATTGGTAATCATTGCTGCCGTGTTAATATACTGGTTTTGGCCTAACATAACCAGCTGGACTACCGCCACATGGGAAAGCATAACTGGCTGGGCCACCACCACGTGGGAAAGTCTGCTCGAGCTCCTTGGAGCTGGGTTAGCTTTAATAGGTATAGCCTTAGGGATGATAGTCTGGGTAATCTGGCAGGGGCAGTTTTCACTTTTGACAAAATATTGGAATTGGTGGCTTGGTGGAATTTCCCTGGCCTTAGCTGCCTGGGGACTACTAGCCTTTTTCGCCCCTGGAAGCGGCATCGTAAGTCAAGCGACCTTGGGTGGTAAATTTGGCAAAAGTATCATCACCACTTCAGATGCTGTAGGAGTGTTGAGGCTAGTTGGGCTAACCTTCTTAGGCATCCTATTTATAGCTCCTCAATGGGTCTGGCACTCAATAGCTAGTATAGCTAAAGCTATGGGGCAAGGTCTCCTCAAAGCTAGCCAACTCCGCCCCAAAGCTATACCTAGACCGCCGCCGAGAGAAATTAAATTTGAAACGGCAGAAGCAACAGAGGAAGCTACACCAACACCCAGCCTAGTACCGCCAGACGCTAGCGAAGCGCCCACCCCCGAGACCTGGGAACCAGAAAAATACCAGCCAGTACTCACTGTTGGTGGTTGGCAATTACCACCTATCAGCATTCTGGATAAGACCGCAGAGGTGGAGCTAAGCCAGACTGACGTTCAGAAGCGGGCACAACTTATCGAGGAGGCTTTAGCTAGCTACGGTGTTGAGGCCAAAGTAATCCAAATAAATGTTGGTCCTACAGTAACTCAGTTTGGAATTGAGCCCGGTTGGGATCACAAATACAAAGAAATTAAAGAACGAGACAAAGATGGTAATGTTAAAGTTCAGTTACAAGAAGTATCAAAGACCAGAGTAAAGGTAGAGCGTATTAACTCATTAGCCAGCGACCTTGCTCTAGCCTTAGCCGCTCCTAGCATCAGAATTGAAGCTCCGGTACCTGGGAAACCGGTAGTAGGCATTGAGGTTCCCAATACTACCTTCGGCACAGTTAACCTCCGCGGTGTAATAGAAACCGCTGCCTTTCAGAAAATCAGTGCCAAGTCAAAGCTAGCTTTAGCTCTAGGTAAAGGTGCCGGAGGCGAGACAGTGACTACTGACTTAGCCAAGATGCCCCATTTACTTATTGCTGGGGCAACTGGCAGCGGCAAGACTGTCTGCCTCAACTCCACCATTTGCTGCTTACTTATTCACAATACTCCAGATGATGTGCAATTTATTATGATTGACCCCAAACGAGTGGAGTTAGTTACCTTCAATAGCCTACCTCACCTAATAGCCCCTGTAGTCGTTGACACTGATAAAGCAATAATGGCATTGCGTTGGCTCAATCAAGAGATGGACAACCGCTATCACAAGTTCGCCCAGGCTGGAGCACGCAACATTGACAGTTACAACAAAGACCGACAGCCGGGAGACGGACTGTCCTATATAGTGTTAGTCATCGACGAGCTAGCTGATTTAATGATGGCAGCCTTCGACGAGGTAGAGCACACGCTATGCCGTTTAGCTCAATTAGCGCGAGCCACCGGCATCCATCTAATTGTAGCCACCCAACGCCCCTCAGTTGATGTAGTCACCGGCCTTATCAAAGCTAATTTCCCCACCCGCATCAGTTTCGCCCTCACCTCACAAGTAGACTCACGTACCATCCTAGATTCAGCCGGAGCTGAAAAGTTACTAGGTAGAGGCGATATGCTCTACATGCCCACCGATGCTAGCAAGCCAAAGCGCCTTCAGGGAGCCTTTGTCACCGATGCTGAGATCGAGAGATTAGTATATTTCTGGGGCAATCAACAAAGCCCAGAGGTAATGCCAGTTAAATTCGAGGAGATGAGCCAACCTATGTTTGCTGGAAAAGGTGCTGAAGACTCTCTGCTGGACGCTGCCCGACAGCTAGCACAAGAATATAAAGATGTTTCCACTTCCTTCCTGCAGCGCCGCCTCCGCATCGGCTACCCTCGAGCTGCGCGGCTCATGGAAAAACTAGAGGAGGAAGGCTATAGAAGGAGAACCATACAATAACACGGCAGTGCAATAGAGTAGCAGACGATATGACCTAGGGATATTTCAGACAAAGAGGGGGGTTACCGATTTGAACAAACCCAAGAGAACCAAATTAGAAAGGAGGGAGACAAATGGCAATAAAAACCGCTGAGGAATACAGGGAAAGACTGAAAAGGATGAGACCCAACGTTTATGCTGGTGGTCATCAAATTGGACGAGACGACCCTATATTAGCACCATGCATTAATACTGTAGCTTACACCTTCGAGGCAGCTACTGACCCACAATTTCAACACTTGGCGGCCACTACCTCACACCTCACCGGGGAAAAGATAAACCGGTTTACTAATGTGAATACCAGCGTTGATGACCTGCTGAAAAAGCAAGAGATGGTCAGAACCCTCTGCCACCGTGTAGGCGGTTGCATTCAGCGCTGTATGGCTACAGATACAATCAATGCTATGGGGGTAGTCTCCAAGGAAATCGACGATGCAAAAGGAACTGAATATCACAAACGTTTCCTAGAGTTTTTGAAGTATTATCAAGAAAATGACCTTGTAGGCAGTACCTCCCAGAGCGATGTTAAGGGTGATCGAAGCAAGCGTCCCCATCAGCAGGCTGACCCCGACCTCTACCTTAGAGTGGTGGAGAAACGTAAGGACGGCATAGTAGTCCGAGGAGCCAAAAACCATATCACTATGGGGCCTTATGTAGATGAGCATTTAGCCATTCCTACACGGACGCTGACTAAGGAGGAGAGCGACTGGGCAGTAGCCTTCGCCATTCCTGCCGATGCTGATGGGATTAAGAACATTAGTCGGGTCACCGGGCCCCGCCCCAGAATTGAACTAAAAGCACCCTACAATCAATACGGTGTTTCCGACTCAGTGGTGGTATTTGATAATGTTTTCGTGCCCTGGGAGCGAGTATTCATGTGCGGGGAGTGGGAATTCGGCGGTAGGCTAGCCCTCACATTTGCTGATTTTCACCGCCATTCATACTGTGGCTGTAAACCGGCCATAACGGACATCATAATGGGAGCCACTGCTCTAGTGGCCGACTATAATGGCGTGGGGAATGCCCCTCATATCAGGGATGAGCTAACTGAATTGACGATAATTGCTGAGCTAGCCTATGCCTCAGGCATTGCTGCCTCAGTGAAAGCTCACCCTACCTCCTCAGGAATTTATGAGCCCGCTTTCCTTTATTCCAATTGTGGAAGATACCTGAGCGGGGTAAACGTCTACCACGAATATGACGTGCTGACTTCCGTGGCTGGAGGTTTACCCTCCACGCTCCCATTTGAACAAGACTGGCTAAATCCTGAGACCAGACCTTATTTGGAGAAATATATCATGCGAAATCCTGAAATTTCCGCTGAAAAACAGCACCGCTTATTTCGGTTTATTTCCGATTTTTCCTGTTCTGCTGCCTCTGGCTGGTCTCAATACGCTGGTGTCCATGGCGGTGGTTCACCTATAATGGAGAAAATCGGCATCAGAGGTCAGTATGACCTAGAATCCAAGAAGGATGTCGCTAAATATCTAGCTGGAATTACTGAATAGGAGGTAACATGATTCTGGACAAATATCGCTTAGACGGGAAGGTAGCCTTAATTACCGGGGGCTCGAGGGGCATTGGTCAGGCTGTTGCTCTCGGATTTGCCGAGGTAGGAGCTGATGTAGCGATAGCCAGCCGCAAGCTCCCTGACCTAGAAGAAGTAGCCAAAGAAATCTCCGCATTGGGCAGGCATTCCCTAGCAATAGCTGCTCATGCCGGACACAAAGAGGAGCTTGATGACCTGGTAAAAAAGACAATTGATGAATTTGGAAGAATTGACATTCTGGTCAATAACGCCGGTACTAATCCAGTTTTCGGCCCACTTGTAGATATAGAGGAACGGGCTTGGGATGCGCTAATGAACCTTAATTTAAAGGGCTATTATCTACTGAGTCAAGCTGTAGCCAAACTAATGATGAAGCAAGGAGGTGGCAGCATTATTAATATGGCTTCAGCAGCTGGTACCAAACCATTCCCTGGCACTGGAGCCTACTCTGTAAGCAAGGCTGGTGTTATTATGCTCACCCAGGTGTTGGCTACCGAACTAGGTAAGCATAATATAAGAGTTAATGCTATCGCTCCAGGAGTAATAAAAACCAAAATGTCCACACACCTTTGGAGCACGCCTGAGATCGCACAAAAGTTCATAGAGCATACTGCACTAGGATATATCGGTCAGCCCGAGGATATTGTTGGAGTGGCTGTTCTTCTTGCTTCTGATGCCTCAAGCTATATCAGCGGACAGACTATCGCAGTTGATGGCGGTGGCCTTCCCTTCGGGAGATAATTTATCTAGATTTAGTCAAAGGCGATAACAACTCCTCGTCTTTTCTTAACTCGATAATGCGGTCACGCAGTAAAGCCGCTTTCTCAAACTCCAGATTTTTGGCAGCCTTCTTCATCTGAGACTCCAAGTCCTTAATAAGTCGGGCAACATCCTCTTTAGAAGTAGGAACTGCCATATAGGGAGCCTTAGCTTCAGCAACTACTTTAACTCGCTCAGTAATATCTCTAATCGCCTTTCTTATTCCTTGCGGAGTAATGCCATGCTCTTGATTGTAAGCCTCCTGAATCCGACGCCGGCGGTTAGTCTCTTCTATAGCTTCACGCATGGCTGTAGTCGTAGTATCAGCATACATGATGACATGACCACCGGCATGACGAGCTGCTCGCCCCATCGTCTGAATAAGAGTCTCTTTTGACCTAAGGTAACCCTCCTTATCAGCATCCAGAATCGCCACTAAACTTACCTCAGGCAAATCCAGCCCTTCACGGAGCAAGTTTATACCAACTACCACATCGTAAACACCAAGGCGAAGGTCACGCAAAATCTCCACCCTCTCCAGGGTCTCCACCTCAGAGTGAAGATAATGAATCCTCACCTCCATCTCTCTAAGGTAATCGGCCATCTCTTCAGCCATCCTCTTAGTTAATGTGGTCACCAAACAGCGCTCGCCTTTACCAACTCTGACCTTAATCTGGTAGATAAGGTCGTCGATCTGTCCCTTGGTTGGCTTAACCTCAATGGTAGGCTCCAACAAACCAGTAGGACGAATCAACTGCTCCACCACTTTCTGGCTATGCCCATATTCGTAAGGCCCAGGGGTAGCTGACACATAGATAACCTGATTAATGCGCCCCTCAAACTCAGTAAAGTTCAGCGGTCGATTATCTAAAGCCGACGGCAAACGAAAACCATAATCCACCAAAGTCCGTTTCCGGGCAATATCACCATGATACATACCCCGTATCTGAGGCAGAGTCATATGTGACTCATCAATAAACAGTAAAAAATCATCAGGGAAGTAATCGAGCAATGTCCATGGTGGACTTCCCGGGGCTCGACGCTGAAGATGCCTCGAATAGTTTTCCACCCCTGTACAGTAACCAACTTCGCGAAGCATCTCGATGTCGTAATTAGTCCGCGCCTCAAGCCTAGCCGCCTCAAGAAGCTTACCGCGACTTCTCATCTCCTCCAGCCTCTCTTCCAGCTCAACCTTAATATCCTCTATAGCTGCCATAAGCTTATCATAGGAAGTAACAAAGTGCTTAGCCGGGTAGATATCAACTGAGTCACATTCAACTAGCAGCTCACCAGTAAGAGGGTCAACCTCGACAATACGCTCGACCTCGTCTCCCCAGAACTCAACCCTGATCGCTATCTCCTCGTAAGCTGGCTGGAGCTCCAAAGTATCACCACGGATACGAAACCTTCCACGAGTGAAATCAATATCATTCCTTTCATATTGCATATCAACAAGACGACGAACTAGCTTATCCCGGTTGCATCTTTCACCTTTACTCACAGTAGTCACAAAACTATGGTATTCCTCAGGTGCGCCCAAGCCATAAATACACGATACTGAAGCTACGATTAATACATCACGTCGGTCAAACAAAGCTCGGGTAGCTGCATGGCGAAGTTTATCAATCTCCTCATTTATATCAGTTTCCTTCTCGATGTAAGTGTCAGTGCTAGGCATATAGGCTTCGGGCTGATAGTAATCATAATAGCTAACAAAATACTCCACAGCGTTGTCCGGGAAAAATTCCTTAAGCTCGGTAGCTAGCTGGGCGGCTAAGGTCTTATTGTGGCATATAACTAAAGCCGGCTTCTGCACCCGCTCGACAACATTTGCCATAGTGAAAGTCTTACCACTACCAGTCACCCCAAGTAATACCTGCTGCTTGTAGCCATTATTTACCCCCTCAACCAGCCCATCTACCGCCTGAGGCTGGTCTCCAGTGAGTCGAAAATCGGAGACACTCTTAAATGGAGGCATCAAATTCCCTCTTCACTTATGTCAACTTCCTCAGCAACGCCTATTTTCTCCACAGAAAGCGGCACATAGTTGACTTGCTTAGCCTCAATCAATTCCTTTAATTTCTTTTCGTCCTCGGTCAACCGAAACTTCCCTGTTTTAACCTCAATAAAATCCACCGCCTCACCATATTTAACTCCAACAAAGTCAATAGGCTCCCCCAAATAGAAAAGCCTATCATATTGGGCAAATTCAACCGTGGCTAGAAGTTCATTCAATTTTCCCGTTCTCATCGCCAAGCTACGGGTTAAACTCTGTATTACGTCGTGAGGTAATTTCTCAACGATATCTTGAACTTCCTTCACCGACTTTTCAGAGGCAAGGGCAAAAAGCAACTTCTTCTCTAAGTCCTCAATCGCCGGGATTTCCACTCTTCTAGGTCTGACTAGCAATATAACGATTACCGCCAGCAAAGCTAAAATCACAAGGAATAAATATATTTCCATATCAAACTCCTAAGCTATGAAAGCGATTCGATGGTTTAACTATGCTTCCTACTTCACATTGTAGCCAGCTGCTGTAAAGCCAATCTTATTTTCTCTTCTAAATCCAGCTCCTCAGAACCAGGCAGGCTGGAAACAGCCCGAGTAGCTTCTTTCAGGGAATAGCCAAGGCTGGTGAGGGCAGCTACCACATCGGCATCCTCCTGTGCCAAAGCTGGGGCAATAGCCCCCACCCACCACTTCTCTAGCTTTCCCTTCAGCTCTAGCACAATGCGGCCAGCCATTCTCTTGCCAATCCCAGGCACCCGACTGATAAGGTCAATATTACCACTAACTATAGCTGAAGCCACTTGTTCAGGACTCAGAGTAGAAAGCAGACCCAAAGCTGCTTTAGGACCAATCCCCGAAACGGAAATAAGGCTCTGAAAAAGACTCAACTCCTCAGCTGAAGCAAAGCCGTAAAGAGCCATATTATCTTCCCTTAAGTAAATATGGGTATGCAGATAGACCCCATCACCTACAGCGCCAAGTTGGCTTAAGGTAGAGCCGGGAATATACACTTGAAGGCTAAGCGGTCCTACTTTAACCACAGCTGAGTCAATTCCTCGACTCTCCAATATCCCTTCTAACGCGACTATCATCACCACTCTTACCGGCTTTTAGCTAGCAGCTGGTTGAGATGCCTTTGGTGAAGGTGGCAGATAGCAACAGCTAAGGCATCAGCAGCATCACTAGGCTGAGGAGACTGAGAAAGCCCGAGTTGAATTTTCACCATTTCCTGCACTTGTTCCTTGCTGCTGCCGCCGTAATCAGTCACCTGTTGCTTTACCTGGGCTGGCAAATAGCGAAAAACAGGTAGTCTCCTACTGGCTGCTGCCAGAATAGCTATTGCCTGAGCTCTACCTACAGCTAAAGCTGAGCGAGCATTTCCAGCTACAAAGGGTTCCTCAACAGCTACTTCATCCGGTTGGTAACGAGCTATGATCTCGCCAAGTTTCCTATACAGAGAGCACAGCCGTTGCTCTACAGGAATCTTTGGAGACAGGGTTAATACCCCGCAATCAACCATGGTTATACCACCCCCTCCCTCATCCACTACACCGTAGCCTTGATTTAAAGTGCCCGGGTCAATGCCGAGAACACGCATAGCTATGCCTCAGCCCGCAACTTCTCCAGAACAGCCTCAGAGAAATCAACATTACAAAATACACGTTGGACATCATCCAGCTCTTCCAAATGGTCGAGCAGCTTCAGGGTTTGAAGAGCTTCTTTCTCACCTAACACTACTGTGCTTTTGGGTACTAGAGAAAGCTCAGCTGAAATAGGTGGTTTCTTTTGCCTTACTGCTTGCCGTACTGTCTCTAAACTTTGGGGCTTAGTATGAACCTCAAGGTAACCCTTCTCCACTTTGACATCCTCAGCACCAGCATCTATAGCCAGCAGAGCCAGTTCCTCAATATCTACGCCGTCAGTTTCTATAGTGATTACCCCTTTACTTTCAAAAAGCCAGGCTACACAGCCACTTTCACCAAGACTCCCTCCATGCCGAGAAAACAGACTGCGGACTTCCTGAAGCGTACGATTGCGATTATCGGTCAGTGCCTCTACTAAGACAGCCACTCCGTTGGGTCCATAGCCTTCAAGACTTACCTCAGTCAGGCTAGTCGCTTCCAGCCCACCACTCCCCCGCTTTACCGCCCGCTCGATGTTCTCCAGTGGCATATTATTATCGCGAGCCTTCTGTATCGCCAGACGCAGACGGAAGTTAGACTCAGGGTTAGCACCACCTTGACGTGCTACCACGATAATCTCGCGAGTGAGCTTAGTAAATAACTGCCCTCGCCGGGCATCAGCTACCCCCTTCTGACGCTTAATCTGTGCCCACTTAGAATGTCCTGACATAGCTCTCGCTCAACTTAATTTTACCACCCCACTCCCTGAGGGTAAAGCCTTACAGTTTTCACCAAAGCCAATAATATGGCCTAGATTCAAGGCAACTTTCGGCGAGGAGTCTGCATCGTCCACTCTAGAATATACCCTCTTTCCAATCTATCAATAGGCAGCTCCTTATCATAAAAAGGAATTATAGATAACTCTAGTTTGACAGGCGATATTTAGTGATATAATGCTTAGCAAAAGCTAAATGGATGAACAGCTAGACAAGAATGATTGAGGAACTCATAGGCTCAGGCATTTCCGAGGAACTTATAGTCATCATTATATCAGCCCTACCAGTGGTAGAGCTTCGTGGTGCCTTGCCGGTAGCTATAAACCTGTTCCACATACCATGGTACTGGGCTTTCTGCCTGGCTATCATCGGCAACTTACTGCCTGTGCCCATCCTATTACTCTTCTTCGAGTCACTAACCAAAGTTGTCAGCAAGGTAGATATTGGCAATAGACTGATAAACTGGGTCCTCAATCGCACCAGACGACATGGAAAACTTATCGAGAGATATGAACGGATTGGACTGATTTTATTCGTGGCTATCCCGCTTCCGGTGACTGGTGCCTGGACAGGGTCAATAGCTGCCTTCCTCTGCGGGGTGAAATTCAACTATGCCTTCCTGTCCATCCTCTGTGGACTAATAATCGCTGGGGCTATTGTCACTTGTTTATGCCTTCTTGGCTGGATTGGTGCTGCGATTGCCGGCATTGGGCTCAGTGCCCTTGCCATACTCGGCTGGTGGAAAGTCTAGGTTCTTCGATTATTAGACAGAGGTTCAATATTTAAATCTCCCCATTAATCTATCAATATAGTCTTCGATGGCAAACAGTTGGTCTACATAGATTTTTAAAAGTTATATAGTGGACGCTAGGGGTGAAAATATGGAAAGCTATATGGGAGGGCTGGATTCAGTTGAAACTCAAAGATGTGGTTGACAGTTACATGGGGAAAGTGCTGGAGGTCAAAGAATACTGCCAGCGTTGCTTGAGAACCGAAAGGTGGGATGGTAACGTCGTCCTGATGGTAGTGGATGCTGCTTTTACTTCCATTGGCTTAAACTACTTTCAGGCAGTAGTGCCAAAAGTAGAAAGGTTCAGGAAAGAACTGGTAGAGTCAGGCAATATTCGCAATATTGAAGATTTATCAGTCGCTAATGATGAGGAACTTGAGAGAATTTGGAGAAACAGGCGTTCCTGGCAGATGGCGAAATCTGTCGCTTCTCACCTAGCCAGAATTAAAGGAGAGAGGGAATTAGATGACAGAGAAGCCCTTATCTATTGGGCAAAGCATGCTAGACTTAAGGATTGGACAGAGGACCCAATAGGAGAGATCAAAGGAGTCGGTATAAACACCTTCCAGTACTTAAGAATGATGGGTGGTATTGACACAGTAATGCCAGATAAGATAGTGAAAAGAGTTATCGGTGAAATTTTGACTAAGTCAAATATGAAGATGCCCTCTGCTGATATCGACTTCGTCCAATTAGTAGAGCAAATTGCAAATGACTC
>DUEX01000081.1 GCA_011170325.1 Dehalococcoidia bacterium | reverse complement strand
GTAAAGTTCGCCGCGCTAAGCTTTATTATATGCGCCGACTTAGTGCTAAAGAAGCTCGGCTTAAAGAGAGGCGGGAGAAGGTGGTGGGAAAAGCTGCCGTTGAGGAAGCTGAAGATGCCGAGGAAGTTGAAGAAGCCGAAGAGGCTGAGGAAGCTGAAGATGCCGAATGAAATATGCCGAGGTGGCGGTCAATTCACACATTGCTCACCGCCGTAGTTTTTGTTATTCTATACCACCCCGACTAACCGTTGATGTCGGGCAAGCAGTATGGGTGCCTTTCGGTTCTAAGGCTCTTCAAGGTATTGTTGTCAAGCTGAGCGATTATCCTTCAGTTGAAGTTACCAAGGAAATAACTGGCCTTATCACATCTCATCCCTTACTGTCTCTGGCTCAAGTTGAACTTTCCTTATGGTTAAGTGAACATTACCTTTCGCCTCTTTTCGATGCTGTAGCTTTGATGTTGCCTCCGGGCTTTGAGCGGCGGTTAATCACTTTTCTGCAACTTTTGCCATGTTCCATGGATCTATCACAACTTAATTCGGAGCAAAGGCAAGCAATCCATTTTCTTGAGGGTAAGGGCAAGGTCAGCTTCAGACAGTTAGAGAGGAAATTGGGGAAAAGGAAAGCTGAATTGATTATTCAACAGCTCCTGCGGCGCCGTCTGGTAGTGAAGAGTCAGCAGCTAGAGGAGACTAAAGTAAAGCCGAGGCTAATTCCCTATTTGAAGTTGGAGGTTGACAGAGTTAAGGTTGAGGCAGAAGTTATTCAGCTTAGGGAGGATAGAGCTTACAAGCAGGCAGCAGTGGTTGAATTCCTGGCTAAGCGGTCTCAACCTGTTCCTTTGGCTGAGCTTAGAAAGTCTATTGCTCGCCAGCGGCCGGTGATTGAATCCTTAAGGAGTCGTGGCTTGGTTTCTGTGGTAGAAGTTGAAGTTAGGCGTGACCCTTTAGCTCGTCTTAGAATTGCTTCAACAGTGCCGCCAAATCTTACTGCCTCTCAGGAAGCAGTTTGGCAAGGCATTCGAGGTAGCTTAGCTCAAGGAAGTCGGAATAAATCGCCGTTAGTTTTTCTGCTTCACGGTGTTACCGGAAGTGGCAAGACCGAAGTTTATCTTCGAGCTTTGGCTGAAGTTGTTGCTCAAGGTAAGCGAGGCATTTGTCTTGTTCCTGAAATCGCGCTAACTCCTCAGACGATAGAACGCTTTGCCGCTCGTTTTCCCGGTCGCGTGGCTGTAATTCACAGTGGGTTGTCTTTAGGCGAACAGTTTGATGAGTGGCATCGGATAAAGGAAGGCGGCTGTGATGTGGTTATTGGTCCGAGGAGTGCCCTTTTTGCACCTCAGCCTGACCTCGGGTTGATTGTTATTGATGAGGAGCATGAGTGGACGTATAAGCAGTCTGACAAATCACCGCGGTATCATGCTCGAGAGGTAGCTATTAAATTGGCTGAACTTGGTGGTGCTGTGGTTATTTTAGGCAGTGCTACACCTGACGTGGAGACTTTTTATCGGGGAAAGCAAGGGGAATATCGGCTTGTTGAACTCAAGGAGCGGATTACGCCTCATGGTCCTTCGCCTTTGCCTGAAGTTGAGGTTGTGGACTTAAGGGATGAGCTTAAAGCTGGGAATCGGAGCTTGTTTAGTCGTTCTCTATCCGAGGCAATGGCTGAAGCTTTGGCTCGTCGGGAACAGGTGATCTTGTTTCTCAACCGGCGTGGCATGGCAACCTTTGTTCAATGCCGAGGTTGCGGCTTTGTTCCTAGTTGTCAGCATTGCTCGGTGGCTCTTACCTATCACTCAGCAACAGAGAAGTTGACTTGCCATCATTGCCATTATTCCTGTCCACTACCTCAAGTTTGTCCCCAATGTCTTAGCCATCGGCTCAAATTCCTAGGCATCGGTACCCAGAGGGTGGAGGAGGAAGTCAGGCATCTTTTTCCCCAAGCTCCACTTCTCCGCTGGGATAGAGATGTAACTTCAGGGCGGCGAGCCCATGAGGAGCTTTTAGCTAAATTTCTAGCCCATGAGGCTGATATACTTATCGGTACTCAAATGATAGCTAAGGGATTGGACTTGCCTCAGGTAACGTTAGCTGGAGTAATTAGTGCTGATACTGGTTTGAATTTACCCGATTTCCGGGCTGGCGAACGTACCTTTCAGCTTTTATGCCAGGTAGCTGGTAGAGCTGGGCGTGGCTTGGTAGCCGGGAAGGTCATTATCCAAACTTATAGTCCAGAGCATTACGCAATTCAGGCAGCATCAAGGCATGACTATCTATCTTTTTATGGTCAGGAGATAAGTTATCGTCGCCAGTTTAGTTATCCACCTTTCAGCCGCTTAGCCCGTCTCACTTTTAGTCACACTAATGCTGCTGCTTGTCGGATGGGGGTGGAGAGGATGAGCCAGTTGCTTACTACAGAAAGAGATAGGAAAGGCATACCTGGCTTGAAACTAATTGGGCCGGTGCCAGCTTTTATGCCTCGACTTCGAGGGCGTTATCAGTGGCAAATAGTTCTTTGTGGAACTGGGTTGGCCGACTTCTTAACTGATATAACTTTCCCGCAAGGCTGGGTTGTGGACATTGACCCAATAGGTGTGGTTTAATAAGTTATGAAATGGCAGTTCTTTCTATTTGCGTTTTACCTGACCCTGTGCTGAGGCAAAGAGCCAAAAAGGTAACCACTACTGATAGCTCAATCCAACGGCTTATTGATGACATGATAGACACTATGCGGGCAGTTTCTGGCGTTGGTTTAGCTGCACCTCAGGTGGGGGTGCCGCTCCGGGTAGCCGTGATTGAGATACCGGGTGAGGAAGTTGTTACCTTGATTAATCCTGAGATAATCAAAAGGCAAGGTGAACGTTTGGTAGAAGAAGCTTGTTTAAGTGTTCCTGGCTATCAAGGAGAAGTCAAGCGCTCAATTTGGGTCAAGGTCAAAGCACAGGACAGACGAGAGAAGAACATCCGCCTTAAAGGTGAGGAACTTCTAGCTCAAGCTCTAGAGCATGAAATAGACCATCTCAATGGCATCTTGTATATTGACCATGTAGAAAGTCCTGACAAGTTATGGAAGTTGTTGCCAGAGGCAAGCCAGAAAGGGCTTTAGTTTTTTATCTTTATTTGTCTATTCTTTCCAATCCATTTCGACAACAAATTTACCGGTCAAGTTTTCTAGTGCTATTGGGTAGAACCCCGGGGCATCCTTGGTTATGTTGAAAGCTACTCTCTGACTTCTGCCTGGTGCCAGACTGATCTCCTCAATACCCTCGGCTATTCCTTTTACCTTTAATACCACGCTGTAATTCCCAGTGACCTCACCAGTGTTAGTCACCACAGCACTGATGGCAACACTTTCTCCTTGTCTAACTCGTTCGGGAGTGATGGCTAGGTTGCTTACAGAGAAAGCTGCTGGCATCAGGGGGATGACAGTAAATGTGCCACTCAAGCTGTCTACCTCTACGTAATACTCTCCGCCAGTATCCTTGACTACAGTGAAAGTGCCTGTTTGGCTTGCTCTAGGAGACAGGGTCAACTCAGTGATATTTTCGACCACGCCGCCGATTCGTAATACTAGGCTATATTTACCTATTTCTGTGCCGTTATTAGTTACTATAGCACTGACAGTTATAGGTTCGCCCTCCTTGACCTGATTAGGGGTGATGGTTAGATTGCTTGCAGAGAATAGGGCTGTGGGCACAGCTCTTGTTCCTGTCGTAGGTGGAGTAGGAGGAGGAGCTACAGGAGGAGCTACAGGAGGAACAGGGCCTGCAGACGGAAACCCAGTTGGAATCGGTGGTTGTGTTGGCTTTGGCATTTGGGTTATTGGTGGTGGTGCTTGCCTGCCAAACCTTCCAGCTTTAGGGGTTGCTCCAGCTTCTTTCTTCTTCCGCGGGGTGATAGCTAGCACTATAATTAACATAACTAATACGCCAGCTATAGCACCAAAGGCTGCCCATATATAAGGTGGAAACATAGCCCAAAAGGATGTTTTTACTTTAAAAGCACCGGTCAAAGTACCGAGTTCTACTATGTAATCACCAGCTATATCTCCGGTCACTGTAAAGCTTACTGTGTCACTGCCTCCGGGTGGCAAGTTTATATCTTTAGTAGCCTCAACTACATCATCTATCATTAATTTCAAAGGGTAGCTAAGTGTTGTATTGGCACTATTAGCTACTGTAGCACTGATGATTATGGTTCCGCCTTCGTTAACCTCTCGTGGGTCGATAATCAGGTTACTTATGGTAAGAGCGGATGGTGCCACAGTGAAAGTACCGGTCAAGCCATCAAGTTCCACGGAATAGTCACCAGCCGTATCTTTGGTCACTTGGAAGTTAATTGTGTCACTGCCTCCAGCCGGCAAGGTTACATTTTCAGTAGCCTCGACAGCATCGTTTATCTTCAGTTCTACAGTGTGGCTGCCAGTTATGTTACCGGTGTTAGTTACCACAGCGCTGATGGTAATGCTGTTTCCTTCTTTGACACAGGTTGGGTTAATAGACAGGTTGGCTATCTCAAAACTAGCTGCTGCGCTGACTAAAGTGGGAACAGCCAAGACAACGGATATCATTAAAGCTAGTGATGTTATCCAAAGTACTTTTTTCATCCTTGCCTCCTACGATTCCCGAGATTAAGATGATTAATACTCTACGCTAAAATTGACTGTAAATCAATAGGCTGATAGGGGGACTGTTTAGTGTTCTCGCTTAATACACGACATCATAATCCTGTTTTTACCCATAGCTTCTTGCCATCGGTTATAAGCTCGATAGTGCCATGCTCTGAGGTTAGGTAAAGCCTGTCACTTTCTAGTCGTTCGGTTAGCCTGTCTACTACTTCAGTGTGAGGGTGGCCGAAGTTATTGTTGGTACCTACTGAGATCGCTGCTACCTCCGGGTCAACTACAGCCAGAAATCCTGGGGAAGTGGAGGTTCGGCTACCATGGTGAGCGACCTTTAATACCGTACTCTTCAAATTAGCTCTCTGGGCGATAAGATACCATTCAGCCTCTTTGCCGATGTCGGCAGTGAATAAGAAGCTTACCTTATTCCAACTTAAGCGCAATACTATTCCATTGTTATCAATATCATCGGAAGTGCCTTGAAGCAAAGGCGAGGGAGGGTGAAGTACCTCTATCTTTATGCCATCTCCAAGGTCGATTTCCTGCCCATCATGGGCTATTTTGTACTCGATTTTTTTGTCTTCAACTAACTTGAGCCACTGCTGATAAATAGCTGAGCTATAGGCTATTCTTGGCTCAATACCTTGTTTCACTTTATAGTACTGGAGTACTTCTACTAGACCAGTGATATGGTCGGCTTGAGGTTGAGTTAGTACCACTAAATCAATAGTCCTGTCCCAGAAGGATAGCTTCTTGCCTAGCTCGAGACTTATTGCTTGAGGGCTTGGCCCGCCATCGATGAGGATATCTTGGCGGTTTGGCGTTTGGACTAGGATGGCATCTCCTTGTCCCACATCAAGTATACTTACATGAAGCTTGTCATCGGGCATATTTAGGATAGCTGTCCAGACTAAAATAGCTGTGACTAAAAGCGAGGAGATTACCCATTTCTTGGGTAGTTTGGAGACAACCCCTGAAGCCTTGCTGGCTAACTGGCGCATTTCGGAAGCTATCTGGGAAAGGAGGTTGGCTAATTGTCTTCGGTAATTGATAGCTGCCATAGCTGTTGCCATTAACGCATAGTAACACCATATTTGCCAAATATAGATGCTGCCTAGCTCAGCGGATGAGAACGGCAAGGCATCGAAAACATGCACTACCAGAATCAAATAGCTAAGGAAAAGCCAAGCTACCCAGCCCAGAATCTGAGCTAGGAGTGGGGTGAAAAGGCCAACCCCACTGACTAAAGCTGTGGTGATGAAGAT
>DUEX01000080.1 GCA_011170325.1 Dehalococcoidia bacterium | reverse complement strand
GGCATCGGTTTTACCACTACCCTATCGCCTAAGGGCTGAAGTTTAACTGCCATCTCTACCTCCTTCATTAGATTTTAGCACTCTTAGCCTGAGACTGCTAATTATATTAGCATAAGCGGTTTCGTCTGTAAAGGGGATATGTAGGCAAAATTAGCACTTTTCAACAAGATCAAGCTCGTGCTTACATGTTATATCCTGACTTTTTGTAGTTCTCTCTAGCTCTGTCTTCTAAACCCGCTTTGTCAGCAAGCTCGGCAGCATGACCCCAGCTCCCATCTTTCTCATGGTCAGATATTTTCCTCTCCGTTTCAATTACTTCATCTGGGGTTTCAATTACACAGGCGTGAAATGACGACAAGAGCTTTTTAACCGGTGCCTGGCACTTCGGGCACTCCGTGAGAGGTTTATCGCTCATGTTTTGTATGATTTCAAATCCATTTTGGCAATACTCACAACCCTCTCCGGTCGCCTGGTATTCATAAATCGGCACGTTATCCTCCCTTCTTCACTTATTTGAGTAGTGCCTCAAGTTTGAGGCCCGCTATATCAACCCTTTTAATTTTGCCACTGGAAAAGCTCCATGTCCATCACCTCTTAAGCGAGGATTCCTTCCCGAAAAGAAAGGGGGATTACCTCTGGCGCATACCTCTCATTATTCCATCTACAATAACAATCATAAGCATTTATAGCCATCAAAAGCTACTAAAACTGGGGGAAGGTTTTCTTTTTGTTATTTTGTCTCACTGAAGCTACTTTTGCTTTCTCCCGGTGCCTTCTTGCCTATTGACCGTTTACTCTATACCGTGTAAAATATATAGGAAATGGGGCAGAAACGAAAGCAGGCTGACTGGGATGGGCAGCGTATTTGGGCACTAAGGCAGCATTTGAGACTAACCCAGGCTAAGCTAGCCGAGGAGCTAGGCACCCGTCAGCAGACGATCAGTGAGTGGGAAATTGGAATGTATAAACCCCGGGGAACTTCAGCTACTTTACTCACCATAGTTGCCGAGCGCTCGGGTTTCAAATATGAGCCGAGCATGGAAAAAGAGACAAAGGACTGAAGTGCACCAGGTCAAGGTAGGTTGCTGCGGCTTTCCCAAGGGGATGAAGCACTATTTCTCTCAGTTCAGATTGGTTGAGGTGCAGCAGACCTTTTATAAACCACCGACTTTGAAGACGGCTTTAAGATGGCGGCAAGAGGCACCAGAGGACTTTGAGTTTGCCATTAAGGCATGGCAATTGATTACTCACCTAGCAACAAGTCCTACCTATCGTAAAGTCGGTTTTAGAATTCCTCAAGCAACAGCTAGATATTATGGATTTTTCAAGCCTAGTGATGAGGTCCTGGAAGCTTGGGAAAAAACTCGGGATATTGCCAATGCTTTGCAAGCCAAGCTGATCGTCTTTCAATGTCCAGCAACATTCACTGACTGTGCTGGGAACACCGAAAATATGAGGCTCTTTTTTAATAGGCTAGATAGAGAGGACTTCCTCTTCGTCTGGGAACCACGAGGAAAATGGAGCAATAAGACTATCACTGCTCTCTGTCATGACTTAGACCTTATCCATTGTGTCGATCCCTTGTACAAGCCACCTTTATATGGGGAGATAAAGTACTTCCGTCTGCATGGTGGTCCTGGTTATCGTCACCAATATACTGATGAAGAATTAGACAGACTCAAGACGATGTCAATTGGCGAGACTTGTGTTTTGTTCAACAACATTGCTATGTACGAAGATGCGTTGAAATTTATTGGGCTGATGGAGAAAGGCAAGGATGAAAAATGATAGCTTGATTTACAGCTTAGGAACTAGCACTCGGTCAAAGGCAGAGTTTACTGGATTGCTCCAAAAACACGAGATTGAAGTGGTGATAGACGTTCGTCGTTTTCCTACCAGTCGCATTTGGCATTTCAGGCAACAGTCATTGACGCAATTACTAGCAGAAGTACAAATTGATTATTTGTATTTAGGGGATAAATTGGGTGGTTACCGAAGTGGTGGCTACCAAGCCTTTACTACCACTGCAGAGTTTGGGCAAGGAATAGAGATTGTGGAAACAGTAGCCTCACAAAGAAGAAGCGTCTTACTCTGTGCCGAAAGGCTTCCTTGGCGATGTCATCGCCGTTTTATCGCCGCTGAATTAGAAAAAATTGGTTGGCAGGTAAAGCACATTATCGACGAAAAACGAACTTGGCTACCACGGGACCAAATTAATTGATCGGATAAATTTTTTTGTCTATGACTACACGTAAGCGTGTAAATAGGACATGAAGGCAGAGTTCTCAGAAAAGTTTATTGCCCATATTTGGCAGCGACAGTTGGTTACTAACCTGGTTACTGATGCTGGTGAACAACTTCAGATAATCTATCCAGGTAGAGTTAGCCATGATAGTGGTTGCGACTTCCAAGACGCTATTTTTACTATTGATGGGAAGGTAATAAAAGGAGATGTAGAGATTCATGTTAAATCCAGCCAGTGGTATAGCCATGGTCATCACCAAGACCCCAAATATAACAGCATAGTTCTACATGTGGTGATGTGGCATGACAGCCAATGTCCCATCCTACTTCAGAATGGGAAGACTGTTTCTACAATCTACCTGAATCCTTTTCTTAGTAGCTCTCTGAATGAGCTAGGTCACCAAGCTGACTTATCTCGCTACCCTCTGCCTTCGTGCCCAGAAGCAACGGGGCACCCAAATAGAGAATCTTTAAACAAATTGCTTGATGCCGCTGGTGAGGAAAGATTCGTTGCTAAAATTACCTCGTTTCAGAAAGCTCTAGTCGAAGAAGAAGCTGGACAGGTGCTTTTTCGAGGTATAGCCAGAGCTTTGGGTTATGCCAAAAATACCGAGCCTTTTGAGGAACTTACCATAGATTACTCCTCAGCTTCTTAGAAAAAGTCGAACCTCAGAACAACCTATTTAAACAAGCCTGGATTCTGGGAACTGCCGGGTTACTACCTTCCCAGCGGCGCAGGCTGCAACATAGGCTAGTCGAAGAAGGGGATGCAGAGAAGCTAGAGAGGATATGGCAATCCAGCGGTGTAACTGAAACCATGAAGGAAGCCGACTGGTGTTTTTTCAGAGTGCGCCCTGATAATTTTCCTACCCGACGCCTTATTGCCCTGAGTTATCTCCTCGCCAGGTACCACAAATCGTGGCTGCTTCAAGGGATACTAAAACTGGTGAGGGAAGCACCTCCAAGAGCTGAGCATCGCTGGCTGGAAAATGGCTTAACCATTGTGAGCCAAGGTTACTGGGCAAATCATTTTGACTTTGGCATTGCTAAGACAAGGAGCTCGGCTCTCTTAGGCCGAGAGCAAGCTACTGAAATAGCAATAAACATAATATTGCCCTTTGTTTATGCTTGGGGAGAAATGGCCGCTGAGATGAAACTAAAGAGGAAAGCTGCGGAGGTCTATCATCACTACCCAAAGCTAGTAAATAATGAGCTAACTCGCTATATGAAGCAGCAGCTTCTGCTTAAGCCGGATGTTGACCTTTCCGCCTGTCAACAGCAAGGGCTAATTCATATCTTCAAGACTTACTGTCGCCACCGAAATTGCGTTGAATGCCCAGTGGCTTTTAACCGAGGCTGAGGCTAGCTACTATATCGATGTCATAGCCATCGATCTTGCCCGACTGGAAGTGATAATAAGCGCAGGCTGCAATCATAGCCGCGTTATCGGTACACAAATTGGGAGGTGGTATAAGGACCGGAACGGGTGAATGACGAGTAATGTAATTACCAAGAGTCTTATTAGCCGCCACACCACCAGCCAGCAATATCTGCCTGACTCCTAGCCTTTCGGCAGCTTGCATCGTTTTAGTAACTAGAACATCGACTATTGCCTGTTGAAAGCTAGCCGCTGCCTCGGCTACTAAAGGAGCATCTAAAAGACCTTTGTCTTGGACCAAGTGAAGCAAAGCTGTCTTCAATCCACTAAAACTAAAATCGTCGCTACCTTTAAGCCAAGCCCGGGGCAAAGGCAAAGAAGGCACTCCACCTTTGGCTGCTGCTTCAATAGCTGGGCCACCAGGATAACCCAGGCCCAAGATTCTAGCCCCTTTATCAAAGGCTTCGCCAGCAGCGTCATCCCGAGTTCGTCCCAGCCTCTCAAATTGTCCATGCCCAGTCATCAGCACCAAATCACTATGTCCACCGGAAACAATGAGGCAGAGGCAAGGGAAAACAGGTTGACTGTGACCTAGCCAGTTAGCGTAGATATGACCTTCAAGGTGATTAACTCCAATAAGTGGCAAGCCTTGAGCTAAAGCAATTGCTTTGGCTACATTCACTCCAACTAATAACGAACCTGCCAAACCGGGACCAATGGTTACGGCGATAACAGCTATATCCTGCCAGGCAACTTTTGCCTCAGCCATAGCGCTTTCCACTACCGGCAAAGCCGTAATCAGATGCTGTCTTGAGGCTACTTCAGGGACGATTCCACCATAACGGGCATGAATATCTACCTGAGAGGCCACTATGCTTGACATAATATTAGCTCCATCTTCGACTACAGCAGCTGCAGTCTCATCGCAGGAAGTTTCGATACCAAGGATTTTCATACTGCGGATTATAGCATAAGTCAATAAAACAACTTGAAATTCGCTTTGTCGCTGACAGATGCTATAATTTAATGAAGGGGGTAGGCAAAAATGTATCATCGAAGGCATTTTTGGCATATGCGCTTTGGTTTTCCTCCCTTTGGTTTTTACTTTTACGGGCCAAGACCATTCCCTAGCCGTGAGGAATATCTCGACATGCTTAAGGAATATAGGAAAGACCTGGAGAAAGAACTGAGGGAGGTTGAAAAGGAGATTGAGGAAATAAAAGGAGGCTCCTAGTTTCAGTTGCTAAAGGAAATAAGCCAGTGTAGAATAGAGGAAAATGGATACAGGTACTTGGAAAGTTAAGGCTGGACTAGCCCAGATGCTAAAGGGCGGTGTGATTATGGATGTAGTCACACCGGAGCAGGCAAAGATTGCCGAAGAAGCCGGAGCTTGCGCTGTCATGGCATTGGAACGTGTGCCAGCAGACATTCGAGCCGCTGGTGGGGTAGCTCGAATGGCTGACCCAACAGTAATCACCGCCATAATGAAAGCAGTGAGCATCCCGGTGATGGCTAAATGCCGAATTGGACATTTTGTTGAGGCTCAAGTGCTTGAAGCTCTAGGCGTTGATTTCATTGATGAATCTGAAGTGCTGACCCCGGCGGATGAAAGCCACCACATCTGGAAACATGATTTTAAAGTTCCCTTCGTCTGTGGCTGCCGTGATTTAGGCGAAGCTTTGAGACGCATAGCTGAAGGAGCAGCTATGATTCGAACTAAAGGAGAAGCTGGTACCGGTAACATCGTCGAAGCTGTAAGACATATGCGGGCAGTTCATGATAGCATTCGCAAGCTTCAGGGCATGCCTGTAGATGAGCTTACTGCCGAAGCCAAAGCACTAGGTGCTCCTCTCGAGCTAGTGATGGAAATACATAAAACAGGGGAATTACCCGTAGTCAATTTTGCTGCTGGTGGTGTGGCTACGCCGGCTGATGCTGCCCTGATGATGCAATTAGGTGCTGACGGTGTCTTCGTTGGCTCAGGGGTTTTCAAATCGAGCAACCCTGAGGCAATGGCTAAGGCTATCGTCAGAGCAACTACTCACTACCAAGACCCGGCAATCATTGCTGAAGTATCTAAAGCTCTAGGTGCTGCCATGCCCGGGCTAGATATAAAGACCATACCTCCAGAGGAATTATTGGCAATTAGAGGCTGGTAGGGTGAAAATCGGTGTTCTGGCTGTGCAAGGAGCTGTAGCTGAGCATATACAAATGCTATCACGCCTGAACACAGAAGCCATTCCCATCCGCTTACCCTCAGAGCTCGATGGTTTAGACGCAGTGGTAATCCCAGGTGGGGAGAGTACCACAATCGGCAAGCTATTGTCAGACTACAAGTTAATGGAGCCAATACGGGAACTCGCTGACCAAGGTTTCCCCATATTTGGAACCTGCGCCGGAATGATACTTCTAGCCAAGAGAGTAGCCGATTCAAGTTTAGAGCCTCTAGGAGTTATGGATATTGAGGTCAAGCGCAATGCTTTCGGCAGGCAAGTAGACAGCTTTGAGACCGACCTAGCGATACCAGTCCTAGGCGATGGAACTTTCCACGGCATCTTTATTCGGGCTCCAATGGTTGAGAAGGCAGAGTCCGGCGTTGAAATATTGTGCCAGCTATATAACAATGCTGTAGCTGTTAAGCAAGGGAAAATACTTGCCTGCGCCTTCCACCCGGAGCTAACTGACGACTTAAGATTCCACAGGTACTTTCTTGACCTAGTTACAGGAGATGCTCTTGCAGAAAGTAATTGCTGATGATTTAGATGCTCTGCTTGATGTCTTGCCACCTCACATTCGTGAAGCGCTTGTTAAGCAACCCGATAACGATGAATTATTAGAAGTAATTCTAGATTTAGGGCGTCCACCTGAAGCTCGTTATCCCCAGAAGGAACTGGTTCTCAACCACGGCGAGGTTGCTGACTCAGACATCGAGCATGTAGTTTCTCGCATCGGCAGTTTCAGTGGTGACAATCGAGCTGGCATTGAGCGCACGCTGCACCGAATCTCAGCCATACTCAATCGAGAGGGACGAATCGTTGGCTTGACCTGCCGGGTTGGTAGAGCCGTTTTTGGCACTGTGAAGATTATTCAGGACCTCGTTGAATCAGGCAAAAGTGTGCTGCTTCTAGGCCGTCCCGGCGTTGGTAAGACAACAATGCTACGGGAAGTAGCTCGAGTCCTGGCTGATGACCTCAAAAAGCGGGTTATAGTGGTTGACACCTCTAATGAAATCGCCGGTGATGGTGATATATCCCACCCAGCCATAGGGCATGCGCGGCGGATGCAAGTGCCGACGCCGACTATGCAGCATGCGGTGATGATTGAAGCTGTGGAAAACCACATGCCTGAGGTCATTATTATCGATGAAATAGGCACTAGTCTAGAAGCTGAGGCTGCTCGAACTATTGCCGAGCGTGGAGTCCAACTAGTAGGCACGGCCCATGGAAATAGCTTGGAAAACTTGATGATGAATCCTACCCTATCTGACCTTATCGGTGGTATTCAGACAGTGACCTTGGGAGACGAGGAGGCACGGCGGCGGCACACGCAGAAGTCAATTTTGGAGCGCAAGGCACCACCCACCTTTGATATAGTTGTCGAGATCCAAGAACGAGATAAGGTAGTCATTCATCCCGAGGTAAGCGAAGCTGTAGACGCTATTCTGCACGATAAAATCTCAGAGGCCGAAATTCGTTGGTTAGATAAAGATGGTGAAATAAGGAAGGGTGAGATAGCTTCCTATGCTGTGGGTAAGGAAGAACCAGAGCTAAAGGAGAGGAAGCCGCGAATATACCTCTTTGGCATCAACCGCTCTAAACTGGAAGAAGCTGCTAGAGAGAAACGGGTTACCATGGAATTTACCACTGACCTCAAGAAAGCCAACCTTTTGCTAACTACAAAAAGCTATTACCGTCGGAAACCACAAAAGATAAGAGACGCTGAGGCGGCTGGCATTGCCATTTATGCAGTCAAAAGTAACAATCTTCCTCAACTGAGACAATGCCTTGATAGCATATATGCACCGC
>DUEX01000008.1 GCA_011170325.1 Dehalococcoidia bacterium | reverse complement strand
ATCTAATTTCTTGTACCATTCCACAACACAATCCTCCCCCCAGTGGAAATGCTGGATTCTATCCAAAAGGGTGTAGACGGAGACGAGTAAATCTGGCTTCTCTGCTAGCAACTCCTTTGTCTTCCTGGTGATTCTGTCAAGTTCCTCCTGCCATTCCTTTTCATTGGTGGGAAGTCCAAAACCTATAGGCCTAAAATTAACTCCGAAACAGTAAGTAGGCACCACAAAAGGCACATTCAACGCCTTAGCCTCTTTCCCCTCCCGGCGTAGGATATCCCAGATGAAGTCCACCTTTATGTCTTCGCGCTTGACAATATTCCCGTTGACCACATAGCTTTCATGCCCGTGTTCCTGTGGAGCCTTTCCGCAAAACATGCTGCACCACACAGAGGCGGATATCGGCTTCTCTCTGAGGATAAGCTCTTTGCTTTTGCCGATATTGCAGAGTTTCCGGAAGCTCTCAAGCTTATCTAGGTTTGGTCTTATAACTGTCCAGGTAGCAGCATCTATGCCTAGGACGAGGATCATTTCGGTACCTCCAAAACTACACCGGCGCCGATATTCCTATCCTGCACCAGAACGAATCTACCCAGCTCTGGGATGTCAGAGAATTTCTCCACTACCAGGGGTTCGGTGGCAAAGAGGATAGTGGCTGCCTCGTGCTGGCTTATATAGTCAGGGTATTTAGCCATTACCTCACCGGTCTCCGAGTTTATTTTCTCTTGTATCTCTTTTATCTCGCACTTGACCCTTCGGGTGCCGCACCTCAACTCCACCACGTCGCCTTTTCTCACGCTATTATCTAACAAAACGGCTTCGCCTAAGAACTCCTCTGTGGGCACGGGGGGATTTTCCACCAGCCCACAAACATCTCCTCGCTTTGGCTCACAGCTGGCGACGATTCCTATGCTATCCCCTGCTTCTGCCTTCTCCAGCTCACCCTCGAGTATCTTTATCTTCTCTATTTTCCCCTTAACCTCAGAGGGATGGAAGACCACCTCATCGCCCCTCCGCAAGGTACCGGATTCAACTCTTCCCACGATAACTTTGTCAGAGTCAACCAGGTATGTGTCTTGGACGGCGAATCTGAGTGGTTTGGACTGCTTACTTAGCTTCACTCCGTCCAGTGCTTCTATTAAAGTGTGACCGTGGTACCACTCCATCCGCTTTGACCTTTTGTAAATGTTGTCTCCCTCCATTGCTGAACCAGGGATGAAATCCACGTGGTGGTAACCAAACGAAGCTAGGAGTTGGGCTACCTCATTCTTGATATCCTGGAAGGCCTCTTCCCTGTAATCAACAGCGTCCATCTTATTTATCACTACGAAGAGCCGCTTTATGCCCAGCATATGTATCAGGAAGGCATGTCTTCCCGTCTGCTCTTGAATGCCTTCCTCAGCGGCTACAACCAAGACAGCCACATCGGCGTGAGAAGCACCGGTGAGCATGTTTTTTATGAACTCCTTGTGGCCTGGCACATCAGTTACACTATATAAATTTTTGCCTTTGAACATCACCCCGGTGGTATCTATGGTCCTCTCCTCCTTTAGCTCATCATCAAAGGAGTCGAGGAAGTAGGCAAACTCAAACCTCCTCTTATATTCCTCAGCCAGCCTTTGTATCTCTTCTACCCGCCCTTCTGTTATGCTGTCAGAATCATAGAGGAGCCTGCCTATCAAAGTGGACTTACCGTGGTCTACGTGCCCAACTATGACTACATTTACATTCATTCTGTTCCTCCTTGCAGATTAAACCAAAGTTTAAGAGTTAAAAGTCGAAATGACAATGCAAAAGAGAAAAATAGCCCTGAAGAACCTTTGAATTTTAACTTGTCATTTTGCATTTTTATCTTTAACCTTTGCCTTTTGCCTACATGTAGCCCAATGCACGGAGTTTTTGCATGGTGAATGCCTTCTCCTTGTCCTGAGCCCTGCCAGACCTCTCTGCTATTTTGGTTACCTTTAGTTCCTCCACTATCTCTTCTATAGTTTTGGCATCAGAGTCGATAGTGGAAGTACAAGGCTCGCATCCTAAGCTGCGGTACCTCTTGCCATCCTTGGCAAAGTACATTGGATTTACCGGGAGATTCTCCTGCTTTACATATTCCCAGACATCCAATTCTCTCCAGTGGAGGATGGGATGGACCCTGGTGTGGGTCTTATCCTCAGTTGTGCTTTGATATTGGTCCCACATCTCCAGCGGCTGGTCCTTGTAATTCCATTTGAAGTCTTCGTCCCGGGGGGAGAAATACCTCTCCTTGGCTCGAATTCCGTGCTCATCCCTTCTTATGGCTAGGATCAAGGCATCAAACCTGTTCTCCTCGAGGCAGCTCATCAAAGCCTGTGTTTTTAAGCTGGTGCAACACTCGAATTTCCCATCCTTGGGGCCAACCCCTTCTTTAATCGCCTCCTCGTTTCTGGCCACTATCAGGTTCATCCCCCATTCCTTGGCCAGATTGTTCCTGAAGGCATACATCTGCTTGAACTTGTAGGTAGTGTCTATGTGGATTACAGGGAATGGGATCTTGCCAAAGAATGCCTTCTTGCACAGCCAAAGGGTAGCGGTGCTATCCTTCCCGGTGCTCCACAGAACCGCTGGTCTCTTAAATTCGGCATAGGCCTCCCTCAGTATATAGATACTTCTGTTTTCTAAGTCCTTTAATTCCAACATCTGAGCTACCTCCTATAACTTCATAACAGCGCTATCAGAAGTGTTCTCACATTAAATCCGATAAGGGCTGTGCCCACCAATATACCCAGCATTCTGGCAGGTAGCCTCTTGCATAAGTAAGCGGCTAAGGGTGCTGCCATAGCACCGCCTATGAGCAGCATGCCAATCATGCTCCAGTCATATTCTTCTGTCCCCAAAACTATGAAAAAGGTTATAGCTATAACTATGGTGATGAAGAACTCTGCCAGATTGATAGTGCCGATGACCTTCCGCGGCTCTGTATTCTCAGTAAGAATAAGACCGGGCGTGGCGATAGGTCCCCAACCTCCTCCACCTACAGCGTCGAAAAAAGAAGCGATAAAGCCAAGGGCTGAGATCTTGTGAGAGGAAATTTTTGGATTAGATAAAGCTACAGAAAGGCGCGAAGGAGAGGGGATCCTCTTTGGTGGCACAAATCTATAAAGGATGACTACGCCCATGAGGAGGAGAAAGCCAGCGATGAAAGGTTTTATGGTGCCCCCGGGTATGGAAGCTAAGAAATATGCTCCCAGAGCTCCTCCTACAGCCCCTGGGATGACTAAAAGCAGGAGCCATTCCTTTTTGACATTGCCAAATCTTAAATGGGAGACGCCGGAAAAAAAGGAGACAGCTATCTCCGCAGTGTGAATGCTGGCACTGGCAAGAGCCGGCATAATCCCCATGCCGATGAGTAATGATGCGGAAAAAGCCCCATAGCCCATGCCAACTGTGCCGTCAATAAATTGGGCAAAAAAACCTATGGTGAGGAAGACTGAAAGCGATACCCACCTTTCCATAATCTCTAACTTTTGACCTTTGACCTCTAACCCTTAATCTAGGTATCCCAGCGCCCTCAGCCTTTCCTTTACTCTCTCCTCGTCTTCCTTGGTAAACGGCTCAGCTTCCTCCTCTTCCTCAGAGACCACCTCCCTCAGCACGTAGGTAACATAGCTTGACACTGAGGTGAAGCCCGTCCCCTTAATGCGCTCCTCGACTTTCCTGAATAGCGGCGTTGGTATAGAAACCGTGGTAAACCTCCTTTCCTCTTCACCCATAGCATACCTCCTTTGAGTCTTGATTAGTGTTAACCAACTCGGCAGTCTTTACTACCCATGTATAATTATATTTCATTGCAATGACTTTCTTAACTAACCCCAGCAAGCCCTGTCAATCTTAGCGTTAATTATATCTCATTAAACACATCTTGTCAAGCCCGTGTACTTGTTCGCTACTTGCTGACATATCTTTCTTCTTTTAGGGACGTAGGGACAGACCTGAAGGTCTGTCCCTACGTTTGCTCTTTTGTCATTGCGAGGCACGCGAGTGCTGAAGCAATCTCAAAGGAGGAGCAACCATAAGATTGCTTCGCTCGCAATGACATGGGACCGAGGATAAGGTGTGCTGCATTCTGAGTAACATGATGTCACCTATCTATCTGAACGAGAGCACTATTTACCTTGGCACAGTGTTACCTTATAATAGCCACTGTTATGTCCGAAATCGTGAATCAGGCCCTCCGCAAGATAGCCAAGGGGGCAGTGCTAGTCTTCATCGGGACTGTGATTGGAATGCTCCTTGGCCTTGTCGGCAGAATCATGCTTGTCAGATATATAACTCAAGGCGAATATGGCATTTACTCCTTAGCCTTCGTAATAGTGAGTATCTTAGTCCTAATCGCTACTCTGGGGCTGGACTCCGGTTCAACAAGGCAAATCGCTTTCTATAGGGGCAAGGGAGATGAGTGGAAGGTTAGAGGTGTCGTGCTTTCATCTTTGCAGGTAGCTGTTATTTCTAGCGTTTTCCTCTCTCTAGTCCTTTTCTTCATCTCAGACCTCATCTCGATAAAAGTATTTCATAGCCCAGAGTTGTCTACGCCTCTAAAGGTCTTCTGTATTGCCATTCCCTTTTTCGTCTTAATCAATCTCCTCACCTCTATCTTCAGGGGGTTCGATAAAGCGGGACCCAGCGTTTATTTCCAACACATCTTAATAAGCGCACTATTTCCCCTACTCTTAGTTGCAGTTGTCTTACTTAACTTTCAATTTGTGGGGGTAGTCTATGCCTTTGTGGCTTCTATTGTGCTCACCTGCATGGCTTTTGTCGTATATGCTGTCAGGAAGCCGCCTTTGACTCTGAGGGGGAAAAGAAGCGCTTCCTCTAGTCTGGTTACAAAGGAACTCTTGCTCTTCTCGCTGCCTCTTTGTGCAGTAGCTATGCTTAATAGCGTGGCAGTGTGGACAGATACATTGATGATCGGTTTTTTCAAGACGCCGGGTGATGTTGGACTTTATAATGCGGCGTTACCCCTCGTGCGTCCTCTTCCCATAGTCTTTACTGCAATGAGCTTCTTCTATGTTCCGCTGATGTCGCAGTTATACGCTAAGAATGAAATTGAGGACATAAAAAGGAGCTACGCAGTTGTAACTAAGTGGATATTCGCAGCCACTTTGCCTGTCTTCCTCATATTTGCCTTGTTTCCTGAAGCTACGCTGAATATCCTGTTTGGCTATCGTTATGTCGGTGCAGCCTCTGCTTTACAAATCTTATCGTTAGGATTCTTCATTCATACTGTGTTGGGTTCTGCCATTAGCACCTTGGTAGTTATGGGCGAAACCCGATTCGTAATGTGGTCAGTACTCATCAGTACAATTGCCAACATTGCTTTAAATATTGCTCTGATACCGCCTTTAGGAATAGTGGGCGCAGCCATCGCTACAGCCTCGGCTTTTGCCCTGAGAAACCTTCTCTGGTCAGCAAGACTGTATTCGCTTTCTAAAATGCACCCGTTCACTGAGAACTACCTGAAGCCGGCTATAGCATCGGTTGTCCTCGTCCTCATCATTTATGCACTGGTTAGGAATCTAATTAGCGTTATACCATTCTGGCTTTTGCCACTACTTTTCATTGCGTTTCTAGGAGCGTATGCCATATCGGTACTGTTAACGAGGAGCTTTGATAAAGAAGATATTATGCTTCTTTTAGCAATAGAGCAAAGATTGGGAATGAACCTGACGGCAGCAAAAAAGTTATTGCGTAGATTTCTATAATTTGAATTTGCCTGATTGTCTCAGTTTGTCAGATTAGAAATGATTTGCTTCTTATAGCTATAGAAAAGAAGGTTACGATAAATTTAGAGCCGTTAAAAATATTGAAATAGTTCGTATACTCATATCTTTCCGCTGCCTCTTAATTGCCTAACCCGCTCTTTGATTACTGCTTCTTCGTTAGGTATGCTCTTATCTTTGAACTCGATATGAGCCATTATCTTGGCTCTCAGTTCTGCTGCGATTTCAGACTTAATGTCAATTACATTCTTTGTCTCATTTTGGTCATCTTCCAAATCATATAGCTGATCTTGCTTGCCTTTAGTGTAAATGTATTTCCATTTACTGGTTCTAATTGATATCATCCTCCGCTCGGCATCAAGTTGTAGCTGTGGTCTCATACCACGTCTGGTAGTTACATCTAGCTCACTTTGAGTCTCACTTATGGCCTCCGAATTTCCAGTTGTTGCCCTATTTCCGTTTATCAGTGGGAACAGGCTATTTCCTAGAAAAGCCTTGGGTTTCTCGATCTTAAGTATATCTAGGATAGTCGGAGCCAAATCCAAGAGACTGACCTGTTGGCTAATCACTTGCCCTTCCAGCCCAGGTCCAACGATAATCAAAGGCACATGGATTAATTCATCGTATAGGTATGAGCCGTGTCCGTAATGCCCGTGTTCCATGAATTCCTCCCCGTGGTCTGCTGTTACGATGACAAAAGTATTGTCTAGAACATTGTTTCGTTTTAATATGTGCCAAAAGGAGCCTATCATCTCATCGACATAGCTAACTTCAGCATCATAAAGATGAATAAGCTCATTTATTTCCTCCGGCGTATGTGCTTTTTGATGGTTGAGCTTCCAAAGACGGTACCTCTCAAATGGCGAAATGATTCCTTGCGGATAATATGGGCCATGAACATCCATGTAGTGTATCCAGAGAAAGAAATTGTTCGGATTATCATGCAGCCATGATATTGCCTTTTTGTTTAGGACTTGAGCCTTAGCGCTTGGATTGGCGGCCATGGTTGCTGCATGTATTTGGATTAGAACCTTATACAGTTTGCTGCTTGTCCCCATTATGCTCTTGGCTAGTTCCTTTGCTTTGCTCAGTGTGCTTTTGCGGTGGTTCTTCGGGATACTGTCATCAAAGGTATCAAACCCCTTGTGATAACCATGATATGAGGACAGAAATGGATTGGAGTGAAATGCTGCTGTGTGATAACCATGATCCTTTAGCACCTGCGCGATGGTGGTTCTGCGATTCGTTATGTGAAGCTCACCTCGATACATTTGGGGATAAGTGGAGGTAAGTATAGCTACGAAGGATTGCGGAGTCCAGTCGCTTACTGATATCGCTTGGGTGAAAAGCGCACCGTTACTAGCCAGATAATCTAGATTTGGTGTTGTTCTCTTAGAATAGCCCAGGCAACTTAGGTGGTCTGCTCTCAGACAATCGATTGTTATGAGAATCAAATTCATTTCATCCAAGATTGCCCTAAGGAATAGCGAGGATATCTAAATATGAACAGCCTTGCCATTGAAGCGGCTTCATAGATTATAAACAATATTGTATAATAATGATACCATATTGGGAAAGATTTTGCACTTTCTCTTGCACAAGGGGAAGGGTTAAATGGATACTTTGAGAGCAGGATTGGTTAGACATATGCCTGATTGGTCGAAGCCAGTGCTAAGGCGTATGGTGGCGGCTTGTAGAGGTAGCAGGGATGCATTCCGTGACCAACAAATGCTTCTTTCTGGCACTCGAGTACAAACAATATTGGATATAGGCGCACATATTGGTGAGACTGCTGTTAGATACAGCAGCGCATTTCCTGAGTCGACAATTTACAGTTTTGAGCCGTTTCCAGAATCGTTTCAGGAGCTTCGCAGGAGGTTTAAAGGGAATGGTCTAGTCAAGCCAATTCAGCTCGCCATTTCGAACAAAGCTGGTAGAAGGAAGTTCTACGTTAACCAAGCAAGTGGCACAAACTCCCTATTGCCAACGGTGGATGATGTGGGGTACTGGGTTACCCCAGATTTAGTCACAAATATTGCCACAATCGAAGTCGCTGTAACGACGATAGATGACTTTTGCAAACAAGAGATTATTGATGAAATTCAGATACTAAAAATGGACATTCAAGGTGGAGAGCTGAGGGCGTTAGAGGGAGCAACTGAAAAACTCAGGCAAGGGTCCGTTTCATTGATCTATACAGAGATTCTGTTTGTTCCTATATACGAAGGGCAAGCACTATTTTATGAGATATGTAATTTCCTGTCTGGTTATGGGTACACATTGTTCAATATGTACAATTGTTGTTGCTCGAGAAAGGGGCAAGTAAAATGGGGTGATGCAATCTTCATCAGATAGGCGGGTGAGCTAGTGGGGACTTTAGTCAACTGTGGATTCAAGCCTGTACATTTAATTGACGCGGGTGTAAAAAGCGTGAAGGTTATCGGCTTTGACAGAGATAGCATCTTCGAGAATCTTGGATAGCAGGGGCAAAAGAGGCACTTCTCTCAGGTTTTGGGATAGAAAGGCAGGGGAGGGGATTGTGGAAGTAGCAACCTGAGGAGGTTAGAATTAAGGAAAGTCTGAGGGTTTTGTAATATGGATACTATTATTCTCTGTGGTGGACGGGGCGTGCGTTTGCAGGAGGAAACTGAATTTCGTCCAAAACCGATGGTTGAGATTGGTGGCAAGCCTATGCTGTGGCATATAATGGAAATCTATTCGCACTATGGATATAACAGATTTATTCTGGCACTGGGGTATAAAGGCGAACATATTAAGAAGTATTTTTACGATTATAGAATAGTGTCGAGCGATTTTACTCTAGTGATGAACCCGCATAAACCTCCCAAGATTCACAGTGTTCCTGATGAGTGTGATTGGGAAATTACTTTTGTTGATACAGGATTAGATACATTGAAAGGTGGAAGAATCAAGCGTTTAGAAAAATATATAAAATCAGATAACTTTCATTTAACTTATGGTGACTGTGTTGCAAATGTAGATATTAAAGAGTTGTATAAATTTCATATTTCTCATAATAGTATTGGTACCCTAACCGCAGTAAGACCTCCTTCCAGATTTGGTGAACTGATGTTATCTGGGGATAAGGTTATTAAGTTCGAAGAAAAACCGCAGCTTGGAACAGGAGCAATCAATGGCGGTTTTTTTGTGTTTAAAAAGGAATTTATGCAATATCTAACACCTGACGTAAACTGTGATCTTGAATTTGGTGCCCTGCAGAAATTGGCTCGAGATGGAGAACTGCGGGCGTATAGCCATGAGGGATTTTGGCAGTGTATGGATAATGTTCGTGATAGAGATTATCTGAATAAATTGTGGCAAGAGGGGCAAGCATTTTGGA
Organism: Dehalococcoidia bacterium; assembly: GCA_011170325.1. GTDB lineage: Bacteria > Chloroflexota > Dehalococcoidia > GIF9 > UBA5629 > W265. The sequence goes on along the minus strand of DUEX01000008.1, from coordinate 46,759 downwards.
AGCTCTGGTAATTCGATGAATTAGGAGAAAGGCTGAAATGCATCCTATGATGGTTGAAGATGCCCAAAGAGTCACTTCTGTCATGGGCAAAGATATTCTTAGCTTGCAAGGTAAAAGGGTTCTGGTTACCGGTGCCGGTGGTTTCCTTGGCTATAATCTTCTAGCTATCTTGAAGTGTGCCAATGATAACATTTTGGAGATTCCATGCCAAGTTTTGGCGGTTGATAATTTTATCTCTGGTCATCAAGCCTGGGATGAGCAATTCTTGGCGGATTCCAATTTTCAGATGATAGAAGCAGATATATTAAGAGAGCTAAAGTTTAATTGGAAAGTCGACTTCATATTTCATCTTGCTTCTATACCCTCGCCAGTAGTGTACCGCAAACATCCTGTAGAGACGATAGAAGTAAGCGTCTTAGGCAGTAAAAATTTGCTTAACTTAGCCAAAGAAAATGAGGTTCAAAGTTTCATTTATTTTTCTTCCAGCGAGGTATACGGGGACCCTGAGCCTCAATTTATCCCTACACCTGAGGCTTACTGGGGGCATGTATCCTTTACTGGTCCCCGAGCCTGCTATGATGAATCAAAAAGATTGGCCGAAACCCTTTGTTTGTCCTACTACAGGCAATATAGAATACCTATTAAGATTGTCAGACCTTTTAATGTATACGGACCGGGGCTAAAACCAAGTGATGGTCGAGTAGTCTCTGATATGATCCGAGATGGCTTGCTCAAAAGAAAGATTGTTCTCTTTTCGGATGGACGGGCTACCCGTAGCTTTTGTTATGTATCCGATGCCTGGATTGGTTTTCTCAAAGTAGGTCTTTCTGAAGAAAATGGTGAGGCTTTTAATGTAGGAAACGACAACGAAGAAATCAGCATCCTCGACCTGGCACAACTTGTTAGAAATATTTTAGGTTCGCAGGTGGAGATTGTTTATCAGACTCACCAGGATTCTGAATACATTGTTGATAATCCTCAGAGGCGCCGGCCGGACCTAAGCAAGATTAGATCCCGTTTCAGTTATTCCCCCTCGGTTAGTCTCGGCCAGGGAATTGAGCGTATGGTTAGCTGGATGAAAGGTGAGCTTTTCAAATGAAAATCTCAGTCATCGGCTTGGGACATGTAGGGTTAGTATCTGCTGTTTGTCTGGCTGAGCTAGGTCATCAAGTCATAGGAGTGGATTCGGACCCAGAGAAACTAGATAAAATTAGGAAAGGGGAGGTACCATTCTTCGAACCGGGATTGGAGGAACTGCTACAACAGGTATTTCGCAAAGGTTTATTTACGGCTGCCCATGAACTGAATCAGGTGGTAGAGCAGACAGAAGTAACCTTTGTCTGTGTGGATACCCCGCCCGACGCTCAAGGGAATATGGACTTAACTCATATTCGGAGGGTATCCTGGGAGATAGGGCAAGCACTTAAGAATAAACCAGATTATCATCTGGTGGTTATCAAAAGCACGGTGATACCCACCACCACTATTCAGGTAGTATTGCCTATTCTTAAACAGGCGAGTGCTAAAGATACGGATAGCTTCGGCTTGGCAATGAATCCAGAGTTTCTCCGAGAAGGCAAGGCTGTGGCTGATTTTATGCAGCAAGATCGCATCATTTTAGGTGCCTTGGATCAACATAGCGAGCAACTTCTTGAAGAGGTCTACCGTCATTTTGATTCTCCTAAGTTGAAAGTTAGCCCTAGTACTGCTGAGTTAATAAAATATGCCAATAACGTCCTCTTAGCTAGTCTCATTTCCTTTTCCAATGAAATGGCTAACATAGCGGAGTTAATACCAGATATTAACCTAGATCGTGTTTTTGAAGGGATTTATCTGGACAAGCGATGGCAGTGGTGTTTGGGTCGAGAGCCCTCAATCTTAGTTTATCTTAAGCCGGGCGCTGGCTTTGGTGGCAGCTGTTTGCCTAAAGACACTGCGGCCCTCGTCCAATTCTCAACTGAAAGGGGGTATTCCCCAGAGCTTATAAAGTCAGTATTAGCTATTAACAAAAACCGCCTAGACCATATTATAGCTATACTTAAGAGCCGGGAAAACCTAGCCTCTGGGCCGGTATCTATTTTGGGGCTAACGTTCAATTCTGATACTGATGACATCAAGGAGTCGCCCTCTATACCTCTCATTGACAAGCTAGTGGAGATGGGAATGCATGTAAGAGCTTATGACCCATATGTCGACCATCTGGAAAAAAGAGGTATCAATTTTGAACTCTGTAAGACTCTGAAGGATGCCATAGCTAATTCTAAAGCTGCGCTAGTCATGACTGCTTGGGATGAGTTTGTTGACTTTGCTCCAGCTCAGTGGAAAGGGCTGATGGCAACCCCTTTTTTATTGGACTGTCGTCGAGTATTGAAGGGCGATGTGCTAAAGGAAGCTGGAGTCGAGTATATGGGTATCGGAGATTATCTTGGACGCTTAGACAATTGCAGAGAATGACAAGAGATCGTCCGAAGTCAGCGGATAGTGTTACAAAAGCGAACAATTGTGAAAGAAATGGGCGGATTCTTAGTTCTTGGGGCCAATGGCCTTATAGGAAGAAGTGTCGGCAGAAAACTTGAAGGAAAGTGTGAATGGCTTGGCACCTATTATAAAAGAAAAGAACCAAGCTTAATAAGTGTTGATATAACTTCGGTAAATGGTTTGGAGGAAGTTTTCGGTGAAGTGAAACCTAGCTGTGTAGTTAACTGTGCAAACTTGGCTGGCGGAGTTGACTTTTGTGAGCGTCATCCTGGTTTAGCAGAGGAATTTCATCTAGAAGCCAATATATCAATAGGAAGATTGTGTGAGAAATATGATTCAAGAATGGTACTCATATCTACAGATTATGTGTTTGATGGCCGAAATGCTCCCTACAAGGAGGATGATGAGCCCAACCCATTAAACATATATGGAAGATTAAAACTCGAAGCTGAAAAATGGCTAATAAACAATGTCTCTAAATATACAATAGTTAGAACGACCAATGTTTTCGGGTGGGATCCCACAACTGTGACACCAAACTATATAATGAGCTTATATAGGGCAATCAAGGATAACAAACAATTCAAGGCACCATCATTCCTGTGGGGAAATCCGACTTATGTTGATGATCTTGCTTCCGCATTAATTGAGCTGTGTTCAAATGAAATAGACGGCGTATTTCATGTGGTAGGCAGTAGTTTTGTCAACCGATATCAATGGGCGAAAAAAACTTGCAGATTTGCTGGTTGGGACGAATCTTTGATAATTCAAATGAGGAGTGTCCCAGATAATATGGTTCCAAGACCCTTGAGATCTAATTTAGATGCTGGGAAATTCCGAAATCTTTGCAAAACTAAGCTAACTAATGTAGAGGAAGGGATAAGGTCCTTTGTAAAAAGTATGAATGAAGAATAAGAATTTTTATCGGGAGGAAAGATCTATTTGACGGTAAGCGTTATAGTTCTGACGTGTAATAGAGCCCATATGGTAAGAGAAGCGATAGATTCGATATTAAGCCAGACTAATAAAGATTTTGAGTTGATCGTGGTGGACAACTATTCTAGTGACGAGACAGAGCAGGTAATTAAAGCATATACCGATGAGCGCATAAGGTACTTCCGGCATCGAAATAATGGATTAATTGCAGTTAACAGAAATTATGGCATTGACAAGGCTCGGGGTGAGTATGTTGCTTTCTGCGACGATGATGATCTGTGGATGCCAGAGAAGCTGGAAAAGCAACTGCTCGGGTTTGAAGGAGATAGTCAAATAGGTTTGGTTTGTACCAATGCGATAGATTTTGATAGAGGTGGTGAACATGGAAAGAGGATTAAGGCTAAACTGAAAGATAGTGATTTTACATTCGAATCGCTGATTTGGGGTGACCGCATAATTTGCTCCTCGGTACTTGTGAGAAAAGAGGTTATAAATGATGTTGGTATGATGGATGAAAGCCCGGAAATTTCCATGGCTCCGGATTATGAACTATGGCTAAGGGTGGCAAGAAAATATAAGGTTAAATATATCGACCTGCCTTTAGTAAAATATAGGGCCCATTCTGGAGCTTGTGGGAAAAAGGACATCGAGGCGTTAGAACAGGACAAAATGGTGCACAAAAGGCTGTTGGATAAAGGAATCATAGCCCCTGAACTATACCGGAAAAGAATCAACAAGCTTGACCGTCGAATTGCAGTTGTAAAGCTGTTGACATACATAAGAGTAACCAAGTATATTTTACCTCTTGCCCGATTGCTTTATAATCAAAGATGGGGTAAGTGGATGTGTGGTTGAGACTGAGAGCGTAGGGCGATTATGGCAGGGGATGAAAAAGATTCTATCGAATCCAGAGCTTTAGACAAAGCATAGGCAACAAGTCGCGACAAATAATGGATGATGACGTCATATTAGACGATACCAGACAAGGCTTCATAAGCGCGGTAGACTAGATCACATCACTCGAAAGAATCAAGTGATATGGCACTCTCAGAATAAATGGGGAGGGAGCAGCAGTTAGTTGCTCAATGAAAGCGTTTGTTTTTTATACCGAGTAGGAAGTAGTATGGACAGGATTAGAGAAGACTGGAAAAAAATAGGTACTGCTAGCGCAATAAAGGAAGCAATAAGAATAGCAACCAGTAGTCCTTTAGCTCTTTACCAGCGTGTAATTCATGGGGGGCAGAAGGCAATACAGTACCAAATTGAACAGCTAATGGAATATATGGGAATAAGCACCAGCAGCTTAAAGGATTATTGGGGAGCGATTGCCTCTAAACGAGATTTATATGCATATATGTATGGAGCCTTGGCAGGGACTTATTATGGAGAGCTACAAACACCACAATTCCTCTATGTCATAGTGCGAACGTTAAAGCCAGCAGTAGTGGTTGAGACAGGAGTGGCTGCCGGCGTATCCTCAGCCCTTATCCTTGAGGCTCTTAAGGATAACGAAAGAGGCCTCCTCTATTCTATCGATTTCCCTAATTATTGGGCACAGAATTACCTATCTAAAGCTGAGCAGTCTAGGCTCGGTTGCTCTGCGGAACTATTTCCCTCTCTGGAATCCTTAGGGAAAGCTCCTGGATTTGCTATCCCCCAGAGCCTAGAAACAAGATGGGCTCTAAGATTAGGCAAAAGCAAAGATATATTGCCAAACCTTTTGACTGAAATTGGTAAGACTGATATTTTCCTGCATGATAGCGAACATACCTATGACAACATGATGTTTGAATATACCACAGCCTGGGATTATCTCCCTAAGGGAGGGTTATTGCTTTCTCATGACATATCGTGGAATAATTCCTTCAGAGATTTCTCCAGAAAAGTAAAGCGTAGGTCGATAGAGATTTACTTTACTGGTACTGGAGCCATAATCAAATAGCTTCGTCTTCTTGGGTTTTGCAAAATATCTTTTATGATGCCTATATTCTTGTTGAAAGCGTTAACAACGCAAAGTATCTGGCAGTGCTAACTTATGGTGGATATTACGATGCTGGTGATACTGGTCGTGTAGTAGGGGATTGGGGCATGTGTCCTGCGTATGCATACCCTCAAGCCAGTGGATACTGAGGCAGTGCTAGCAGCTAGCAGGCGAGACTGGTGCCATCATGATTGTAGGAGTTCTAGGTGTGGACAGGAACAGCCATTGCAATAGCAGGCTCGTAATGGTAGCCCCCCCTCGCCATAAGGTTATATGAAGAGGCTGCCTTTAACTTTCCTTGCTGTATATTTATCTCCCTTGCCTTTTCTGGCACTTTGCTGATTGGCTTTGTGGGTGGCAGTCCACTTGTAGGGTAGACCACTTATTGTTCAATCGATTGTGGTACTAGCGGTTGTTGGCAACCTTTTAGCGGTGGCACAGTATCTGATGGTGAGCCGCTGGTTTGGTGTGTTAAAATTAAGGGGGTGTCTGATGAGAATCATTGTAGTTGCCACGCTCTATGATTATGGCATTGAGGAAAGAGGCTATTCATATCCATATTACAATTTTTATCAGCCTTTAAAGGAGATGTATGATGATGTCTACCTGTTTGACTTTATGACACTCTTTAAGCAAAAGGGGAAGCAGCTTATGAATCAGGAGCTTCTCTACTTGGTAAAAGAGTCCAGGCCCGACTTGGTTATGTTTTCTCTTTATACGGACGAGTTTATTCCTGAGATAGTGCACGATTTAAGAAAATATACGAAAACACTCTGCTTTTTCCACGACGATGGGTGGCGGGTAGAATTCTGTCGTTTTTGGGCACGCCATTTTGACTGGTTTACCACGCTAGATTCTTACAGGGTTCAGCAGTATCGCCATTTAGGATATGATAATGCTATCTATTTCCCATATGCCTGCAACCCTGCAATTCATAAGAAGCTTGGTCTTCCCAAGAAATATGACGTATCTTTCGTTGGTGGGGCTCACCCATATAGAAAATGGCTTATCAGAAAACTCAAGAAGGCTGACATTAATGTGTACGCTGCGGGTTCAGGTTGGCCTGCGGGGCATCTTACGCAGGAGGAGATGATTCGAGTGATTAATCAAAGTAAGATTAACCTGAATCTATCTAATAGCATCTCCTGGGATCTACGATATCTGATATCATCCCCTAGGGGAATATATAACACTTTTCGCTCACCAAAGAATGTTGAGCAAGTGAAAGCCCGTCCATTTGAAATCAACGGATGCGGAGGATTCCAGTTATCCCATTATGTGGACGGGTTAGAGCATTGTTATGAGATAGGGCAGGAGATTGTCGTTTATCTGGATGTGGATGATTTAATCCGAAAAGCTGGGTATTATCTGGCTCATGACGATGAGCGAGAGGCAATCGCCAATCGTGGATACCAAAGAACGCTTGGAGAGCATACCTATGCCCAACGCTTTCAATCTCTATTTACCAGGATAGGATTCCCTGAATGACTGGGTTGGATAGTAAATAGATGTTATATTATCAGCCGTTGGTGAGTATCTGTTTTCCGACTTACAATGCCGGAAAGACCGTGACCGTTACGCCATAATGGGCTACGACTTCTCAGTCAAGTCCAGCGTTCTGGATACCTGCGTAGTACTCTGGATAGGTATGAAGTCTGAAGGAATCTGAATAGGATAACACGCGCAGTAAACTACTTAGTCAAAGCCCAACCAGGAGGGGCTAGAATGTTGCTGAAGCCAGCGCTTTCCACTGCTATATCTAGGATTGCTGTGCATAGCGTTAGGAAGCCCAGACCTCCGGCTTGCTGGATTTTTGGTATAATACTTCTGGGTTTGGCTTACCTGAGTTCGGGGTGCTGTCATGGGAAGGGCTTACATTGGAGCTATATAGATGGAGGATGAGCTTTACATAAGGTATGTTGGCCAAGGATATCTATAACTATAAACCGGGCTTGTTCTTGAGAAAACTTGAAATAAGGGGATATTATAAATGGTATAAAGAGGTGTAGAGATGAGGATTATGGAGCATATTTTTAGAGCAGTCTTCAATAAGTTGAATCCCTTTTACAAAGTTGATGATTTTAATTGGGGAAAATACCACATGGTATATGAATGTGAAGTGATGAATCTTACCAGAAAGCGTACGCTTGTCTTGTCTAAAGACGAGTATCAAATAATCGAAGGGAAAATCCTATTGAATCCTACACTGTTGCCATTGCATCCAAATTCCAAATTACTCTACGAGACCATATATCATTTGAATCCGAAGTCTATTTTAGAAGTCGGTGTGGGAGGTGGAGACCATATCCATAATTTACACCTTTTGCTTCCCGAGGCAAGATTTTATGGGGTAGAAATATCTCAAAATCAAATTGACTTTCTTCTTTCCAGGCATCCTGATTTGAAGAATATTTGTAAATTGGCAGTTCAAGATATTACCAGGAAGGACAAATTGAATACTTTTGAAAGAGTTGATTTAGTTTATACGCAGGCCGTACTGATGCATATCAAGCGAGGTAATAGACATATTGATGCTCTAAGAAATATGTTTAATATATCATCAAATCATATCGTTCTGGTAGAAGATTGGGGAAGTCATGATTTCTTTGGTGACACAACTAAAATATCCAAAGAATGTGACTTTCCCTGGCCTGAGTTGAATATTTATAAGAATGATAGTGGAGAGCAAATATTAATGATACTTTCGAAGGAAGAACTCGAAGAATTTAGCCCCTTAAGAAATGGCGAAGAACTTCTAAAATATTCCCAGAAAAAGGGAAATGCCGTTCTGAGAAAATAGGAGATTTGTATGAATCTGTTGCCGAAAGATGTAATGGTATTTATTGATCCGCAGTCACAGTGGTTTTATCAGGATCGTCTTTTTGAGGATGATCCCGTGCTTATTAGAGATAATTTTCTCTCCCCATTTATTGAATTGAGGAGTGCTCTTTCAGCGAAGGGTATTGATGTTCATACAGCGGATTACCTTGTGAACAGGCAGTTAGGTGCACAATACAATATCTACTATTCATTTGGAATACTGACAAATTATGATAAACTGGTTAAAAGAGAAGATATCATTATAGGGTCATTCTATGTTGTGGAGCCCCCAGTTACCAGCCCGCAGCTATATCGTGAGCTTGGTAGTCTAACGAAGTACTTTGAGAAGGTGTATGTTCACAATACGGAAGGGATGGGATACGAAAGGTACTTTAGCAACCAAGCGAATTTGCGGAAACTCTTCTTGCCCAAGGTTGAAAATGGGGTCATAGAGCGTCTCTGGAACAATAAAGACAGGGGCTTTCTCACTATGATCAACTCAAACAGAACAGCATCCCCTTATTTGCAATTGAGAAGAGGACAAAATCATATGAGTTTGCAGATTCTGGTTAATAAGGGTGCAAAGGACAGTGGACTCTACTCCGAGAGAATCCGGGCAGTGGTTATACTTCAAAGCCTTGGAAGTGTTGACCTTTACGGCTATGGTTGGGACATATCTTTATGTCAAATCTTGCACAACCTACCTTACAGCCAGAGATTCCCATATATGTACTGGAAGAACAGGAGGGCATTAAGGGCTATTTATAAAGGTCAAGCAAAATCAAAATACGAGACATTGAGCCAGTATAGATTCGCCCTTTGCTTTGAAAGCATGGTAATGCCTGGCTACATGACGGAAAAGTTATTTGACTGTCTCTTTGTTGGAACGATTCCTATCTACCTGGGTGCCCCTGATGTTGAAAGGTATATACCTAAGAGTTGTTTTATAGATATGCGTGATTTTGATGACTATGCAGGGCTGCATACCTATCTCTCGAATCTATCTGACGAGGACATTTCCTCATTTAGAGAGGCTGCAAGGGAATATCTATCCTCTGAGCAGTATCGGCCTTTTACCAAAGAGAAATTTGTGGAGCGGTTTGAAGTCGACCTGATGGAAACGCTTAAAGCAAATGGCGTTAATCTGTCGGGTTTGCGGGTGTAAAATAATAGTGCCAAAGGATATTCGGAGGTTGAATAATGAGTAAGAGTGCCTTAATCACCGGCATCACAGGCCAGGATGGGTCATATCTAACAGAGTTTCTGCTCTCTCAGGGATATGAGGTACATGGGCTTATCCGCAGAGCAAGCACCTTTAACACCTCCAGAATAGACCATCTTTTTGTTGACCTCCATGAGCCGGGGGCAAGGCTTTTTCTTTATCATGGGGATCTGTCGGATGGGACTCAAGTGAGCAATCTCATCTATAACATCAAGCCAGATGAGATCTATCATCTAGGAGCACAGAGCCATGTGCGTGTTAGCTTTGATATGCCAGAATACACCGGAAATATTACCGCTCTTGGCACTACTAGGCTTCTGGAAGCAATAAGAAAAGCTGGAATGAAGTGCAAATTCTACCAGGCTTCTAGTAGTGAGATGTTTGGCAATACACCGCCGCCTCAGAATGAGGATACGCCTTTCTGTCCGAGAAGTCCCTACGCTTCAGCCAAAGTTTATGCCTATTGGATGACGATAAACTATCGTGAGGGGTATGGCCTTTTCGCTTGCAACGGCATTCTGTTTAACCATGAGTCTCCTCGGCGAGGAGAAACTTTTGTCACCCGGAAGGTGACACGTGCCATCGCTCATATTCTCGCTGGGAAGCAACAATACCTTTATCTTGGTAATCTGAAGGCAAAAAGAGATTGGGGCTATGCTCCTGAGTATGTCGAAGCAATGTGGCTAATGCTTCAGCAAGAAAAGTCTGATGATTTTGTTACAGGAACGGGAGAGGCCCACAGTGTAAAGGAATTTGTTGAGGAATCTTTTGCTTATGCAGGACTTGATTGGGAGAAGTATGTCAGGATAGACCCTCGTTACTTCAGGCCTACGGAGACAGAAGTGCTTATAGCAGACGCGTCGAAGGTAAGAAGGAGGCTTGGGTGGGAGCCAAAGGTGACCTTTAAAGAACTTGTTAGAATAATGGTAGATGCGGATATGGAAGCTTTAGGGCTCGAACCTTTGGGAGAGGGGAGGGCTGCGCTTGCAAGGCACGGGCTGAATATGCTTGATAGAGCTTTAATCAATCCCACAGGAGGAATGGAGGGTTGAGCTGGCTTGCCACGAAAAGGCTTCTTGTAACCGGTGGAGCAGGCTTTTTGGGAAGGAATCTAGTGAGAAGGCTGGAAGAGGTAGGGTGCAAAGGGATTTTCGTCCCCCGAAGCAAAGATTACGACCTAGTTGACAGTGAAGCTGTGAAAAGGCTTTATCAAGATTCCAACCCTGAGATTGTTATCCATCTTGCTGCTGTAGTAGGTGGCATTGGTGCTAACAGAGAGAATCCTGGCAAGTTTTTTCACGATAACCTGATGATTGGTATTCAAATGATAGAGCAAGGAAGGCTCTTTGGGATAGAAAAATTCGTGGCCATGGGAACAATCTGTGCTTATCCCAAGTTTACCCCTGTCCCGTTTAAGGAGGAAGACCTCTGGAATGGCTATCCTGAAGAAACAAACGCTCCTTATGCTCTTGCTAAAAAGATGCTTCTGGTTCAAGCCCAAGCCTACAGGCAGCAATACAGCTTCAATGCAATTTACCTTCTCCCGGTGAATCTTTATGGACCTGGGGATAACTTTGACCTAAGATCTTCCCATGTTATTCCAGCGCTAATCAAGAAATGTGTTGATGCTATAGATAATAAAGAAGACAGAATAGTAGTATGGGGCACGGGCGAGGCTACTAGGGAGTTTCTTTACGTTGAAGATGCTGCTGAAGGGATAGCCCTCGCAACTGAGAAATATGACAAACCAGAGCCGCTAAATATTGGGGCTGGCTTCGAGATAAAGATTAAGGATTTGGTGGGATTAATAGCAGAGCTAACAGGATTTCAAGGTGGGATTGAGTGGGACACCACAAAGCCAGATGGACAGCCAAGAAGATGCCTGGATACAAGCAGAGCAAAACAAGAAATTGGATTTGAAGCAAAGACAGATTTTAGAGAAGGACTTAAGAAGACCATTGAGTGGTACAAAGCACAGAAGTTGTATGTGAGGACTGATGCCGGGACTAGCAAGAGCAATAGGATATTTACATAATGCTTATGTAAAGCTGCCTGTTAAGCCATTTCGAGGGGTTCTTGGCAGGTTATATTGGAAATATAAAAAGAGTAATAGAGACCGGACTGTCATGGCCACAATAGGTGGAATCACATATGAGCTTGACCTGAATGAGTTGATAGACAACTCTATATACTATGAAGGGTGCTTTGAACTATTTACCACAGCGGTAATCGATAAGTATGTGAAGTCAGGCATGACTGTTTTTGATATCGGAGCAAATATTGGGGGGCATACGCTCCGGTGTGCAAAATTGGTTGGCAGAAGTGGGAAGGTAATCGCGTTTGAACCGATGCCCTGGGCATTTTCAAAGCTTAAACGCAATGTCGAGTTAAACGACTTCAATAACATTGTCTTTGAAAAATTCGCATTGTCAAATGTTACCGGCAGACAGTGCGTTTACTTCAAGAGCAGTTGGGGTTTGGAAGGGAGAAGTGCACTAGATTCAGAAGGTAGTAGGGAGGTGGATTTTATTACCTTGGATGAATATGTAGAGGGGAACAACATAAGCAAAATCGACTTCATAAAGTTGGATGTTGATGGATATGAATACAAAGTTGTTCGAGGTGGGGTGAACTCTATAAAGAAGTTCAAACCAGTCATGATCATCGAATTTGGCAAGTGGACATTGAGAAAATATGGAGATAGCTTGGAGGATTTGATAGACCTCTTAGCTTCACTTGGTTATTCCTTCTATTCAGAGAAAGGTCTAAGCCGATACAGGCGTAAAAAATTGCTGCTAGATGCTATTCCTGAACATGGGGCAACTATCAATGTGCTATGTAAACCATGAATGACTTTGCGAAGGAGAGAACTCAGAAGGTTACTCAAGAGATAAAGCTGCATATTGGCTGCGGAGACAGATATATACCTGGTTTCATTCATACTGATGTCAGGGAGCTCCCGCATGTGGACTTTGTTACTTCAGCCGATAAACTAAACATGTTTGAAGACAACTCAGTTGATTTAGTTTACGCTTGCCATCTACTTGAGCATTTTAGGAGAAACCAGACAGAGGACGTCTTAAAAGAATGGTATCGAGTTCTAAAGCCTGGTGGTATCCTTCGAGTTGCTGTCCCTGATTTTCAAAAGCTAGTTGAAGTTTATCTCAAAACCGAAAATCTAAAACTGATCCTTGGCCCACTATTCGGTAGGCAAGACTATCCTGAGAACACTCATTATATAGTATTCGACTTTGCTTACTTGTCTGAGGTGTTAACAAAGGTGGGCTTCAAAAACATCCGCAGATACGATTGGAGACAAACAATTCACAAGGATTACGATGATTATTCTCAGGCGTATGTTCCCCATATGGATAAAGAGAATGGGATTTTGATAAGTCTCAACGTCGAGTGTGAAAAGAGGTAAATATGAATACACTAAGCAAGTACGGTAAAAATATCAAATCGCAGGATGGTGAAGACGGCATTCTTGAATATATATTTAGTGTAATAGGAGAAGGAAGCAAAAGGTGTGTAGAGTTTGGCGCTTGGGATGGCGAGTATTTAAGTAATACATGGAATCTAGTAGTGAACAGAGGTTGGGAGGGTGTATATATAGAAAGTGATAAGAAAAAGTATAAATCTCTTTTCGAAAAATGGCGGGGGGGTAATAAGAAGGTGCTCACTATTAATAAAAGAATTGAAAGTACAGGTAATAGCACCTTAGACAATATCCTAAAAAGTCATGATATACCTAAACAAATAGATCTGTTATCTATAGACGTAGACGGCAATGAATACTATATATGGGAGAGTATAAGAGAGTACAAGGCAAGGGTAATAGTCATCGAACATAATCCCACAATTCCACCTCATATTGAGGCTATAGGTTGTAAGGGGAATACGAACATAGGATCATCAGTGCTGGCATTGTGCAATCTTGCTAAGAGAAAAGGACATGAATTGATCTGTTGCACTGCTACGAATTCTATATTTGTTTTAGGCGAACTATTTGATCTGTTTAATATTGAAGATAATACACCGGAAAGGTTAATGCAAAAAGAACATTTCACATATGTGCTCTCTACCTATGACGGTCGGTTAATACTCACTAGAAAACCGACTTATTCCAGAATTGCTGAATCACCTTCTCTTAGAAAATTGAAAGGATTTGTATTTGGGCTTGTAAAAGCAATGGCAATTAAGAACAAGAAATTGGTTGCTTATTCAGCAGACGATTTATATGAAATAATACCTTTTTATTGCAAAAGGGTTAAGGGTAAACTGTAAGAATGGGCAATGTGTAAATCGTCAAAAAAAGTCCAAATTTCTGGGTGCATTATATTTTCAGTTTATTCGCCATGGCTCAATCATTGATGATAAACAACCTAAATATACAATCTCTACCTGCCCAGCTATTTTCTCCCAGTTGAATTTCTGGCGCACCAATAATTTACCTTTCTCACTAAACTCCAGTCTCATTCTGTCATCACCCAGCATGCGCAGAAGCGCGTGTTGTAGTTGCTCTTTATTGTAAGGAACGACAAGCCCCGCCTGACCATCGATTGCATCGGCTATGCCGCAGCGGTCGGTCACTATCACTGGCGTGCCACAAGCAAGTGCTTCAAGAACGGTTATGCCGAATATCTCATAAAATGATGGCAGAACATATACATCAGCGTCGACATAAGCTTTTAATTTCTCCTGCCCATACAGTGGACCAGCAAATAAAACCTTGTCGGCGATTTCCAAATCGGCTACTAATTCTTTAAGGAAAGGCAAATACCCATCATCGGGTCCGACAATTGCAAGTTTGGCATCACTAAAATCTTTTGAGAGACAGGTGAATGCCTCTGCTAAGAGGTCAGGACTCTTAATCCTGTGTATTCTGCCCAAATAAAGAATTATCTTTTGATTGCCGTTTATGCCGTATTGTCTTCTGAATTCGCCTTTTCCCGGCAAATTCTCAAATTCAGATAGGTCAATTCCATTAGGTACAATGCCAATTTTATCCTCGCTTATTCCCATGCTCTTGTACTGCTTGACTTCCGTTTTGGTAATAGCAATTACCTTTGAAGCATCTCTCAACAGTTTGTATCCCCAAAAGCTATCATATACTTGCTTCAGTCTCTGCTTACTCATTATTCTTGGAAGCGAGCCGTGAGCCTGCAATACATAGGGTACGCCATATTCTCTCGCATAATGGGCAATAACAATATTTTGAAAGCACCTGTAGGCGTGCAGGTGTATGATGTCGAATTCTCTAAGTTTTCTCCTTGCTTCTAATATCAGACCTGGCGTTAAGTGGAGCCCTGGCAAGTCAACAAAGCTGCGAAAGGGGTGAACCTCTATTCCCTGTAAGGAATCTACATATGCTTGGTCTAATTCAAAGTTACTAGCATAGATTGTAACTTCATGCCCCCTATGCATCAGAGCTTGTGACAGCTTATATACAAGGTCAACAGTTCCACCGCCATGCGGAAGAGAGAAGAAGCTAAATACTTGCAAAATCTTCATTGCTTAAGCCTTGTGCCAGTAAGACTGGATAATCCCCTTAGTCTTCCTAGCTAAATCTTTGGCTTCATTTATGTTTTGCAGTGACAGTGCTACCTTCGTTGCCCTTTTTAAGAAAGCCGGATTGAACATATAATATTTGCCAAAATTTTTGAGCGTAAACTTCCTGAATATTTCGTTCTTGAATGCAACTAAGTCTTCGTTGGAACAATCTTTAGTCAAATTTACATTAGTGTTAAAGGCCCAGTCTTTAAGCGAGGCCATATCGGCTTGTATTAATCCCTTTTCTACAGCAGCATTATATAATTCGGTGCCAGGGAGTGGGGTCAGCAGGGAAAACCCGTAAAAACCTAAGTCCAGTTCCTCAGCAAAGCCAATAGTCTGGCGAATATCTTCCTTAGTTTCACCTGGTAATCCTATCATGAAATACCCGTTAGCACTGATTCCAGCCTGTTTTGTCCATTTGACTGTATTTCTTACTTGCTCAAGGGTTATGCTCTTCTTCAGTGAGTTAAGCATCTTTTGGCTCCCAGACTCTATGCCATAGGCAATTTCCTTACAGCCAGCCTCATACATAGCTTCAAGCAACTCTTTTGTCATAAGATTTACTCGACCATTACAAAACCAGACTACATTTAGTTTTCTCTCCTTTAATAGGTTACAAAATTCAAAGACTCTGTTTCTGTCGAGAACAAAGGTATCATCATTGAAGAAGAAGCCATTTATGCCATATTTTGCATATAGGAATTCCATTTCTTCAACGATGTTCTCCGGGCTTCGTCCTCTCCATTTATAGCCCCACATATCTCTAAAACAGAAGGTGCAACTGTAAGGGCATCCTCTGCTTGTAATCAAATTGGTGCTCTTAATTTCGCCGAATCCTTCCATCTTGGAACTGAAGCTATGAAACTGATTTTGGACATAGCGGTTCATATCTAAGAGGTGCCTTGCAGGAAATGGAATGATGTTCAAGTTAGCGATGGGTTCTGGACGATCGGTGATAGAGATTTGGTTGCCATCTTTACATCCAATCCCTTTAATGTCTGCAAAGTTGTCACCTTGCTTTATGGCAGAAACAAGGTCAGCTATTGTTCTCTCGCCCTCCCCGATGACTACAAAATCAGCTTGGGATATTTGGAGCAACTCCTGGGGAGTTGTTGTAGCCAGTGGACCTCCTAAAACCACTTTTATATGCCTGTTTGTCTCTTTAATAATATTAGTTATTCTTAAAACCTCTTGATATTCGGTAATCATGCCGGTTATACCTACTACATCGGCATCACTTACTCTTCTTTGCAGGTGCTCGTCGGTCACCTTCTCAGCGTTCATATCAATGATCTCGATATCGTTTCCTTCGTTTTCCAACACAGATGCAATGTATGCTAGCCCAAGAGGAACCAACACAGTTGGGCTCCATGCTCTAAGCCTTGGGTTAATTAAAATTATACGTAGCTTCATACTGCATCTCTAAGATAGCCGAGGATGATCTTGACCACTTTTGATGAGACATTTCTATCTAAGTATCCTGCTGGAGGTTCCCATTCACGCTTCTCGGTCGATACAATCTCCACGGCCTTTAACATCAAATCTGGTGAAATGCTGGTTAGTATGTTGCTACCACTTTCAATTGTTTCTGGTCTTTCAGTTACATCCCTGATGGTGATATTGGGTGCCCTAAGGATGCAGCACTCCTCCTGAACTGTTCCGCTATCAGTAATGACGCATAACGCATTCTTTTCCAAAGCAATGAAGTCAAAAAAACCGAACGGTGCTGAGAAGTAGATGTTCTTATTGCTTGTCCGTAGATTGAACTGCTCTATTTTGCTCCGTGTTCTCGGGTGCAGGCTACAGATAGCGTAGAAATTGTATTCTTTAGTTATCTTGTCCAGACCAGCGAGGATGTTTTCAAGCCTATCTTTATCATCAACATTCTCTGCCCGATGCATGGTCACAAGAAAATACTTCTGTGGCTGCACCTTCAGTTTGCTTAGTATTTTGCTACTCTTAATCCCCTTTGAGTAGTGCTCAATGACCTCATATATGGGGTTTCCGGTAACGTAAATTGCCTCATTGGTGATACCCTCATTAAGCAGATTCTCTTTGCTCCTATAGGTATATGGAAGAAGTATAGTGCTACAATGGTCAATAATTTTTCTATTGACCTCTTCAGGGACGCGATAATCGAAGCAACGATTTCCTGCTTCCATATGGAAAGTGGGTATCCCCATTCTTTTAGCGACAATACTTACTAGCCCACTGTTGGTGTCACCCAGGATGAGTATCCTGTCAGGTTTTTCCTTCAGGATGACCTTCTCGGTTTCGATGATTATTTTTCCTATCTGTTCGCCAAAGGTGTCGGCTCTTACTCCTAAGTAGTAGTCTGGCTCTCTTAAGCCCAAGTCGCTGAAAAAAATCGAACTGAGGTTGTCATCGAAGTTCTGACCGGTATGAACTAAAGTATGGCTGCAATATCTGTCCAATTTTTTGATGATTAGACTTAACCTGATAATCTCAGGCCTAGTGCCCAATATAGTCATAACCTTCATTTTCATCTCAGAAATCTAATAGCCCTTCGTCCTCTAAAAAGTCCTTTAATTCGTTTTTGTTCATTGTCCAGTCGGCAGAGGAAAGCTCTTTGGTCAACACAGGTTTACCAATTTCACCCCCCCGTATTTCCGTCAGAATTGGGCGAATCACATAGTAATTGCCTCTTCTAATCGTCCTCGATATCTCTTCTTCGGAAATCAGTATCTCATGAATCTTCTCACCTGGTCGAATCCCAATAAATTCGGTGTCTATCTTCCTGTCTCCAATCATTATTTCCGCTAAATCCATGATATTGGCAGAATGAAGGTCTGGAATATAGATATCACCAGCTTTGCCAAAACGAATCGCATCGAAGATAATGTTACAAGCGGTATCCTGAGTTAGCAAGAACCTTGTCATCTCCCTCACAGTAATGGTGACCGGCCCACCATTTCTTATCTGCTCTTGGAAAAGTGGAATAACCGAACCCCTCGATGCTGCCACATTGCCATATCTAGCACAAATAAATCTAGTGTCTGGGCATCTGAGGTTTGCCTCTATTATTAATCTTTCTTGGATTGCTTTGCACATGCCGTAGACATTGATTGGCTTACAGGCTTTATCAGTGGAGACGGCAAGGACTGTTTCGACTCTATTTTCATTTTCCCTAATGGTATGGATGATATTCTGCACTCCTAAAAGATTTGTCTTTACTGATTCATAGGGAAAGTATTCACAAACTGGGACTTGCTTAAGTGCTGCAGCATGTATTACTATTTCAGCTTCCTTGACGCTTCTTGTCATTGACTCATAATCCTTAACATCACCAATGCGAAAATCCAATATCTCTTCAGCATTGTGATAAAGTACATCATCAGTAGCTACTTTCATATTTTTCCACTCTAGTCTCATCGAATACTGCTTGTCTTCGTCTCGGGAAAAAATGGTAACCTTCTTAGGCATACCTAATTTGCCGGTCATTATTCTGCGAACTAGATTCTTCCCCAACGACCCCGTACCACCAGTAATTAATATCGTTTTATCTTGGAAAATCATTTTGCTCTCCATTGTTGGTATTGTTGGGCGTCCTGGGCAAATTCATCAATCATTTCCCCCCAAGAGGCAGGCTCAAAGCCAGTTTTATCTCGATAGAGTGTTGAGTCTAGACTTCTATCACAGCAAAAATCGGTGTATTCTTCAACCTCAATATCGAGATTCATCCTTTCCCGTATAAGGGTAAGAAGCTTGAATTTGCTAATTGGTTTGGATGATATGTGGTAAACACCGCTTAGATTTTGCTCTTTCGCAATTATGTTAGCCATAATTTGGGCGAAGCGAATGGTGGGGAAGCCGCTGAATATGGCATTGGTGAAACCATTGACTTTGCTTCCTTGGTTGGATAGAAACCATTCCACCAAGTTATTTGCAGTTGACAGTTCCCTGCCGATAAGCGAAGTCCTTATAGTTAGTGCCCTTTCTTCACTTACCTCGCCGAGGTATTTGGTCTTTCCGTAGATATCCTCTGCGTCGGATGGATCGGTTTCCCGGTAGTTACCCTTTTTGCCAGAGAATACGCAATCCGTGCTAATATGAATCAGTCGTATTTCTTTTCTTTTGCAGATTTGGTATAGCTGATGTGGGAACAGCGAATTTACCCAAATATTAAGTAACCTATCTTGCGCTTCCCTCACAGATTTTATTATCCCTATAGAGTTGATTACCACATTCGGATTAATTCTCCCAATTACCTCCTCTATCTGAGAAATTCTCAGAGCATTGATATTAGGGATTATATCAGATTCCTGGAAGAAACCGTATCTGCTGATACTGTTATAACCACCTCTAAGTGTGCCAATTACATCGAATGTTGTTACTAACTGTTGATATAACTTATGCCCTAACATTCCAGTAATGCCTAAAATTAGGACTTTCACCAACGACCTCCATTCAATTTGCATAGGGTCTAATGTGCTTTTAAGTATTCAAAATATTGCCGTAGACCATCTGCAATGTTCATCGAGGGACTGAATCCCAGAGACCTTTTTGACGCGCTGATGTCTGCCAAGCTGTGCAATACCTCGCCTTTCCGAGGTGGAGCATAGATACGCTTAGTTTGGTAATTTGTAATATCAATAACATAGTCGGCTAATTCATTCACTGAAGTAGACTTGCTGCTGGCGATATTGAATATTCCAAGCACCTCTTCGGTCTCAGCTGCCAGGATGTTGGCGGCTACTACATCTTTTACATTGATAAAATCCCTGGTTTGATTACCGTCCCCGAAGATGGTAAGAGGTTCCTTATCTCTGATTCTGCGAAAGAAAATTGGAATAACATTAGCATATTGACTACTTCCTTGTCTTGGACCATACACATTGAAGTATCTCAATGCGATTGTTGGGATACCGTGAACCTTATGAAAGGCAAAACAATATTTCTCTGCCGCTAGTTTACTTACTGCATATGGGGATTCCGGATTTAGGGGATGGCTTTCATCAATAGGTAGATATATGGCATCCCCGTATATAGCTGCCGAAGATGAGTATACAAATTTTCTGACGTTTGAGTTCAAACATGCTTCCAGAAGGTTCAATGTCCCTTTTATATTCACTTCCATATCAAAATAAGGGTCTTCGATTGATTTAATATTCCCTACATTTGCTGCTAGATGAAAGATAAATTCTACATCAGCGACTATACTTTCTATCATTGGTTTATCCAGGATGTCTCCTTTTATGAGGGTAATGTGATCTTTGCTTTGTTCCAAATTTGCCAGTGAGCCTGAAGCTAGGTTGTCCAATACAATTACTTCATTTTCAGAGGAGAGCCTATCTACAAGATGAGAGCCGATAAACCCAGCACCACCGGTTACAAGTATTCGTGCATTTTTTAGCATAGAATTAAGTTACCCTTTGTTAATTGTCTTGATATTAAACATACCTTGCGCTAGCTTAGGCCTTGGCCAAGCAGCATAATTTGTGTCAACAGCGCAAATGTTGCGGAGTAATACCGTATCAGAATCACTGCTGATGCACCTGCACCACCAATGATAAGTTATATTCTAACCATTATACTCGTTTAGATAATTCTCCACTATGTTTTCCCTTGATAGACTCCTCCAGCCTTGCCTCAAGCTGACGGATTATAGTTTCATGGCTGTGTACTTGCTTCACATAGTTTAAGCCAGCACGTTCCAGTTGTTGCCTATGCTCTGCCGACCTAAGTAAGGAAATTATCTCATTTGCCATTTCATCTGCACCATCTGTGTATACCACCCCTTGCTGCTCGCCAGGGATTACAGCTAACGTACCCGGGAGCGGTGTCGCTACTACTGCCTTCCCACAAGCAAGATATTGTACTATCTTGCTGGGGAATATGTCCCTGGTGGCATCAGTAATAAGGAAGGGAGTTATACATATAGCAGCGAGGTTTATGTATTGCGGTACGGTGTGGTAAGGTTGCAGCCCGGTCATGATGACATGTTTTTTTAAGCCCAACTCGGCGACGATTGCTTCCAATTTCAGGCGTTGGGAACCATCACCTACAATCAGTAATTTCGCTCCTGGGATTTGTTCTATAACCTTAGGGAATTGGCGGATAACTGTATCAAGGCCGCTGAATTCATATAAAGTGCCAATATAAACAGTGATTTGATCATCTTCACCAAACCCCCATTTCTGGCGCATTTCAGTGGGGTCAGGCGATGGGTGGAATAAATCTGTGTCCACCAATACCGGAAGCAATTTCACCTTGTCTGGATTAGCGCCTATGTTGATCACGTAACTGGAGAGCTTGGGGGTAATTGTTAAAATCATATCTACGCTCGAGTACACCTTTTTCTCAAAAATCCTAGTTGGGGGGCGCAACAGGGGATAGGGTACAAGTTGATTCAGTATGTCTATGGACCTGAACACTATGGGGATTCCAAACTTCCTGGCTAAATGGATAGTCTGTAGTCCATTGGTAGCGACAGAGTAAAGTACAATAACATCAATATTCTTTTCTTTGATAGTTCTCTGGATTTCCAGATAGTGGGTAAAAGCAGCAGATAAGCGGCTTAAGCCAGGAATTTTAATGAAGCCGGGTCTCCTCAAGCATACAGAGGCCTCAGGATAAGCCCGAGCCATGTTTTTAAATTCCGTTGTTCTCAAGCTTCCGAAATCGAGAGGCTTAGCCCTAACCCACCTATTCGCGTAATCGATAGCATAAACCTGATGACCCAATAATGATAAAGCTTCCGCAAGGTTGTGCATTTCAAACACAACCTTCTTAATCCACTCCACCTCATGCACAAAAAGGATATTCATAATTCCATTCCTAGCGATTCTATTCCGTAAGAGATTGAAGTGCAGCGAGCTTCTTTCATCTTAATGCAGCATTTTCTCAGTAACCAAGTTAATTCTGCTAAAGGAACTTTGTGATTTTGATTTAAGTCACCTCTTGTTTCAAAAGAGCTCTGTGTTTCTGACATTCTAAATTGGCTTATTTAAAAAGCATAGCTTTCAAAAGTAACCAAATTACCCTGAAAGGATAGAATGCGAATTTTACTAAGGTAAGGTGTGATTCACCTGTATTCCGAGCTGGCATTTCAATTGGCACTTCTTTTATGCTCATACCTCTTTTAGCTATCTCTAGCATCTGCTCTACTGCGGGGTGCGTGTCACATGGCTTGCTTAGTTTCTTGAGGCTGCTAGCTTTATAGACTTTAAATCCTGAGGTAACATCTGTAATCTCAGCATGGCCTAGAAAGCTAACAACCTTAGAGAAAAAGACGATACCAATCTTTCTGTTGAAATCTGAATTCTTATCACTTTTAGTCAGGAATCTGCTGCCGAGAACTATGTCATAATCGCCGCTTTGCATTGCCTCTAGGAGCTTTGGGATATAGATTGGGTCGTGTTGTCCATCAGCGTCTAACTGTAGAATGTAGTCAAAACCGTTCTGTATCGCCACTTGTTGTCCAGCGTACTGGGCAGCTCCGTAACCCCGTTTAGCAGAATAATCGATGACCTCAGCACCGCTCTGACGAGCTACTTCAGCAGTATTGTCACTGGAGCCATTATCCACTACAAAGACGGTATCAATATATTTCCTGGTCTCTTGTATAATCCTGCCGATAGTATGTGCCTCATTATATGCTGGGATGACTGCACAGACTTTCATTCGGTTCCTCTTTCCATTTTGGTGAAATGTTTATGCCCTGACTTCTCTACAATGTTCTCTTTACTATTGCTTTTGGCTTACCATAAATAAGGTGGCTCGAAATCTCTTTGGGAATAGACTTTCAATTACTTGCAAGACGGCATTCTGAGTTCGACTTAAGTTCGTAGAATAAATAGGCAGGAATTTCCTCTCGATGACTTCTAGACTGTGACGATTAAGAAGCTGTCCTATCGTTTGCTCGTCGAACCAGCATGTGTGTTCAGGATTCACGAACCTGATTCCAAACAGACGCGTGATGAAATAAACTATTCCAAAACTATTTGGAGTCGTTATTATCAGTTTAGATTCGGCTCCCATATGTCTTTTACAACTATCAAGGAACCCTCCAAGGTCTTCGAGATGTTCAATTAATTCTCCGGCAAAAATTACATCAAACTCTGCATTCAAGTCGAAGTTTTCAGCATCTGCCGTTTCAACTTTATAACCTCCTTCTGCAAGTTCTCTTACACCTTCTTCCAAGATGTCTATCCCCATTGCTTCTCTTGATTGTTTTACTATATAAGCGTGAATCCAGCTATTAGTCAAGGACTTCTGCCAATTATGCTGCACACAACCTATGTGAAGTACCCTTTTTCCTTCTATCCATGGCTTAAGAGCCTCAAACCTTTTCAAAGTCATATCTTCTCCTAGCTAATCTTGGACTGTATAGCGTTCCCACAAATCGTGCAGCCCTTGTTTAAGTGTGACTTTGGGCTTGAAGCCTAGCACTCTCCTTGCTTTGGTTATGTCAGAGTAGTTTCTCTCAATTTCTCCTTTTCGCTTCGGCTCATAAATAGTCGGCACATTCCTTTCTATTATCTCCTTTATCATCTTGGCAAGTTCATCAATATTGGTCTCGACTCCACTGGCTATCTGGAAAATCTTACCAGCTATCGAGTCAGCAGCTGTTAGGCAGAGATGGATTGCCTGGCAGACATCGTCCACATGGATAAAATCTCTAGTCTGTTTGCCATCACCGTAGATTATAAGGGGTTTGCCTTGTCTTGCCCAGTCCATAAATCTAGCAATCACGCTGGCCTTGTGCTCAGAATAAGGACCGTAGCAGTTGGCGAAGCGGAGAGAGATGGTGTTTAAGCCGAAGGAGTGGTAATAGGCGGAACATAGGGCTTCGCAGGCTAGCTTAGAAGCTCCGTAGGGAGAAAGTGGTTTGGGAATTTTCATTTCGTCAACTGGAGGAGGCTGCTCGCCCAGCACAGCGTTGGAGGAAGCAAAGATAAATTTCTTCACTCCTTTGAGGCAGCAAGCTTCCAGAAGGTTAAGTGTGCCTGTGACATTAATATTCCAATCTTCCTCTGGGTTGTCTAATGATTCCACTACGCTGGTGTGGGCTGCTAGGTGAATGGCAGCATCTATATCTTCCACAGCCTTTTCGACTACATCTCTGTCTCGAATGTCTCCTACTATCAAGTCGGCAGTCGGCAGTTGATAATCAGCAGTCAGCAGGTTCTCCTTTTTGCCAGTGGATAGGTTATCGAGGACTCTGATTTTGTAGCCTTTGCTAAATAAATACCGCACCAAGTTGGTGCCTATAAAACCACAGCCGCCAGTGACTAAGATAGTCGATAGTCGACAGTCAGCGGTCGGTAGCCGGCGATTGGCAGTCATTGGTTAGTTTCCCTTAAGTAGACGCACTTTGCTAGCCCCCTTGCCTTTTGCCAAACCTTCATATCTTTGAATTCCTTCATTCTTGACATTAGGTTTAGACCACAACTATCTACTGTTGGCTGCTGACTTTCGAACCGGAGACTTTATCAGCCAATGTAATATGTAGAATAACTGTTGAAAGTGGGACCAGAGAATTCTCCTTCTTTTCGAAATTGAATGAAGGTTGATGGGTACCTCAGTTATGCGCAAACCTAGGGAAGCTGCTTCCAAGACAAAGACACCGCAGGTACATTTACCTGACAGCTCTAACTTTAAAGCTGAGTCCCTCCGGATAGCACGGAAGCCACTGCCGCAGTCTTTTACCTTCACTCTGAAGCTCGTCAGCCAGTTGATGAAGCGCTCGGAGAGACGGTCGATATGAGGTCGTGAGCCTAAAACTAGGTCGGCATCTCCGAATAAGATAGGTGCTGCCAATCGTGGGATGTCTTCAGCACAATGTTCCCCATCTGCGTCCATCATCACTATAGTATCACCTTTGGCTTCACTGAAGCCTCGCTTGATGGCACTGATGTAGCCACCATGCTCTTTACATATTACCAGAGCTCCTGCATCTTTAGCTGCTTTGGCTGTGCTATCACTGCTGCCATCATCAACAACCAAGACCTCGTCTGCATATTGAGCTGCTGATTTTATCACCTCACCAATGCGCCGTGCTTCATTGTAGGCAGGGATGACTGTTGAGACAGTCACAGTGCTTGTATTACCATTTGATTTAGTTGCTCTTTCGACTGTGCTCCTATTCGCCGCTGGACCTCCTTACCTGAATCGAACAAGATAAAAGTAGGCACTCCCACTATCTGGTACTTAGAAGCCATCTTTAGGTTCTGGTCTACATGTAGCTTGGCGACTTTTATCTTGCCATCATACTCTTGGGCTAAGTTTGCTATCACCGGTTCAACCATCTTGCATGGTGGACACCAAGAAGCCCAAAAATCAACCAGGACAGGAATCTTTGACTCAAGCACCTCTTCCTCAAAAGTAGCATCTGTAAGACGCAGCGGCGCGTTCACACTTTCATTTCCCTCAAAGGTTAATCTGGTACTTCAACCTCCTCAAGGACTTCTATGCTCTCCACCTGCTTCTTTACTCCTGACCACCAGGTTCGAGGCAGAATCAGATGCTTCTTCTGTTCGATTCTCTCTTTGATTTCGGGCTGAGTTAGCAACTCGAACATGTTGTATATGGCTTCCTCAGGTGGGACCTTAGGCTCAAAGCCAAAGTCCTTTGGTAGCCTTTCGTATATAGGTACAAAAGGATGCCGGTCAGCTTCTACCCGTGGGTTTTCCACTCGCTGGATTTTTACCGGCAGATGAAACTCTTTCCGTCCCACTCTAGTCACCGTTTCAGCCAATTCTCTCAAACTGTAGTAGCCAGACATCTGGTTGACAACTGCATACTGTCCCGGTTCCGGTGGGGAACAAATCAACCGTGTCATACATTGCATAGCATCCTCCAGAGCAATGAAGCCTCGTAGCTGTTCCCCGGCACCGTAAAGGGTTAGGGGTATGCCAACCACTGCCTGAGCCACGAAGCGATTCATTACTGTGCCAAACCATTCATCAATGTCGAGTCGAGTGCGTAGCCTTGGGTCAGCAGCCACCTGCTCAGTGCGTACACCGTAAATGACACCCTGCATTATGTCGTATGAATGTAACCACCAGTACTTGCAGGCTTCGTAAACATTGAAAGTATCTTGCACCTTGCTCACATGATAAAAGCTGACCGGGTCTCTGGGGGTGAGTTCTCCACCCAAGCTCCATTCCTGGTCGTGCCAGTGAAGGACAGCATCGGCGGGGAATATGCCTTCAAAGAGCGGGCGACCAGTTAAAGGTGTACCATATTCGCCCATGGTACCAAGTTTGAGCAGTGAAGTCTCTGGGCAAATATCTCGCATAAGGAATAGTAGCCCCAATGTCCCCAGGACATTATTTTGCTGTACCAAGATAGCATGGTCGGCATCTATCATACTATATGGAGCACTGGGACATTCAGCGTAATGGACAATCGCCTCTGGTTTTACCTCCTCAAGGAATTCCTTGAGATGAGAGCGGTCCATAATGTCCATCTTGCGAAAATTGATGTCGATTCCCAAAACTTCTCTGGCAGCATGAAGCCTATCCGTCATCCTGGCAATGGGAATAACACTATGAGCCCCCCTTTCCATTACCCAGTCGCGGCGATTATAGTTGTCGATCCCACTGACCTGGCATCCGATACTGCCTAGCCAAAGGGCAAGCGTCCAACCGAGATATCCATCTATCCCTAGAATCATCACCCTCATGTCTTTCAGTATGTATCCGAAGGGGGTCTCTTTCCATTCAGGGCATTCCTCGAAGGTGATTGACATTGGGTCGAAGATACCTAGCTCAGGGCGCCTTTTGCACTCTGCCATAATATGAACTTCTGAGTTCTCACCCAGGCTCTTTTGAAATTTCTCCACTGCTTGACCACAGGCTCGAAAATCTACCTTTCCCGCCAAGTCAATAGCCGGGCAATTCCAGCAGGTGAGGTTTGCGTTGTGCAAACTCATACACGCTCCTCCTTACAATTCATTCATTATGCCAACCACATCAGATACGCGAGGCCTTTCTGGCATAATCATTCTATCAAAGCTGCCTCTTACCAGCAAGAAAGCATCAGGCTGAGAATGCTTGCCAGCTAGAGCCCCCTTTTCCCAGAGCTTCTTAGCTTTAATGCTGCCTCTAAGGTTCAAGCCCTTATTGCCCAGGAGCACCATGTCCGGTGCTTGGGGTAGAAATGGCCCTTCATAAATTTCTTCTTTTCGGTAGCAGCGTCTTATCACTCTCTTGCTATCTAGCTTCAGAGAGCCAAAAATGCTTTCCAGTTCTTTGAGCACGGACTCTCGCTCCTGAGACCCAACGCAGCCTCGTGGATACTTATCTTTGAGATTGATATATATTCTGCCAGGGTCAAGAGCAAATGCCCTTGTACCTTCTGCAATGTCCTTAAGGCTTAAAGGCAGCTCATTTTCCAATTTCAACATCCCGTCTTGCTTTAATACAAAGTTTACATATATATCTTTATCTAGCCGTTCGAAGCCATGATCGGAAAGCAGTATTATGGAATCATTGTCCCGCATTCTCTGCGTTATCTCTCCTATGACTTCATCTATCTGATGGAAGTGGTCTAAAAAAGCAGAGTGATAGGCGTGAGCCTCATCTTCATAGGCATTCCATAAGAAGTGCATTAGTCTGTCAGTGCCGGTAAATACTAGCATGAAGACAGTCCAGTCCTCGTTTTGCCAGAGGTAGCGGTAGGCTGAGATACGAGCCTGAAAAGTCTTGTTGAGGTCACTTAGGAAGAAGCTCACGGACTCATTTGCCCGCTGGAAATCAACGTCTACGCGGTAGTCCATACTTTTTAGCTGAGGGACTAGCGATGGTGGATAGGTCGCTTTCTCCAAATCTAAAGCTACAAAGCCGGCAATCAAAACGCCGTTCAGCCTTCTGGCAGGATAGGTAGATGGCACATTGATGATGATTGACCGTGTGGCCTTATCCCGTTGCCAAAAAGGGGGTGCCTTAAGCGAATTGAAATTGGGGAAAGTAGTTCTATAGGTTTGGGGAGCCAGGTCAGTGAATCCGAATATGCCATGCTCACCGGGATTAACCCCAGTGATGATGGAACTCCAGGCTACAGAGGATATTTCTGGTATAGATGATTCCATCTGCCTGAAAATACCCTCGGYAATAAGCATGCCAACATTAGGCATGGTACCGTTTMCTGATAATTCTTGTATAAGGTGATAAGGAACCCCGTCGAGACCAATAATGRCTGTCCGCTTTCTTGCCATAGCCTTACCTATTTATTCAGATGCGAAGCTTTATCGTGTCCTATATCCTAAATCTTAAGGCGAGATTTGTCTTGATTGGTTSGGCTTAGTTGAGCTTGGTTGTGAYTTGTTCRGCTTAACTGGGGGTTCCTMTGTATAAGTYTCTGCTTTCTATAAATCTTCTGKCAGTCCCTAGAATCTCTATTAGTCTCTATTTAACAGTCACTGATTTGGCTAGATTGCGAGGTCTATCYGGGTCATGGCCYAGGCTAACAGCCAGATGGTAAGCTAAGAGCTGAAGGGGAACTACGGTAACTATGGGATACAAAAGTTCATCGACTTTAGGAATCTTAACCCAGAAATCATAGACTTCGTTTTCAACGTCGGAAATAGCAATGATGTAAGCACCGCGAGACTTGGCTTCTATGGCATTGCTTAAGGTCTCACGGTAGGTATAATCACCGGGGCAGATTACAGCTACTGGTGTTTGCGGCTCGATGAGGGCTAGAGTACCATGCTTTAGCTCACCAGCAGGCATACCCTCAGCATGAATGTAGGAAATCTCCTTCAGCTTTAAGGCGCCTTCTGAAGCAATGGCAAAGTTAATTCCCCTGGCTATATAATAAAAGTCCTTCTTGTCTTTTAAACTCTTACTGAGCTTATTAAGCTGGTCATTGTTCCAGTCAATAGCTTTAGCTATTTCATTACTGACGTTTTTGAGATCGTTAACGGCTTTGTCAAAGGAGTTAACCATGGAGAAGGATAAAAGGTAAAAGACTACCAATTGGCTCAAGAAGGACTTGGTAGCAGCGACACAGAGCTCCGGGCCGCAATTAAGGTAGATGATGTGGTGGCTCATATCAGACAGCAAAGATAGGGGTCTGTTGATGATAGAAACCACCTTAGCCCCGGCAGCCTTGGCTCTTTTGACACCTTCAATGACGTCAGCTGTCTCACCACTTTGAGAAACAGCTAAGACCAGGGTGTTTTTATCTACAGAGTCAGCGAAATAGTGAAACTCAGAAGCCATGACCACGTCGCAAAACTTTCTACCTACTTTGGAAAAAAGGTATCTACCGACTAAAGCAGCATACCTTGACGTGCCACAGGCAGTGACAATTACCTGTTCCGCTCTCAGGATATCCAAGGCAATTTCGGTGAACAGTTCCTTGTCTTGGCACACAGCATCCTCTAGAATTTGAGGTTGCTCTAGTATCTCCTTGAGCATGAAGAATTGATATCCCTGTTTATCACTGCCACCCCATTTTGAGGCAAGCTGTCTGGTCGTCTTCTGCAGCTTGTTGCCAGCAGCATCGAATAATTCAGCTACATTTTGTCTCATTACTACCATCTCACCATCATCTAGGGGTATTAATTGATTAACGTAATCAGGGAAAGCTAAAGCATCGCTGCCGGCAAAGGAGCCGCGTTTGCTTATGCCAATAACTAAAGGGCCACCTTTTCTAGCCCCGACAACTTTGCCTGGGTCATGGGATGATATAGCCAGGAAGGCATAGGAGCCTTCGAGTTTTGGAACTATAGCTAAAACGGCTGCCTCAAGGGAACAGGCCCCTTTTAGTTCGTCTTCAATAAGATGAGGGATGACTTCAGTGTCGGTTTCCGAGGCCAACTGATGTCCATTACTGGTAAGCTCCTGGCGAAGCTCCTGGTAGTTATCAATGGTGCCATTATGGACAACGGCTATGGTGCCATTACAATCGCAATGGGGATGAGCATTGGCCGAGGTGACGCCGCCATGGGTTGCCCAGCGGGTGTGACCGATAGCTATATTACCGGGGAGTGAGGTTAGATCGTGCTTGGTCTCAATCTCATTAAGTTTACCAATGTCTTTCTTGACCAGCAACTGCCCGTTAAACAGAGCAGCAATGCCGGCTGAGTCATAGCCACGATATTCCACATGCTTCAGAGCTTCAAAAACGATTGGAGCTGCTGATTGCTTACCGCAGAAGCCAACAATACCACACATTTATAACAATTCTCTGCCGTCTAAGTTAAAAGCTATGGTCTGTTCATCTTATATAGACTTGTAGTTTTTTCAAAGGCCGAGTGCTCTAGAGATGACCATCTCTTGAACCTCTGTAGTTCCTTCAGTGGTATGATATAGTATAGCATCACGGAAATATCTCTGGACAGGTGATTCAACCAAATAACCAGCGCCAGCATGAATGCGCATAGCTTCTTCAGCGGTTCGGATTGCCACCTCAGAGGAATACAGCTTAGTCATAGGTGCTTCTTTGCGACATTCCTCTCCTTGGTCATAAAGCCAAGCAACTCGATAGAGAAGCCATCTAGCGGCTTCTATTTCGGTAGCCATACGGGCTAACTTGAACGAGATAGCTTGAAACTTGCCTATTGGTTGACCGAATTGGGTTCTTTCCTTAGCATATTTAAGAGACGCTTCAAAAGCAGCTTGAGCTAGTCCAAGGCTACGAGCACTGTGTGAGATTCTGGCGCCACTCAGTGCCTCTAACATGTATCTAAAGCCTTTTCCTTCCTCTCCAATCAAATTATCTATAGGCACAGGGCAGTTATCAAAGGCAAGTTCCCCGGTGGCAGCCGAGTGATGTCCCAATTTTCTCATCTCTGTGACACTGAAGCCGGGAGTATTTCTATCTATAATAATGGTGCTTATTCCTCGGCTCCCTTGGCTTTTATCTGTGGAGGCGGCTAGTGTAACGAAATTGCAGATTTGCCCATTGGTAATGTAAATTTTGCTACCGTTCACGACATAGTTATTGCCGTCCCTCTTGGCGGTGGTCTCAACAGCTGCGGCATCTGAACCAGCGTTAGCTTCAGTAAGGCCATAGGCAGCAATTTTTGTTCCTTTAGCCGCTGGAACCAGAAATCTTTGTTTCTGCTCCTCGGTGCCGTGATGCAAGATAGGTGAGGTAGCCAGCCCTGCCTGGACCATCAAC
Source organism: Dehalococcoidia bacterium (assembly GCA_011170325.1). Classification (GTDB taxonomy): domain Bacteria; phylum Chloroflexota; class Dehalococcoidia; order GIF9; family UBA5629; genus W265. The sequence continues at coordinate 15,668 of DUEX01000008.1, read as the reverse complement.
CCAGAAGTGACGCCAGAGTTGAGTCGGGCCAATTCCTCGACCAAAATACAATCGCCGATCTTGCCCAGTCCTCCACCTCCATACTCTACCGGGTAGGCGGGACACAGATAGCCAAGCTCTCCTAGTTTGGAGAACAATTCTGTAGGACATCTCTCCTTCTCTTCGGCCTCTTCTACTATTGGGGCTACTTCCTTCTCAGCGAAGTTTCTTATCGCTTCCTTAAACATCTTTTGAATTTCAGTTAACTCGAAGTCCATATTAATGATCTCCTCCTATCATGTGTTTAGAAGGGGTTCACCCCTCTTCCATTGAATATCATAATACTTAGTTCTATGTCAAACTCAGCTTGAGCTGAATCTACTATTGCTTTATCTCACCCAAGCCTGGCACCCAAGATAGCTACAGCGCTTACCTGAGGAGGACCACCGAAGGTGTGTGATAAGCCAAGCTTGACCTCTTTTAGCTGGCGCTCTGGTAATTGAGCCTTGCCTTGTATTTGTTTATAAACCTCATAGGTCATTCTCAAGCCGCTAGCTCCTATTGGATGTCCGAAGCACTTCAAACCACCGTCAGTGTTTACTGGTAGCCCTCCAGAAAGTTCAAAAAAGCCAGCATCAATATCTTCCTTGGCTTTGCCCCGAGGACTGAAGCCGAAGTTCTCATAGATGGCGAGTTCGGTGATGGAAAAGCAATCGTGAACTACAGCAATATCAAGCTCTTCACGCGGGTTCCTTATCCCGGCTTGCTCATAGGCTTGATGAGAAGAATTAACTAAGGAGTCCCAGGTAAGCCAGTCGAATTGAGGACGAGTGTGAGGTATCAGGGAATCGAAGGCTAGCCCTAAACCTTTTATATAAACAGGGTCATCTCTGAACTTATTAGCTTGGCTAGCTGGAACTAGAATAGCTGCCGCCGCACCGTCACTATTTCCACAACAATCAAAAAGCCCTAAAGGCCAGGCAATAATAGGAGCGTTGAGCACTTGCTCTAAGGTTATCTTATTGCGAAAGTGGGCTTTGGGGCATAAGCTACCGTTGTAGTGATTCTTAACTGCAATCTTGCCAATAGTTGTCTTGCCTTCTTCAGGGCTCAATCCGTAAGTATAGAAGTATCTGGTAGCAATAAGGGCGAAAGCGCCCGGGGCAGTGCGCCGTGCTTCTAATACCGGGTCCATACCTCGGCCGGTGCCAAGACCAGGAAAACCAGTATCTTTAAGCTTTTCTACGCCGAGAGCCAGTACGATGTCATACATTCCGCAAGCGACGCCAAAACAGGCATTCCTTAAGGCTTCATGCCCGGTAGCACACCAGTTCTCCACTCGAGTCATGGGGATACTGTGCAGTTTCAGCGGGCCCGCTGCATGGGTAGCTCCTATTCCGGTTACTGGTTGAGTTACCGTTCCAAACCAGCAAGCCTGGATATCGCTGAGATCAATGCCAGCATCCTCGTAGGCTTCATAGGCAGCCTCTATAGCTAGATCATCGAGACCTGCATCCCAGCGTTCACCAAACTTAGAACAACCCATGCCTACTATGGCGACTTTGTCCTTTATACTTTCCATCTGCTCTATCCCCCCTTATCTTAATGGTCGGCATTTCCAGAAATAGTTATACATGCCTGCTCCTTCATAGATTCTTCTAAATGTCATTTCTACTGGCATGCCAATTTTAACCTCGCTGGTATCACAATCGGTCATCATGCTGTATATTCTGGCATTTTCTAACTCAGATTCAACAATTATTTGCGGTATTACTGGATCATCGCCTCTACCAGCCAGGTTGTCTAGGGAAAATGTGAATACCCTCCCCTTTTTATCTGAGAGCCTTACCTCCTCATAATTGTCTTTAGCTTGGCACTTATAACATACTCTCTGTATCGGGAAAGTGATAAGCCCACAACTTTTGCATTTACTGCCGTGAAGACGAATAGATGAATTGCGTTCTCGCCAGCTAACACTTGCTGATGGGAAAAGGCGGAAAGGCTCACCAGGCTGTGGTTCTAATAATCCACGGTAACTAAGGTATCTTTCATAGCTGGGTAGTGACTTCTTCGAAGCTAAGGAACCTTTTACTCCTCGTCTACCCTGTTTGATTTTGTCTACTTCACCGGTAACCTGAAGAAGAAAGGCATCACTACCATCCCCATAGCTTGCTAGTAGAAGTCTATCACCTGTCTTGGCTTCCTCCAAAGCTGCTACCAGCATTAACAAAGCATGGGCACAGCCGCAGATCCCCAGGTTGCCAATCAGCAAGTCCTGAAGTTGAGTTTTCGGATCAAATCCCAGCCTTCTAGCCAGCTGTTGTTGAGCTCTCACACTGGACGCATAAAGCACGACTTTACTAATAGCCTCAGCCGAGAGATTCTGCTTTTTCATTAAACCTGAGATTGCTTTATACGTGTTTTCAGTGTAGCCGTGTTCAATTATGAAGCGGTCTTCCCAGGACTGGACATAAATGTCCTTATCCAATCTCCAGACATCGTACATCTCGTTGGATATAGAGTAACTGGCTTCAACGGTGACAATCGGTTTACCAAGATTGCTAACCAGCACAGCTACTGCAGCATCACCGAAGCTTTGCTCATAGTCTGAACGAGGATAAGCTAAACGACAATCAGAGGCAGTAACTACTATGCTTTGTGCTGAGCCACTATTAACTGCATCTAATGCTGCTCTCAAGGCAATGGTTCCTGCTCGCAAGCTATTGCTGTGGTCAGCAGTAATGCTCTCTGACTTTAAATCGCTGGCAGCAGCTACCAAGGCTGAGCATTGCTTTTCCTGGAAGGGTTCTGTAGTGGAAGCAAAGTATAAGCCGTCTACACTATCACGGTCAGTACCGACGAGGCAATCAAAAACAGCCTCCACTGCCATGGTAACTGTGTCCTCATCATGATTGGCTACGCTTCGCTCACCACCAAAAGAGTGCCTGCCCCAGGCAGCAGCTATAGTGTCTCGACTTAACCGCCACAGCGGTATATAGACTCCATAAGAAAAGATACCTGCCATTAAGTTGCCCTCCTTGTGTTCCAGATTGAACCTGAGTCTTATTGACTAATCCTTCTGAGAAGGGTTGTGTAAATTAGTTGGGGCGAAAGCCCATCCTTTGCCTTGCAGCAGCTCGCCTCAAATTTAGATATTATAACACACAGCTCTCAATACTCTCAATCTGAGGAGATTTTTGGATTACGTTCGAATTGCAGAAGGAGCTGGCAGCCGCGTAGAGTGTTTACTAGTTGAAAGTCTTACAAGGAAGCAGGTATACTGTTTGCTGGGATGGAAAAGGTTTTACATGGAATAAGAGTTTTGGATTTCTCCCGTTATAAGAGTGGGCCTCATGCTGCTATGCTGCTGGCTGATATGGGCGCCGACGTTATTAGGGTTGAGAGACCGGGGGGAGAGGATGATAGGTCGCTGGGACCCTATACTTCTGACGGGCAAAGGATGTATCTCTTCTTTACTGGTCGTAATAAGAGAGGTATTACTCTGAACTTGGAAAAGGAAAGAGGTAGGGAGATACTAAAGGAACTGGTAATCCGAAGTGATGTTGTGATAGAGAATTTCGGTCCTGGTGTGAATAAGAAATTAGGTCTTGACTATGAGTCTTTGAAACAGATTAAGCCAGATATCATTGCTGTGGCCGTGTCAGCCTACGGTCAATACGGTCCCTACGCCTATCGTTCTGGCTTTGATTGCGTCGCTCAAGCGATGTCGGGGATAATGTGGTTAACTGGCTTCCCCGGCGGACCGCCTACCAAAGCTGGGGTGAATATTGCTGATTTCAGCGCTGGCATTTATGCAGCATTGGGAGCCGTGCTTGCCTTGTATAATCGGGACAAGACAGGGAAGGGGCAGCTAGTTGATGTCTCTTTGCTGGATGCGGCTGTTTCATTTATGGAAAGCGTCTTCGCTGAGTATGAAGTGCTAAAAGAGGTACGTCCTCAGCTTGGTAATGCTAATATCTTTTGTTCTCCCTATGATGCTTATAAAGCCAAAGACGGATATGTTTATGTGGGTGTCGCCAGCCATAGTGTTTGGATAAAATTCCTTGAAGTCATGGGCAGGGAAGAGCTGGCTGATGACCCCAGATTTCGAACGCACCGAGACCGGAGTAAAAACCGCCAATTTTTCACTGACTGGCTCAGCAACTGGGTAGCTAGCAAGACCGCTGATGAAGTAGTTAGTCGATTTAATGAAGTCGGTGTGCCTTGCGCTCGGGTAAATACTATTCCTGAGGTAGTTGCTGACTCTCATATTCGAGCTCGGGAGATGATAGTGGAGTTCGACCACCCAGGAGTAGGTAAGGTGCCAATAGTTGGCATTCCGATAAAACTCTCGGAAACACCTGGTGAGATTAAGGCTTCGGCGCCTGCTATTGGCGAGCACAACGAGGAAGTATATTGTGACCTTCTGGGTTTAAGCTTACAGGAGCTGCGCCGATTCAAGCAGGAAGGCGTTATTTAGTATTTAGCAGATGGATTCCTTGGATATGGAGATTAAGTAGTCTCACCTAGTGTGGCTGAGGCGGCCGTAGTTCCATTCCACCAATCAAGTTTTGGCACATTAGCTTCATTTCTAACCATTGTTATATCCATACTAATAGTTATCTGGTGGTGTTAGCTAGTTGGAGGAAGTCAGGATGTGTAACAGCGCGTGATTGCTTGTAGGTATACTTGGCAAATTTTGGAAAAGTCGAAGATTACTCCTCGGAAGAGCTGGCGCCCTTGATCTTCACAGTGATAGCATTCTTGATTCGGGCGATAGCATGTTTGGGTCTGTCAAGGATAGGGTTTGGTTTGTTGGCAGTGGTAGTCTCTTGCCTAACGTAGACAGTGTTGGTTGTAGCCAATGCAATGATGGCAGCAACCAGAGCTGCATATATGGCAGTTACTGCCCATATCCAGAACGGAATGGGTAAAGATGGTGGAGATGGTGGAGGTGGAACCGATGCCTCCTTAGCTATTACCATGAAGTTAGCTATTGGGCTTGGCTCACTAGGGATAGGCTCGATGGCTCTAACCTGCCAGAAATAGACAGTGTTCCAATCAAGCTTGTCCTCATATTCATAGGCAGTCGTTGGAACAGTAGCCTTAGCTACTATCTGTGTCAGGGCGGCATCCTTAGCCAGAATGAATTCATACTTGGTGGTGCCGAGTATAGGTGACCAGAAGAAATGCGGGGATGGGGAAATGTCTCTGGCGCCATTAGCTGGGTTAAACAGGGTAGGACCAAGATGTTCGGTTGTTACTGGCAAGCCAGCCTTAACTGTGAAAAACATAGTTGCTGACCATGGACTACGGATAATCTCGCCAGTAGTCCCTGCTCTCGCCCTAACTCTCCAGTAATAGGTGTGGTTGGCTTCCAAAACTCCAGGCGCTAATATCCATGCTGGTGACAGAGACTCAGGTGGAGTAATATTGGCAGCAGTTATTAGTCTTAGACTAAACTCGTCATCTTTGGCTAGTTGTAACTCATATACCAGAGCGTAAGCAAGCTGACGCCATCTGAAATTTATCTCGGTGGCTCGACCGGTTACTGGGTCTACAGGTATAAAGTCGCCACTGGCAGGTGAGGTCGTCCACGGGCCAACTTTGGCCAGAGTATCGGCATATGCCCAGAGGCAACCAACTCTAGTCGTCCAATTATAGGGATTGTTGTCGATTGCCCACAGAGTGTTATCATTGTTGTTTGAGATTTTGAGTGAGCTCGGCTCGCGGGTGAAGTTGACAGTGCCTGCTGCTGGCAGCCCGGCAGTCAAATCATCCCATTGTGGGGGTGGTGGCACCCTAGCTCTGGGATAAAATGTACGGTCAACGCCGGGAGGTGTATTAGGTGGTGTTGGGACATCCCAGGCGCCATATAGGACACCCTTTCGCTGAGCCAGCCCGTAGAAGGCGTTGTTAGGTGGTTGCAGCTGGTCCCATTGGGTGCTCTCACCGATGACCCAGCGGTAGATTTTACCGCTGCGGTTTGCAGGGGGGAAGACGAGGTCATGGCTGGCAGCATAGATTGTTTTGTTCTGCTCAAATTCATCATCGGCGATGACATGCATATTGCCGGGGACAGGCACGATAACTCGTTCCTCTGGGGGTGGTTGGAATTCAAGAGGCACCTTGGAAAAGTCAGCATAAGCCACCTGGCCTAGACCGGCATCGCCTACTATTACCCAGTCCTCATTACCCCCACTAGATTCGCTTTCTGGGTTCTTGAGTGGGGTGGCTATAGTATGCCCTGAGCCAAGCATGGTATCAACCTTGGCTTGCCATGTCCAGGTACCACCGCTTTGGCTACCCCTGCAGACAGATACACCTTCCAGAATATATATAACCTCATCGCTGGCTAAAGTTAAATCGGTCACATTAGCGTTGGGAGTCAGAACCTGCCAATATTGACCTTCGTCTGGAGAGTAACTGACATTAGCGGTAAAGCGGTCAGCGAAGACGATGGCTTCACTCCTCTCTCCCATTTCAGAAGTTCTCGGGTTGAGACGGAGGATTGTGCCGTTGTTGCTGGTGGCAATGCATAAGACCCGCTCCCAAGTCCTACCCAGTGGCTCGTCACCCAGCGGGTCACTGGTGCTTCGCCAGACACTGTCGAAGTTCCGAGGAACAGTGACATTGGCATTTACGGAAGCTAGGTACAGTACATTGTAGTCTTTAGAATCCTCGGGAACTTCTAGGACAGCGACATCAGAGAGGAAGCTGATGTCGGTATCTATGATGCTGAGCTGATTCCAGACTTCGCCGCCATCTAAAGTCACAGAGAAAGCGGACTCATCAAGGGCGACGCTCGTTGTGTAACCAGCTGGCCAGCTAGCACCATTAATGAGCAGGGCTGAGCTAGTGCCGCAGTAAGCCCTATAGCCATTGGGGTCCCAGGCTACTTGGGCATTGGCATAGCCTGAGTTGCCGCCGCCGGTCGGTGACTTAATGGCATCTGACCTTTGCCAACAGGGAGGATTCGCCTCAGGGTCTGAAGACCGCCAGGTAGCGACTTTGCTTGAAGTAGGGGCAACGGTAACTTCAGCTGCCAGAAGCTTGCCACTGGCATAGGTGCCGTAATAAGCAAGGCTTGAAATCCTGCCGGTTGCGGGAGGTGTTATCCGGTAAACTGTAGTGTCATCAATGCGGTAAACGCCAGCGACAGTGCTAGCGCCGGCGTCATCATAGCTGATGTAGTAGCGGCGCAAGCTGGCCGTTTGCCCTGAGAAGTCAGACGGCAGCTCTAAATCGGCAGTTATGATTTGAGTGCAATTGGCGGAGGTGCCGGCAGCTAAAGCAACCTCTGCAGGATAGCCGACAATCCCGTTCCAGGTGGTGGTGTTATTGATTACATCCCGAATACCAAGACTAAGGAAGGTACCGGTTGCATTAGCTGAGACAACGACTAGGCTTGAATCGCTACTATAGGTGGGCGAGAATCTAAGCGCCACCACATCACCGCCAGTCCAACCAACAGATGGTGCTATACTTTGGTCTACCCAGCTACCAAGGCCTGGTGTCTTCAGTACCCACACAGCGCCAGTGCCAGCTCCAGTCCTGGTGCCGATAGCAATATCGTGGCGACCACCGCCATAGTCCATAGAGATGTCAATAGCACTGACATTATCAGCCACTACCAAGCCAGCGTTGTCCCATCTATCACCACCGTTGGTTGAGACGAACACCTCTCTCGGACCTGTGGCACCTGTGGCATTTGTAACTGCAGCCACGAAATTTGGGTTATCTGGAGCTACGGCTATATCCCAGGCGGGTAGGTTAGCACCGGCAGCGGTCAGACGGCCGGTTATGGTCTGCTTCCAAGTAACACCACTATCCGTTGACTTATAGACTCTGCTGTTGGCGATATCTACAGTATAGAAGGTCTTACCATCGGAGCCGATGGCTATAGCATTGATTTCCGATGGCCTAACTATGGTGGTGTTATCCACGCCTGGGGTATCAACAATAGTCCATATCAATTTGCCCGGATGGGCTAAAGCTGGTTTAACGGTACCCGGAACTGACAAGCCTATTAACAGTGTTAGGGTTAGCAGTAGGTTGAGGCTTGTTATATTTCTTATTTTTCCCATAAGGCTCTCTGATTGTAAGTTGGAAGCCTAAATGATGTGCCTTCTCCTTCCGGTCTTAGCATCGTAGGTAGCCGCAAATAAGGCAAGCTGCTCTTTATCGATAAACCACTGGCCACCTATCTTTTCTCCAGGCAGGGTGCCCAATCGGAGAAGGCGCCGTAGCGATTCTTCGTGGATACTTAGCTGCCTGGCTGCCTCAGGAACATTTACGTAATTTTCAAAGCCCAACATGGTTGTTGTTTTAAACAACAATAATCTTACCTGCTATCGATATCGTTGTCAAGTAGTGGCTCACACAGATTGTTTGAGATTAGCATCATCGAACGATTATTTGCCAGCTACTTGGCAAAATGGGACTACTTAGGACTAATTGACTACTTGGGACATGACTAAAAAGCTATCTAAAAGTATTGCAGGTTGGTTGTATTTGGTTTAGGCTGTTTGTAAATCGGACCTAATAGGGAAGAAGAGATGGTTGAAATTGTTGAGTTAGTTCACACGATGAGACAAGACTCTAATGTTATGAAGTTAGTGAGCAAGATGCTGGCTGGGGATATTGGCGAGGTCAAACCGACTCTTGACTTATCCTCTGAGCTCGGTTTCGCTTATCCTCAGGTGGAAAGCCTATTGGCCGTGTCAAGTCAGGAAGTTCTAACCATACTGGGATTATTAGCTGATGAAAGTGTTCTTCAGCGGCAGTTCCACGATAAGCTTCTGTTTTGCCCTCACTGCAGGTCTTTAAATTTGAGACCTATCCTGATTTGCCCTAAGTGCGGCTCGGGAAATATCGCTAAGGGAAGGGTTTTGGAGCATTTTTCTTGTGCCAATATCGGGCTGGAGGATGAATATGCGGCTGCCGGGAAATATATATGCCCCAAATGCAACAAGGAGCTTAGGTTTCTGGGCACTGATTATCGAAGCTTAGGTGTCAACTATAAATGCCACAACTGTGGTGAGATATTCAGCGAAGCTGCACTGAAGTGGCAGTGCCTGAAATGCTCAATCTTGTTCACCGATGGTGAAGCTAAGAAGACAGTCCTGTACTCTTACAGAATCAATGAGGAGCAAAGGCATTTGTTGGGGTTTGAGCTCGGGCCTAAAGCTCGATTTGTAGAATTCCTGAAGAGCCAGGGTTATGAGGTAACTGAGAGAGCTAAAGTCGATAGTGTGAGTAAGTCCGGAGCTGGGCATACCATTGATATCTTAGCTCGACGAGACGATGGCTTGGTCACTTATACTATTGGTGTTGGTATCGTTATTGATAGTAATGGTAGGGAGATAGGGTTGGAGGAGGTCTTTAGATTTGATGACAAGGCCTATGACCTTGGAATTCATGATAAGGTTCTATTGGTAATGCCCAGGCTTACCCATGAGGCGAAGCAATTTGCCCTGCGGCAACGAATTAAGGTCTTCGAGGACAAAGAGTTGGAGACTTTCTTGGCTTCGGCAACGCCTTCTACCCGACCGCAGATGAAAACGGAGCCGTTCAAGTTTGACACCAAAGCCAAGCTTTTGGAACATTTGAAAAATCTTGGCTATGAAGTCCAGGAGAAGGCCAAGGTTCAGGGCAGGTCTGGAGTTGAGCACACTTTGGATATCCTAGCCTACAACGACGATGGTTTTATCACTCATACCTTGGGCATCGGTATCATAAGGGTTAATGATGGAGTCAACCTTGATGCCGTGTCTTTGTTCGACACCAAAGCTTATGATATAGGTATTCATGATAAAGTCTTGCTCGTCTCACCTAACCTTAGCCAGGAGGCAAAGCAGTTTGCCCAGCAACAGAGAATCAGAGTTGTCGAGGTTGAGGATCCAGTCAAGTTAGTCTAGGATAAGAGATTGGATATGTCTAAAAGATCGAAAGATATGCCAGTAGAGTCCACAGCTGATGCTGGGGAACTGCTTCCGGGTATGCCTCGGCTTAATGTGCTGCGGCAGACTCCGACGCCGGAGGCGCTGCAGTTAATTCCCGAGAGCTTAGCCCGGAAGTACAATGCTATCCCCCTGGCGATTGTAGATAACACTCTGCAGGTGGCCATGGCTAATCCTGACGATGTCTTGGCTATTGAAGCCCTGGCGGCTCGAACCAAGAAAAGGATTGAGCCGGTGCCAGCGGCAGCAGCTGATATTAGAGAGGCCATTGATTTCAACTATACGGCCTTTGCCGAGATTGCCAATCGGTTTAGCTCGGTGGGAACTACTCCAGAGACAACAGCTCCGGAGGTAATTACCGCAGAGGCAGCTGATGATTCCCCGGTAGCCCACGCGCTGAATCTTGTCATTGAGGAAGCTGTCAAGGCTCGGGCTTCTGATATTCATATCGAGCCTGAGGTAGATAGGCTCCGCGTCCGCTATCGAATCGATGGCACTCTGCACGATGTGATTTCTTTGCCCCTAGGTGCTCATGCCGCACTCGTTTCACGAATCAAAATCTTGGGTGGCATGAATATTGCTGACCATCGCCGTCCCCAGGATGGTCAGTTCTCGGTTGAAACCGTTGGCAAAGATATTGATATCCGAGTAGCTACTATCAGTACTGTTCATGGTGAGATGGCAGTGCTTCGCCTCTTAGACAAATCTCTAGGCGCTTTGTCCTTATCTCAGCTCGGCTTCTTGCCCGAAAGTCGGGAAAGATTTGAGCAGATGCTTATGGCTCCATATGGCATGGTTTTAATCAGTGGCCCTACCGGTGCTGGCAAAACTACTACCCTTTACGCTGCGATTAATTCACTGGATAATGTATCTCGTAACATCATCACCATCGAGGACCCGGTGGAATACCGTTTTGCCGGCGTTAACCAGATACAAATCAATCCCCGAGCAGGTTTAACTTTTGCCACTGGGCTTAGGTCTATAGTCCGGCTTGACCCAGATGTTATCCTGGTGGGCGAAATCAGGGATAGCGAGACAGCTCAAATAGCCATCCAGTCGGCTCTTACCGGGCATCTGGTGTTATCCTCAGTTCATGCCAATGATACTGTAGGCGTTCTGTTCCGACTCATTGATCTTGGTGTTGAGCCTTTCTTGATATGCTCCGGAGTCATTGGTATTGTTGCCCAACGAATGGTGCGTCGTGTCTGCCCCTATTGTGCTCACAGTGTCACTGTGCCTTTGGTTGAGCAAATTGCCTATAATCGCGTCACGGGCGAAGAACGCAGTGAATTCCTTTGTGGTGATGGTTGCAAGGCCTGTGTCTATACTGGCTATCTGGGCAGGACTGGAGTCTTCGAGATGCTGATGGTAACTGATGGAATTAGACGATTGCTACTTAGCGGGGCTTCAGCGGCTGAAATTCGGGCTCAGGCAATCGGGGAAGGTATGGTAACTCTGGTCCGAGACAGCATGCTCAAGGCCAAAGCCGGTACTACCACACCTTATGAAGTATTGCGTAATGCCTATTTGGGAGATTAAGTCAATGAAATATGTGAATGGGCTTAAAATGTGTAGTGACAGTAATGTCATTATGAGCGCAGCGAAGCAATCTCGCGGTTGCTTTTCCCCACCTCAAGATTGCCTTGGCACCTTGTGCCTCGCAATGACAAAAGAGATGAGGTTGCTATGAATTATACTTATCTAGGCTATACCGAAGACAAGCATATAGTTAAGGGAAGGATTTCGGCTGCCAGTGAAGAGGCAGCCGTGGATATGCTGACTAGTACTGGCTATCGTGTCGCCAGTCTCAAGCCAGTCGCGGCTTTTCTGCCTGATGTGGGGAGGTTTTTCCAGGGAAAAGTCAAGCTGGCTGAGATGGCTACCTTCTCTCGGCAGTTGGCCTTGCTTATAGAATCAGGTGTCGGTATTGTGCAGAGCCTGGAGTTACTTCAATCTCAGGTAGGTGACAAGAGCTTGAGGGGAGTGCTCGTTGAGGTGGTTGCCGACCTTCGCGGTGGCAAGTCTTTAGCAGCAGCCTTAGCCAAGCATCCCCAGGTTTTCTCCACTATTTACTGCAAGATGGTTGGTGTTGGAGAGCAGACCGGTGGGCTTGAAACTGTCCTTAGGAGTCTGGCTGATTATGCTGAGCGGCAGTCTGGAGCTATGAATAAACTGAAAACGGCGCTAACTTACCCCGCCATTGTTTTCGGTTTGGCTATTCTGGTGGTAGCCATGTTGGTTACTGTTGTCCTGCCGCCCATAGTTGGCTTGTTTACCTCTCTAGGTGGCGAGCTACCGCTACCGACCAGAATGCTGCTGGCTGGAGTTGGTTTCCTCACTAATTACGGCTTGCATCTGCTGGTGGTAGTTATGGGTTTAGGCATAGCTGCTCTGATGTACAGCAAGTCACCAACTGGGCGTTATCACCGAGATATGTTGTTGATGAGGCTGCCTGTGATCGGGCGTCTCTGTCTGACGACTGAGCTGGCACGTTGTTGCCGCAGCATATCATTGCTATTTCGGGCCGGTCTACCATTGCCTGAAATCATGACCCTAACTGCTCAAGCCAGTGGCAACCGGGTGGTAACTAGGGCTTTGAGCGATGTTGGGCAGGATATGCTCAAAGGTGAAGGTCTGGCTGGACCGATGAGGAAGAGGTCGGTCTTCTTACCCTTGATGGTGGAGATGACTAAAGTCGGTGAGGAAACCGGCAATCTGGACGGAACGCTCATGACAGTAGCTGAGAATTACGAAGTTGATGCCGATGCTAGGATACAGCGTTTGCTCAGCCTGATTGAGCCAACGATGACGATAGGTATGGGGCTGGTGGTTGGTTTTATTGCCCTGTCAATATTTATGCCCATTTACTCCAGCCTCAGCCTGGTAGGTTAATAGAGGAATGATGATAGGTAAGCTGTTAAACAATGTATGGCCAGGCTCTAGATTGGCTACAGACGATGAGCGTGGGGTAACCTTGGCTGAAACCTTGGTAGCTCTGGCAATCTTTGGGCTAGTGGCGGTCGTTTTCCTCACTGGTCTGGCGACTTCATCTAAGGCAGTTATGGTCAGTCAGGAGAGAGTGGCGGCTGAGAGTTTGGCCAAATCTCAGATGGAGTCTATAAAGAGCGATAGCTATAGCGTTAGCGGGAACTACTCGAAGACAGATATTCCTATTGACTTGAGCGACCAGGGATATGACATTGATTGGCCTCCTGATGTGCAAGAGCTTTCCAGCGGACTCCAGAAGGTAGTAATCATTGTTATGCATAATGGGGAGGCAATACTTCAATTGGAAGATTATAAGGTAGATAGGTGAAGATAATGCGAGGCGAAAAAGGCTTTACCCTAATTGAGGTGATAACCATTGTTGCCATCTTGGGTGCTATTATGGGTGTGGTGTCGATGACTATAATTATGGTAATGAAAATCAGCCCACAGAATAATGACTGGGCAGTTGCCCTGCGTCAAGTGCAGAACGCTGGCTACTGGATCTCCCGCGATGTCATGATGGCGCAAAGCGTAAATGTAACCACTCTGGAGTTCTTGACTCTCGAGTGGGTCATCCTGGATGACGATGGTAATTCAGCAAATTGCACGGTTACTTATCAATTTGAAGATATGTCTGACGGGATGAAAAGGCTTATACGACAAAAGCAGGTTGGTGACGAGCCAGAAGAACAAATCCTAATAGCTGAGAATATCTACTATGACCCGGATGGTGATCCTTCAAATAGCACGAAGGTTATCGACTACGAAAGCCCGACACTGACCGTAAAAATGACTGCTACTTGCGGTGAGACGACAGTGAGCCGGCAGTACGAGACTACCCAAAGAGTACCAACTTCTGAATAGCTGAGCCAAATGAGGCTAAGGATGAAATTGCTGAAGACATTACTACGGAACCAAACAGGGCAGGCACTGCCCACGGTGCTGATTCTGTTACTTCTGGGTGGCTTTTTTGTAGTCCCCTCTCTCACCCTTATGTCCACCAGCCTCAATGCCAACCGCGTGGTTGAGGGGAATACCTTGGAGCTTTACGCCGCCGATGCCGGTGTGGAGAAGGTCCTATGGCACATACGACATGATGGTGACTTCACGCTACCCGCAGAGGGGGCAGGGCACTCATTTCCACAATTCCAAATAAACGATAAGACTGTGGAACCCAGCATAACGAGGAATGCAGGTGAGGAGGGCTACAGAATAACTTCCACAGCGACCAGCGATGATGGAGACAGCACTACGGTTGAATCATATGTCGAGCTGCTTGACCTTAGTAACTTCCTTGACAGCGCCATTACCAGCAACGGTGATGTAGAGATATCACCAAACTGTACCATCAGCGGCAACGTCACCTACAGTGGTACTATCGACAATAAGGGCGAGATCATTGATGGCTGCGAGATAAACGAGGACACCGTTTGGCCTGATGCGGAAGACCTTACCTACTATTACTGGTGGCAGGTTAAGGACCTGTCACCCTATCCCTCCGACACAATCAGCGTTGCGGATGGCACCGAAGCTGACCCGGTTTCTATAGGTCCTCTCTACCGAGACGGAGACCTGAATATTGCGGGAAATGGTTACGGTAGGCTTGATGGTACTGTCTACGTGACAGGCGACTTTGCAATCGCGCCCAACCCAACTATAGACTTGAATGGTCAGACGATATTAGCGGAGGGTACGGTCACCATTCAACCTGGTGCCTCATTGAGGGGGTCAGGGTGCATAATCGCCATGAACAAAAACAACGAGACAGTGGCCTGCGATATCCAGCCAAATATGGAACAGGATACAGATGATTTTGTCCTTATCATGGCCTACACTGGCGCGGTTTTTCTGAAACCAAACGGTGATTTTTACGGGTGTGTCGTCGGCGAAGCTCTGGTCGACATGCAGCCAAATAGTACTCTTTACTGGAGGGAAGTCGGAGAAGGCGAACTTAACTTCCCTGGTGAAGATGACACGTCCAATCGCGTGGTGAAAATTTTAACCTATACCATTAAGTAGCATTGATGGGTTTGATAAGAATGATTAGTAAGGCATTGATGGTGACTTGGGCGACCTTAAAAGGTGGAGCTACATTGGTTTGTAAGAAGGAAATGGTATTAGTATTAAACCTTAAACTAGCCAAGGTAGCACGGAGGATATAATAAATGATTCAACCTGAGGGACCACAAAAGAAAAAGAGTTTGCTTGACAGGCTGCCGAAGCTGGGCAGGGTAAGCCAACTAATGCTGCTGGTCGGCATCTTCCTGATTCTCCTCATCCCGCTATTGGTGATCTATCAACAGCAGCCGGCAAAACAGGTTGAGCTGGAGCACGAGCTTTCCCTGCTCGAGACGGTACTTGCGGCGCCGGCAATGAAGAAAGAGGCCTTGGCAGCTGAGATTAGGCAAGCCGAGGCTGAGCTGGAGGCAGCTAAGGAAGATTTTCCTAGCCCAGACCGAGGCCCTGAGATTATCGATAGCCTCATCGAGTTGGCTGAGTTAAACGACATATATGTGACCAGCGCCGGAGTAACAACTTCCCAAAAGACTATAACTGTAGGTGAGGGTGCAAAAGAGTTTACCGTGCTGACCTTCGATATCGGTCTCAGTGGACAGGTGCCCAAATTCCAGACCTTTATTCTGGCTCTGGATGAGAGATTTCCAACATGCCAGGTGAAGGGGGTAGAAATTACACTGACTGAAGAAGAGGGAGAGGAAGATATGGCTACCCTCGAACTTG
>DUEX01000079.1 GCA_011170325.1 Dehalococcoidia bacterium | reverse complement strand
TCGTCGCTATTGATGGAAGAAAGAATCATACTGAAAGTGGACTGCCGCGGCTAGAAGTATTGATCAGGAGTGGAGGTGGAGGTGAAGTTACGGGAATGGATATTGTTGACTGGGCGAAGAGGGTGGAGAAACTGGGGGCCGGGGAGATTCTCTTGACCAGCAAAGATGCCGATGGCACAAAAGAAGGATACGATTTGGAGATGACCAAAGCTGTGGCTGAAGCCGTCAAAATTCCAGTTATTGCCTCAGGAGGAGCAGGCAAGCTTGAGCATCTTTATGAAGCTGTAACAATCGGTAAAGCGGCGGCAGTTTTGGCTGCGTCCATCTTCCACTTCGGCGAAATATCCATCTCTCAAGCAAAAGGATATTTAGCTGAGAAAGGAATATCTGTAAAAATATAGGAATGTAAAGGTCAGGAAAAGTACGGGGAGGGGTGCTTATGAAATGGTGAATGATTATGAAAAAGTTAAAGTAATAGTGGATAAATATGGTGGCAATCACGACAGTGTCATCGCTATACTTCAGGATGTACAATCGGAATACCATTATCTGCCAGAACATACCTTAAGGGCAGTAGCAAGCCAGCTGGGACTTCCGCTGATACAGGTCTGTGGTGTAGCTACTTTTTTTAAGGCATTCAGTTTAAAGCCACGGGGTGAGCACACGGTGACCATTTGTCTCGGTACTGCCTGCCATGTGCGTGGTGCTCCGGCCGTATTGGATGAAGCAAGGAGGCAGCTGGGCATCGAGCCTGGCAACACAACTGATGATATGCGCTTTACACTGGAGACGGTGAATTGTCTGGGGGCATGTGCTTTAGGACCCATCCTGGTTGTAGATGGTGAGTATCATGGACAAATGAGCCCTGGAAAAGTCAAGAAAGTCCTTAATAAATTCAAAAAGACACCGGGAGACAAGAGACATGAGGAGCTTGAGGTCAGCAGTTGAGCTGGAAAAATTAAGGGGTAGGATACTGAGCCAGCACAAGCCGGAAAAGCCCTGTATCTCAATCTGTGGAGGTACTGGCTGTCATGCGCATGGATGCGAGGATGTTGCCAAAGCAATCAAGAGCGAGCTGAAACAACGAGGGTTAAGCGATCAAGTCGAATTGAAATTGACAGGCTGTCATGGTTTCTGTGAACGTGGCCCACTGATGGTACTGTATCCTCAAAAGATATTCTACCAAGGGGTCAGTCCGGGCGATGTCTCTGAGATAATCTCGGAGACGGTTATGAAAGGCAAGATCATAGACAGGCTCCTCTATGTTGACCCGGTGAGCGGAAAGAAGGCGCAGTTCCAAGAGGATGTTCCATTTTACAGAAGGCAAAAAAGGCTTGTCTTTGGCAATAACGGCCTCGTTGATCCCACAAACATAGCAGACTACATTGCCATAGGGGGTTATTCGGCTTTGTTGAAAGTCCTGCTCAACATGCAGCCACGGGAGGTAATTGAAGAAATCAAAAAGTCCGGCTTGCGCGGGCGTGGCGGCGGTGGATTCCCCACAGGCAGAAAGTGGGAATCCTGCCGTAATGCTCCGTCTACGGATGGCATCCGATACGTAATCTGCAATGCCGATGAAGGTGACCCCGGCGCCTATATGGACAGAAGTCTTCTGGAAGGGAACCCTCATAGCGTCCTGGAAGGTATGACAATAGGTGCCTATGCCGTGGGGGGACACGACGGCTATGTCTATGTGCGGCTTGAGTATCCACTGGCTCTGAAAAATCTTGGCATAGCCTTGAGCCAGGCGAAGGATTATGGTCTTCTAGGTAAGAATATACTGGGCTCCGGCTTCGATTTTGACGTGAAGGTCTCGCGTGGTGGTGGTGCCTTCATCTGTGGGGAATCGACGGCACTCATGGCTTCCTTGGAAGGTCGGGTCGGAGAGCCGCGCCCGAAGCATATCCACACCGCGCTGCAGGGGCTTTATGGCAAACCCACTAATCTAAATAATGTGGAGACTTGGGCCAATGTGCCTCTCATCATTAACCGCGGCGCTGACTGGTATTCGCAAATCGGCACAGAGGGAAGCAAGGGCACCAAGATATTTTCCCTGGTGGGTAAGATAAACAATACGGGGCTGGTTGAGGTGCCGATGGGCATTAAGCTCAGGGAAATTATTTATGACATCGGGGGTGGAATTCCTCGGGGCAAGAAATTCAAGGCTATCCAAACAGGTGGTCCATCAGGTGGTTGCCTGCCTGAGAGTCTCATTGACCTGCCGGTCGATTTCGATAGGCTTACAGAGGTGGGATCAATGATGGGGTCGGGTGGCATGATAGTTATGGACGAAGATACCTGTATGGTGGATATAGCCAGGTATTTCATCAAATTCCTGACAGAAGAATCCTGCGGCAAATGTGTGCCCTGCCGTGAAGGACTGGACAGGATGCTGGACATACTTACCGACATAACTGAAGGGAAAGGCAAGGAAGGGGATATCGAACTGCTGGAGGAGCTTGGTGATATCATCAAGGAAGCATCCTTGTGCGCTCTTGGTGGTACGGCGCCTAACCCAGTTCTGTCCAGTATCAGATACTTCCGCAATGAATACGAGGCGCACATAAAGGAGAGACGGTGCCCGGCGGGCGTATGCAAGGCACTCATAACCTTCAAAATCGACGCAGAGAAGTGCACTGGCTGTAGGGTGTGTGCCAGAGAATGCCCCCAGGAGGCCATATCAGGTGAGAAGAAAGAGCCACACAGCATTGACCAGGGGAAGTGCATCAAGTGTGGTCTCTGCCGCGACGTCTGCAAGTTTGATGCGGTTATAGTCTTCTAATGGGAGAATAACATGGTTGAACTGACTATAGATGGAATAAAAACACATGCCTCTGAGGGTAGCACAGTTCTTGAAACAGCTATGGAAATGGGCATTACTATCCCTACTTTCTGCTACTATCCTGGCCTGAGCTGCTACGGTGAGTGTCGTGTCTGCTTGGTTGAAGTAGTTAAAGGCGATCGCTCCTCCCTTGAAGCGTCCTGTACCCTGCCGGTGGAACAGGGGCAGGTAATTTTTACTAACTCAGAGAAGGTGATGAGAGCCAGGAAGGTAATTGTTGAATTATTGCTTAGCTCTTGCCCCAACTCCAAGACGCTGCAAGACATGGCTGCAAATATGGGTATAAACAAGGTTCGTTTTAAGATAAAAGACAGGGGTTGTATCCTTTGCGGACGTTGCGTGCGCTACTGCAAAGAACAGATGGGAGTTGGCGTGCTTGGTTTCGTTGGCCGTGGCACGTCACGGAGGGTAGCAACCGCTTTTGATCTCGCTCCCGAAGAGTGCCGCAATTGCGGTGGTTGTGAATGGATATGCCCGGTTTGTGAACGGGCTTGCACGGCAGGCAGCCTTATAGATGGTATTTGCGGGGCTTGTCAGAACCTTGTACCAGTAGAGACATGTCCCGTATGCACGAGATGTTCAGAGAGTGTTGGCCCACAAGGCCATAGGGTTTACTAGTAATTGAGATGCGATCAAAAAATAATGTAATTTGCATAAGGATAGAAGGAGGTCAGACATGACATTGACAAGGTATAACGCAACAGCCGCTACATTGAGTAAGAACAGGACTGCTGGTGACTGGTGTCCCATAAGCGGGATGTGTGTCACCTGTGTGGAAGGTTGTATCGGTATGTGCGAAATTGGTAAGAGCGCATACC
>DUEX01000078.1 GCA_011170325.1 Dehalococcoidia bacterium | reverse complement strand
GTAGCCTCGAGTTCTACCGAATGGCTAGCCACTCTAAGATACAGCCACTTACTTATTTTGGCATAGCTTGGGCACTATTGCTTGTCCTCAGCCCTCATTGCCCAAACACCACGACGACGCCTTTTCTAATCACTTCAGCCATAGTCATCTCACTGACTTGGCTTCTATTTCGGTCTCCAAAGGGACAGGCTTTCAATAGCTGGGCATGGACAATAGCTGGAATCCTTTATATTGGCTGGATGCTCAGCTACTGGGTTGACCTCAGAAACTTAGAAGCTGGCAGAGAGTGGGTATTATGTGGAATGCTCACCAACTTTGCTAATGATACCGGCGCTTTTTTTATCGGCAGAGCCTGGGCTAAACACCCACTAGCTTCAACCATAAGTCCAAGTAAAACCTGGGAAGGAGCTGTAGGTGGGCTACTGGCTGCCATCGCAGCTTCTTTGATTTTGAATGCATTCTTCTCTTGGCTAAACTACCCCCTGCCTCTTAATTACTGGCAGATGGCGCTTCTAGGCGGTGTTATCAGTATATTCGCCCAGCTTGGCGACTTAGTTGAGTCATTACTTAAGCGTAATACAGGGTCCAAAGACTCAGGGAAGCTACTCCCGGGGCACGGAGGTATCCTTGATCGAATCGACAGCATCATATTTACTGGAGTTGTAGTATACTACTATGTAATATTCGCTATTCTATGAGTAGCACTATGAAAAGATTAGCCATCCTAGGTTCGACAGGCTCAATAGGACAACAAACTCTCGACATAGTAAGAAGTTTTCCCAACAAATTTAAGGTTATAGGATTAGCTAGTGGGAGAAACATCAGTCTATTAGCCAAACAAATTAGTGAGTTCCAGCCTCAACTAGCCTATTCAGCACTTAAGCTCAGCCTACCCGATAAGGTAAAGTTCTCATCCATGGAGGAGATAGCTAGCTATCCTGAAACCGACCTTGTTGTCATAGCCACGTCAGGTAAAATAGGACTAACTCCCACTTTAGCAGCCATAAGATCCAGCAAAAAGATTGCTCTAGCTAACAAAGAAATACTAGCCATGGCAGGTGAAATCATTATCGCAGAAGCTAAACGACATCGAGCACAGATTCTACCTATCGATAGTGAACATAGTGCCGTATGGCAATGCCTCCGTGGGGAAAAGGCTGAGGTGGCTCGACTCCTTCTGACAGCCTCAGGAGGTCCTTTCTATCACTACTCTTCATCACAATTAGCCAAAGTCACTGCTGATGAAGCGCTACAACACCCTACTTGGAAAATGGGGAGGAAGGTCACTATCGATTCAGCAACTCTCATTAACAAGGGGCTGGAAGCAACCGAAGCTCACTGGCTTTTCTCTATCCCCTTCGACAAAATCGAGATTGTAATTCACTCGCAGAGCATTGTTCATTCTCTGGTAGAATTCACCGACGGCTCAGTAAAAGCCCAACTCAGCTTCCCTGACATGCATCTGCCTATTCAATATGCCTTATCCTACCCCAAGCGATTGCCCAACTCTAAGTTGCCACGCCTTGATTTAGTTCAAGTTAATTCACTAACCTTTAAGCCAGTAAACTATGCCAATTTCCCTTGCTTAGAACTAGCACTGGAGGCTGGCAGAAGGGGAGGAACTTACCCTGCCGTACTCTGCGCCGCTGATGAAATAGCTATCGAACTTTTTCTCGCCAAGCATACCAGCTTTCCTGACATTGCTAGAATAATAGCCAGGACCATTAGCTTGCACCAAGGCATCGCCAATCCCACCCTGGATGAGATTCTAGCTGCTGATGCCTGGGCAAGAGAAACTGCACTTCAAATCGTCAACAAGGGAAGCTTATGTTACTAACGATAGTCATTTTTCTCGCTATAATAGCAATACTTATCCTTGCCCATGAGCTCGGGCATTTCACCGCTGCCAAGCTTTCAGGTGTAAAAGTGGAAGAGCTCGGTATTGGCTTTCCTCCCCGGCTCCTAAGTTTCAAACGGGGTGAGACAATATATTCACTGAATGCTATACCCTTTGGCGGCTTCACCAAGCTGCTGGGCGAGGAAGACCCAACATTGCCAGGTAGTCTAGCCAGCAAAAGCATTGCTATTAGGTTTCTAGTTCTTAGCGCTGGCTCACTAATGAATATTTTACTTCCAATATTCCTTTTCTCAATTAGCTTTATGATTCCTCACGATATGCTGTTAGAAAAAGTAAAGATACAGGAGGTAGCTCTAGGCTCACCAGCTCAAAGCGCTGGAATTGAACCTGGAGACACTATTTTAAAAATAAATGACCGCCCAATCGAAAACCGTGGTGACGTCAGTTATATCATCCATCTCAATCTTGGTTCAGAAGTAGACATTTTGCTCCAGAAACCTGACCTTAGCCAAAAAGAAGTCAATGTGAAGCCAAGGTGGAATCCACCACAAGAACAAGGAGCCATTGGCGTCGTTATCGCTGGGATAGATAGCACTATAGTCCGCGAATCCTATCCTATTTGGAAGGTAGTCCCTTCAAGCATACGCCATTGCTGGGAAATCCTCGTCCTGTTCCGAAATGAAGTAGTAAGCTGGTTCATTAGAGGAACAGCACCACAATTAGCTGGTCCGATAGGCATTGCCCAACTGACTGGAGAAGTAGCTAAAGCTGGGTTTGGCCCCCTACTTGAATTCGCCGCCTTCATCAGCATAAATTTAGCCATAATTAACTTATTTCCTTTCCCGGGTCTAGACGGAGGCAGACTCGTCTTCGTAGCTTTAGAATGGATCCGCCGGGGAAAAAGGATATCGCCTAAGAAAGAAGGACTTGTCCATCTTATCGGCTTCATATCATTAATACTGCTAATTCTTGTGATAAGCTATTATGATGTTATACGCATTATTCAGGGAGAGAGCCTGCTGCCTTGATAGTTCGTCGGTTATCTAAACCCATCACTGTTGGAACAGTAACCGTAGGTGGTGATGCTCCTATTGTAGTCCAATCTATGACCAAAACCGATACTAGGAACATACCAGCTACCGTAGCTCAAATCAAGGAACTCGCTGATTGTGGTTGTGAAATAGTCCGAGTAGCCGTGCCCGATACTGAGGCGGCACAGTCTATCTCAACCATAAAAAAGAATACCTCCATTCCACTTATCGCCGACATCCACTTTGATTATCGACTTGCCTTGGCTGCCTTGAAAGGCGGTGCTGATGGACTTCGCTTAAACCCTGGCAATATTAGTGACGTGAGTCAAATTGCCAAAGTAGTTCAGGCTGCTAATGAAAGAGAGACGCCTATACGCATTGGCATTAATGCCGGCAGCCTGCCACCAACCCCAAAACCATATTCTTCTATAGCTAATCATATGGTCAGTGTGGCACTAGAGCAAATAAATCTATTAGAAGGCCTTGATTTCGATTTAATTAAGGTCTCGCTCAAAGCCTTTGATGTACCCGCCACAATCAAGGCTTATACAATAATAGCCAAAAAAATACCCTATCCTTTGCATTTAGGCATAACCGAGGCAGGTCTTCCCAAAACAGGTGCTGTTCGCAGTGCAGTAGGCATTGGAATACTCCTTCATGAGGGTATCGGCGATACTATTCGGGTATCACTTAGTGATCACCCCTGTGAAGAGGTAAATACCGCCTACGAAATCTTGAAAAGCCTTGATCTCCGCCAACATGGTCCTACCTTAATAAGCTGCCCTGCCTGCGGTCGAGCCGAGGTAGACATCATCAGCTTGGCTCAGTCTGTAGACAAAAGCCTAAGGGGAATAACTAAACCTATCAAGGTTGCCGTCATGGGCTGTGTTGTCAACGGTCCCGGTGAGGCACAAGATGCCGATGTCGGCATCGCCTGTGGCAAAGGCAGAGGCGCTATCTTCAGCAAGGGCAAGGTAATACGTACTGTAGACGAAACGGATTTTTTGCAAGCCCTGATGGCGGAGGTGAAAAACCTCTAAGTTAGCAGACCAAGTTTCTTCAGCACAATTCGACCTTAGGAAGATCCTAAGTCCCTATACGAATAATAAAAAAGGAGGGCAAAGTGGAATATCCGATAACCATCAGCTTCGGCTACCAGGAGAAACTTTCACGGCTGACTACTCTCTTTCGAGCCTTTATGGTTATACCTCAGTGGATTGCTCTATACGTTATCGGCATAGCTGCCGATGTTGTCATTGTTATTGCCTGGTGGGCTATTTTATTCACTGGTAGATATCCTAAATGGGCTTTCAGTTTCGTCGCTGGTTATGTTCGCTGGTATACCAGAGTAGGCGGTTATTACTCCCTTTTAACTGACAAATATCCACCGTTCAGCATGGAATAGTCAGCAAGGGCTTTCCCGAAAGAGATTCGGGAGCCCTGTTCAAAGGATAAAAGATATGCGTTTGTCCAAGCTTTTCGGCAAGACATTAAAAGAAACTCCGGCAGAAGCTGACAGCTTGAGTCACCAGCTATTGCTTAGGGCTGGGATGATTCAGCAAGTAGCCGCCGGTGTCTATTCCTATTTGCCTTTAGGCTGGCGGGTGCTGAACAAAATTGCGCACATAATCCGGGAGGAAATGGATATAGCCGGTGGGCAGGAATTGATGCTACCGGCGCTTCAGCCCTTTGAACTATGGGAGGAATCAGGAAGATACCCATCTTTTGGCAGGACTATGTTCACTGTGACTGACCGTAAGGAACACAAGTTAGCCTTGGGTCCCACCCACGAAGAGGTTATTACCGAGCTCGTCCATCGCTATGTGCAGAGCTACCGAGACCTTCCGCTCCTTCTCTATCAAATACAGAACAAATTCCGCGATGAACCTCGGCCTCGAGGCGGCTTGCTACGTGTCCGCGAGTTCATTATGAAAGACCTTTACAGTTTTGATGTCGATGAGTCAGGTTTAAATAGCAGCTACCAAAAAATGGTCCAAGCTTACAAGAATATTTATTCCCGCTGTGAGTTGCCAGCTGTAATAGTAGAAGCTGACAGTGGAGCTATAGGAGGTAAAGAATCTCACGAGTTTATGCTCATTACCGAAACTGGTGAGGATGAAATCATTTGTTGCTTAAGTTGTGATTATGCCGCCAATGTAGAAAAAGCCCAAAGCATTAAGCCAACAACAGAAATGAAAGCTCCTTTGCCTCTGGAAGAAATATCAACCCCAAACATCAAAACAATCGACGAAGTAGCTGCCTTTGTTGGTGTACCCACAAATTGTATCCTAAAAGCTGTCTTTTATTCAGCAGATGGTGAGCTTGTTTTTGTGGTCATCAGAGGAGACCTGGAGGTTAACGAGACGAAACTCAGCAACTTGCTAAAATGCTTCCAATTGCGTCTAGCTACAGAAACTGAAGCGAAGACAGCCGGGCTAGTGGCTGGCTCAGCCTCGCCAGTAGGTATAAAGGGAATTAAGATTATAGCTGATGACTCGATAACTTTAGGCTCCAATTTCATTGCCGGAGCCAATAAGCCAGATACCCACCTCAGGAATGTGAACTATCCCCGTGATTTCAAGGTTGACCTTATTGCTGACATCGCTGTAGCTCGCTCCGGTGATAGTTGCCTTAAATGCAACGGCAAACTTGTGTCCACACATGGCGTTGAGATAGGTCATGTCTTCAAACTGGGCACCTTTCTCAGTGAGAAGTTAGGTGCCTTCTTCCTAGACCAAAATAGTGTATCACGACCAATCATCATGGGTTGCTACGGCATTGGGCTGGGAAGACTATTGGCAGCCGCAGTAGAGCAGAGTCACGATGACAAAGGTATCATCTGGCCGCTAGCCATCGCCCCCTACCATATCTATCTCTGCGCTCTGCATTCAGAAAACCCTGAGGTCGCCGAAGCTGCAGAGAAACTATATGAAGACTTAATAGTGGAAAACTTTGAGGTGCTTTTCGATGACCGCGATGAATCCCCAGGAGTTAAATTCAATGATGCCGACCTTCTAGGAATACCCCTTCGTTTAACTTTAAGCCCACGTACCTTGCAGAGCCAGAGTGTAGAGATAAAATGGCGCAAGGAAAAACAGACGTGTCTTTTACCACTAGAAGAGATAACTGACAAAGTAAGGCAACTTCTCAAAAAAGCTCAATGAAGTTAAGGCTAACCTAACCTGACCTGATACGCTGCTGAAACCAGGCAGTAGAATCAAGCCCGCAAAGTAGCTCCTAGCTCCCGTGATAACCTGTCAAGAATCTGCTGCTGGACTTCGTCAACTTCTTCATCGGTCAAAGTATGTGTCGCTGATTGATAGGTAATCCTGAAAGCAAGGGATTTCTTACCCTCCGGCACTTGCTCACCGCTGTAAACGTCAAAAAGAGCAACCTGGTCTACTAAAGGAGAATCCTGAATGATGGTATGAATCTGTTGATAGATTCTCTGCTCATCTACTAATAGCGCAATATCTCTAATCATACTCGGATAGCGGGGGGTTGGTTGATACTTCTTAGGGCTTGCTGCATGAGGTAATAGTCTCTCTAAGTCAATTTCAATAAGATAAGCACTCTCAGTAAGTTCAAAAGCTTCCGACACCTTGGGATGTAATTCACCAATAACACCTATTTTTTTATTGTCAATGATTATATGAGCGCTTCTCCCAGGGTATAAGCCTTCATCCTCGCTTGCCTCAAAGCTCGCCACCAACTTCAGTCGGGATGAAAGAGTCTCTATTATCCCCTTAGCAACAAAGAAATCAACAGGCCCTGCTTTACCCTGCCAGGATAACTCTGGCTGTAAACTACTGAGCACGGCACAGAGCATCTCTCTCTCCTGAGGTAAATCTTTCTCCTGAAGTAAGAACGTCTTCCCAATCTCGAAAAGCCTGATGCCACCCTCCATGTATCTTTCATTGCGAGCTAAAACTGACAGGAGACCAGCTCGCAAACTAGTGCGAAGATATTCTTGTTCCCTGGACATAGGATTAGCCACTTTTATCGGGGTCAGGCCCATCAAGTGAGGCTCAGGTGAAAGCTTGCTCATCATCTCTGAACTGGTCAAGGAATAAGTAAGCACTTCCTGAAAACCACAACTAACTAAGGTGCTCCGTAGCTTATGTCTAAGAGACAGCATCGGCATTGACTTGTGAATTGGCAACGGTGCGCTCAGCATAGTAGTTGGAATGCTATCATATCCAATTATACGAGCTACTTCTTCTACCAAGTCAGCGGTGCAGTTGATATCAGTACGCCACCAAGGAACATTGACTCGGACTTGTGAAGACGACTCGGTTTGCTCACAACCAAAACCCAAAAGCCTCAATACCTTCACCATTTCACTAACATCTACCTCTATACCAAGAAGCCGTTTGACCTGAGCAGTAGATAGAAGTATAGGTTCCCTCTGTTGCTTGCCAGGATAGACATCAATCAGCCCCCTAGCTACTTTACCACCACTTAATTCCAGCATCAATTGAGTAGCCCGTTTTAATGCCACTAGGGGTAAGTCTCTACTAAGCCCCTTCTCAAAACGTAGCGAGGCCTCACTGCTTAGCCTAAGGCTAATGCTTCCTCGATGAATAACTGCTTGATTAAAGTTCGCCGATTCTATCAGAATAGTGGTAGTATCATCTGTAACCTCCGTATCCAAACCTCCCATAATACCAGCAATGGCAATGGCTCGTTCCTTGTCAGCAATGACCAGTATGTTCTGGTTAAGAATCCGCTCAACTCCATCCAAAGTAGTTATAGTCTCACCTTCCCCAGCCCGACGTACTATAATCTGCTTTCCACGGATCCCCCCGTAATCGAAGGCATGGAGTGGTTGCCCATACTCCAGCATCACGTAGTTAGTAACATCGACGATATTATTAATAGGCCGCATGCCACAAGCAAATAAACGCTGCTGTAACCATTGAGGCGATGGAGCTACCTTAACCCCAGTAAGCAAGCTAGCACAGTATCTGGGACATAGGTCTGGTGCAATAATTTCCACAGAGGCAAAGGAGTCTATCGCATCTTCTAATTCGCCATAATGAACTTCAGGAATGTGGAGCTTATTCCCCGTAAGAGCCGTTACTTCTCTGGCGATGCCAATCACCGATAAGCAATCAGGGCGGTTAGGTGTTATGTCCAGATCAAAAATTGCATCGCCAAGATATTCAGACAAAGGAGCACCAATAGGTGCCTCCGGGGATAGAACCATAATCCCTTCATGTCTATCAGAAATTCCCAACTCTTTCTCAGAGCAAACCATACCTTCAGAAGCAATGCCACGAATATTGGCTGGCTTTAACTGGATGATCTCTCCAGTATGACCATCTACAAGTTGAGCCCCCACATAGGCAAAAACCACCTTGTCACCAACTGCGAGATTAGGTGCACCACAGACCACGGTAATCTGTTGCTTTCCCAAATCAACAGTTGCCAATCTCAAACGGTCGGCATTAGGATGGGCATCAACACTGACTATTTTGCCAACCACTATATTCTCCCAGCCCGCGCCGATAACCTGCGTCTCATTGACCTCCACCCCAGCCATAGTTAACCTTTCGGCCAGTTTTTCGAGTGGCGCAGTGATATCAACATACTCACTCAGCCATTTAAGTGAAACTTTCATCCTTCATCCCTTAAAAGAGAAATATAACAACCATATCCAAAGCCAGAAACTACAACTTCTAGAACTGCCTTAAAAACCTGAGGTCATTACTATAAAAGAGGCGAATATCATCTATGCCATAACGAAGCATCGGAATACGCTCTACGCCCATGCCAAAGGCAAAACCGGAATAGACTTCCGGGTCAATATCAACGCGTCGAAGAACTTCAGGGTGCACCATTCCGGCACCTAAGATTTCAATCCAGCCGCTATTACCACACAGCCGGCAACCAGCTCCTCCGCACACTAAACAATCAATAGCTACTTCGACACCAGGCTCCACGAAAGGAAAGTAATCGCAACGAAATCGAACCTTTCTCCCACCACCAAAAAGGCGGCGAGCAAACTCAAATAGAGTGCCCTTTAAATCAGCTAAGGTAATATTTTTATCCACCGCTAGTCCTTCGACTTGATAAAACATCCATTCATGCGTAGCATCAGTGGCTTCATACCTATAGACTCGCCCGGGTGCTATTACTCTTATCGGCGGATGAGATTTTTCCATAACTCTTATCTGTACTGGAGAGGTATGAGTGCGCAAAAGCATAGGTCTATCACCAGCCTCCGTCTCAAAGTCTATCCATAAGGTAGCAAACATGTCCCGAGCCGGATGGTCTACTGGCATGTTAAGAGCTTCAAAATTGTAATACTCCCATTCTGCCTCCGGCCCCTCAACAACCTGAAAACCCATGCCACTAAAAATATCGCAAATCTCGTCAAGTATTTGAGTCGTCGGATGGAGCCGACCTAGAAGAACTTGCTGCCCCGGTAAAGTAACATCCAGGCTTTCACGCTGCAAAGAAAGGGGTAGACCTTGTTCTAAACTTTTCTTCTTCTCTGCCAAACTGGCTTCAAAAGCTTCTTTGACCTCATTGGCCCGAGCCCCAACTCCACATCTCTCCCCCAGTGGCAAAGTTGCTAGCGAGCGTAGAATTTGTGTTAAGTTACTTTTCCTACCTAAATAGTGAACCCGCCAAGCTTCAAGTTCCCTGGAATTGGTGACTTTGCCTAACTCATCAAAAGCTCTAGAGGCAAGTTCTTCGATTTGATTTAGCACCATTCCTAGTATGCGAGGGGTTAGCTCTTAAGTCTATCTGAAGCTAATGTCAATAACTTAAAAAAACTGAAGGAGTCGTTTACTGCCATCTCTGCTAATGCTTTGCGATTGATTCCCACATCAGCTTTTCTTAGACCACCAATAAATTGGCTATAGGAAAGCCCACCAGCCCGAGCAGCAGCACCAATTCGAATAACCCACAACCGCCTCATATCACCCTTACGCTCTCGACGGTGGCAATAGGCATACTTCAAAGCATGAAGCATCGATTCATGAGCCCGTCGATATAAAGCATGCCTTGTAGCCCTGTGCCCCTTAGCCAACTTCAGCACTTTCTTATGCCGCCGATGAGTAACTACTCCACCTTTAACTCGTGACACTTGCTTCCTGCCAATCTATTTCAACCGTAAGGCAACAGCCTCTTTACCCTAACCCTGTCCGAAGGCTGAACAAGAATTGTCTTATCAAAAAGACGCTTAGTCCTAGCTGATTTCCTACGCCTCAAATGGCTTTTGCCAACTTTAACACGCATGATTTTGCCGCTACCAGTTATATGGAAACGACTCTTAGCTCCCTTATGAGTCTTAAGCTTCGGCATCTAAACTTCTTCCTTGACCTCTGTTTCCTTAGTTTGTCTAGCTAAAATTGGGGTAAGCACCAAGCTCATAACTCTCCCAACTAAAGACGGACTACCATCCAAAGCAGCTACGCTCCTCAAATCATCCGCTGCTTTTTGCAATGCCCTCAAACCTAGCTCCGGGTGAGTAATTTCGCGTCCGCGGAAGACTACAAAGAATCTTACCTTATCACCATCCTCTAATAGCTTTTTAGCTATCCTAATCTTAGTCTTGAGGTCATGTTCATTAACCCTAGGTCTGACGCGAATTTCCTTGAGTAAGCCAATTTTCTGACCCTTTCGCGCTTTCCTCTCTTTTTTGGTCTGTTCATATCTATACTTTCCATAATCAAGAAGCCGACACACTGGAGGCACTGAAGCAGGTGCTACTTCCACTAAATCGAGATTATGCTCATCAGCAATCTGCAGCGCCCTCTCAAGCGGCAAAATTCCCAATTGTTCCCCAGTTTCTCCTATAAGACGAACCTCCTTAGCTCGAATCCGCCGGTTAACACGTAATTCCTTGATTATGTCCTTCCTCACCTCCTTACCATATAACGAATCATTGGGGGGAAATATATCACATTCACAAGAAGAAATCAAAGCTTGTCTGAGGTTTTATCTTCAATAATTGATTTTACTCTATTCTTAAACTCAGAAAGCGACTGCGAGCCTAAGTCTTCTGCACTTCTTAAGCGGAGGGAAACTGCAGAGGTAGCTAGCTCCCTATCACCAACAACAATCATGTAAGGAACTTTGCCTAGCTGAGCTTCTCTTATTTTCAGGTTCATCCTTTCTGAGCGATCATCAACCTGAACACGAATGCTTTCCCCCCTAAGTTCAACTGCCAACTGATGAGCATAGTCCAGATGACGGTCAGCTACAGGAATTACCACCGCTTGAACCGGAGATAGCCACACCGGGAAAGCACCAGCATAGTGTTCAATGAGACAAGCCATAAACCGCTCCATGCTCCCTAACACTGTGCGATGCACCATTATCACCCGATGTTCCGAACCATCGTCGCCAACATAGTTAACATCAAAGCGTTGCGGCAAGTTAAAGTCAACCTGAATAGTTGGCCCCTGCCACAACCGTCCTAAAGCATCCCTTAGCTTTATATCAATTTTGGGTCCATAGAAAACTCCTTCACCAGGGTCTATCCTGTAATCAAGCTTAAGGTCTTCCAAAACTTTTCTTAGGGACTCCGTAGCTTCCTCCCATGCCTGGATAGTCCCAGCATATTTCTCAGGCCGAGTAGATAGAAGTAACTCATAATCATAGAAACCAAATGTGTCCATCATAAAACGAGCTAATTGCACCACTCCCACTATCTCAGCCTCAAGCTGGTCAGGACGGCAGAAAATATGGGCATCATCCTGAGTAAAGCCACGTACCCGTGCCAAACCATGCAATACCCCTGACCGCTCGTAACGATACACCGTACCTAACTCAGCGTAACGCAGCGGTAAACTACGATAGCTACGCAACTGAGTCTTGTAAATAAGAATGTGCCCCAGGCAGTTCATTGGTTTGATAATATATTCCTGCCCCTCGACATCCATCGGCGAATATAAATTTTCTCGATAAAAATCCCAATGCCCGCTGGTCTTCCACAAATTTACCTTGGCAATGTGCGGAGTACAAACGATATCATAACCTCGCTTTCTATGCTCTTCCTTCCAAAAGTCCTCGATAATCTGGCGCACCAAAACGCCCTTAGGATGCCAGTGAACCAACCCAGGGCCAGCCTCATCGTGAAGGCTAAAGAGGTCAAGTTCCTTACCCAATTTTCTGTGGTCTCGCTTACCTGCTTCAGCTAACCGAGCTAAGTAATCTTCAAGCTCAGGCTCAGTTTCAAAGGCAACACCGTAAATTCTTTGCAGCATGGGATGCTTTTCGTCACCACGCCAATAAGCTCCAGCAATATTAGTAAGCTTAAAAGCCTTAATATCACCAGTTGAATTCACATGGGGGCCACGGCATAAATCAATGAAAGAACCCTGTCGATAAATAGTTACTATCTCGTCAGGAAGCTCCTCAATAAGCTCAAGCTTGTAATGCTGAGTGGAGAAGAGCTGCCGGGCTTTCGCTTTATCCATCTCCTCTCGAACAAAAGGCACATCAGCAGCAATTATTTCCTTCATCTTAGCTTCAATCACTGGCAAATCATCAGCCACCAGAGCTTGAGGCAGTTCAAAATCGTAATAGAAACCATCCTCAATAGCTGGACCAATACCAAATTTAGTCTCAGGAAAAAGGGATTGGACAGCTTCAGCCATCACATGGGCAGCTGAATGCCGCATCTTTTCTAATCTTGCCTCTTTTTCTTCCGAAGTCATTTTTGGATTCCTACACCAAACAAAAACCCCACGCTATTATAAGCGAGAGGTCAATTCCAAGCCAACCTTACTCAGAACGTAGCGAGAACAACTAACAAATAGCTTCCGCTGAAACTCCGCCCATAATGGGCGGTACTGGACTTGAACCAGTGACCTCTGCGATGTCAACGCAGCGCTCTAACCACTGAGCTAACCGCCCCTCATTGTCGAATTTTATCAATGCTTTTGTGAGCAGTCAAGTTGCCGACTCTTGAACAAAGAGCTAGCCTCATCTATACTTTCACAAAGTCAAGCCAGAGAATACCTTAGACTTTTGGCTGATTGGAGGAAACTACTATGACTGAAAAAAGGAAAGAAGCTAAGGAATATGTCCTTAAAAGGGCAAAGGAGCAAGATATTAAATTCATACGGCTATGGTTCACCGACATTTTGGGGTTTCTAAAAAGTTTTGCTATCACCTCTGACCAACTTGAAGAGGCATTAGACAGCGGCATGGGCTTCGATGGTTCGTCAATTCAAGGTTTTGCCCGGATCGACGAGAGCGATATGCTAGCTCTACCTGACCCCAATACTTTCCAATTGGTACCTTGGCGACCTAGAGAGCAGGGAGTTGCCAGAATGTTCTGCGATATATTCTGGCCAGGCGGGCAACCTTTTGAAGGCGACCCACGATATATATTAAAGAAAAATCTGAAGCGAGCTGCTGACCTAGGTTACATCTTCTACGTCGGTCCAGAGCTAGAGTACTTTTATTTCAAGACCCCAGAGGAGACACAATTCTTAGACCAAGGCGGCTATTTTGACTTAGCACCCCCTGAGATAGCCACCGACCTGAGACGAGAAACAATCCTCATTTTAGAAGAGATGAGCATTGGCGTTGAATATAGCCACCATGAGGTTGCCCCCAGCCAACATGAAATAGACCTTCGTTATACTGATGCCCTGACTATGGCTGACAATGTGATGACTTACCGTTTAGTAGTCAAGCAAGTAGCCCAAGCCCATGGAGTTTATGCCACCTTTATGCCTAAACCTGTCTTTGGTGTCAATGGCAATGGCATGCATGTCCATATGTCTCTATTTAAAGGCAATAGAAGTGCCTTTTTCGATAAGGATGCCCCCTATCATCTAACCGAAGTGGGCAAAGGTTTCCTGGCTGGTTTGCTAAAACATGCTCCAGAAATCACTTCAATTACCAACCAGTGGGTAAATTCCTATAAGCGCCTCGTCCCGGGCTATGAAGCCCCTTGCTATATCACCTGGGCACGAAGAAACCGGGCTGACTTAATCAGGCTGCCTGAATATCAACCAGGAAAAGAGACTGCCACTAGAATAGAACTCAGGTCTCCAGACCCAGCATGCAACCCCTATCTTGCCTTTAGCGTCATGCTCGCCGCTGGACTTGAAGGAATCGAAAAGGGATATGAATTACCGCCACCGACGGAGGAGAATGTGTTCGAGATGAACCAAAAAGAACGGGAGCAAAAAGGCATAGACACACTCCCCGGTAGCTTATACGAAGCTATACAGCTTACCGAAAAAAGCCAACTGATAAAGGAAGCCCTAGGTGACCATGTCTTCAACAGCTTTATCCAGAATAAGAAAGTAGAATGGGACAGATATCGAACACAAGTAACCGATTACGAGCTAAAGAGTTATCTGCCCATCCTATAAATATAAAACTATCAAGAAATCAGATAAGATAACCGTTTTAGCTTAAAGCACTTTTTTATAATTTGGGGTTGCCTTATGGTGATAACACGATTTGCTAATAGCCCAGGTAACACCAGACAGGTTTCCAACTCTGCAATCAATATTAGACTTTTCCAACTTAATCCGAGAGTAGCTTAGCCCTTGCCACTCAACTTTGTGCTACTTGTTAGCATAATCTGGATCACACTACCACACTTAGGGCAAGTAACCTCAATAGTGACAGGCTGCCTCATTACCCGCTCCACCAAAGCTGTAACCACAGAGTCGATATTATCCAGACGCTGATCCAACATCTCTAAACGCTTCTCTAATTGCTCCATAATTCAAACCTTCTCTTACTAGAGACTCTGCCTTTCACACCGAGAAACAAAAGAGGAGAGGCCTCCCAAAATACCCTCCCCAGCATCAAATCAACTATCTGCCTCCCCCTACAAACTCTTTTCTGCTACCCCCATTGCCTTCAGCTCATCCTTATCAGTCTTTATCAAGCCATCTAGCTGATCACTAATAGCTCCCTCTAAATACCCCCGAAAAGCTTCCCGGGCTGCTGGAGAAGACCGTACTGCTTCTTTAGCTCGTTGCCACTCGTCATTAAGCAATCCAGCTATCCGTTCAGGGCTTAATGGAAATTCCTCTCCCATCATAGACTCTACCCTATCAAGAACCCTGCTCATAACTGCCCGCTTTAAACGGTCTAAAGAAAGCAATTCCTCGTAAGAATAAGGCTGCGGTGACCATTTCTCAGCTACCATCTCACAACCTCCAAATCATACTTTTAATATTACTTATAATATGCCCCTAGCAAATACTATGTCAAGCCTTCCTCACTATCACAATCATTACCATAGTGCATCGTATACAGGGTAGACAGGGGCAGTTAAGTAGAATGTTGGTACTGAAGAGGCTGTTCAGAAAATCAGCTTTGGAATTCAGGCAAATAGAGGGCAAAAAGAGTCTGAGAGCCCTTGTGCAAATCAGGGTAAAGATTACCAGAGGCTGCAAAAGCAAATCTGAGCTTGAATTCAAGGCAGAGTTGAACAGCCTCAGTTATAACCTTTAGATTCTTCCACGCAAAAGTATTGATTTATTAAAGCCAGAAACATATACTAGGCTAAAAAAGAGAGGAGGTGTCCTTAAATGCCAGAAATTGAGGTTGGTAAGGTGAGTGATTTCTTTGCCAGACCGGTAGTCGCTGGCATCACACTAACTGGCACGCTAAAACTCGGCGACAAGATTCACATCAAGGGGCATACTACAGACCTTGAACTCACTGTTGAGTCCATGCAGATCAATAATGTGAATGTTACCGAGGGCAAATCTGGGGATGCTGTTGGCATCAAAGTGATTGAGCGGGTAAGACCTGGAGACAAAGTTTATAAAGTTACCGACTAATCTTCAGCTTTCGATAACTCTAACTAGATTTGCCATCTCAATGGCGCTTGATGCTGCCTTAAAACCACGGTTGCCCTCTTTAGCCCCGGCTCTCTCAATAGCCTGCTCCAGAGTATCAGCGGTTATTATGCCTTGAATGACCGGCAATCCGGCATCCAAGCTCACCCGGGAAATCCCTCTATTCACCTCAGAAGCCACATATTCAAAATGAGGTGTGCCACCACGAATTACAGCTCCAAGGCAAACAATAGCATTGTGTTTCCCAGTCTGTGCTAACTTCTTAGCTATTAAAGGAATCTCCAGACAACCTGGCGTCCAGGCAACATCAATATCCTTCTCATCAACGCCATGGCGCAGAAAAGCGTCTTTTGCCCCCTCAAATAGTCTAGTAGTTATGACTTCATTGAAACGAGAGATAACCACACCAAACCTCAGCCCTTTCCCTAGTAGCATGCCCTCATAATGTTCAGCCATATAATGCCTCCTCCTTAACGTACAGTTTAAGCTTCGATAGATTCATCCACTCCCAATAGATGCCCCAGCTTCTTCTGTTTGGTTTCAAGGTAGTGAAGATTATAAGGGGTAGGCGATGTCACTATAGGCACAGTCTCTACTATCTGAAGTCCGTAACTCTCCAGACCAATCACCTTCTTGGGATTATTAGTCAGCAGATGAATCTTATGTAAACCTAAGTCAGCTAAAATCTGAGCTCCAACACCGTAATCCCTCAAATCAGCGTCAAAACCTAAGGCGATATTGGCCTCCACAGTATCTAACCCTTGATCCTGAAGAGCATAAGCCCGTAGCTTGTTATGAAAGCCAATCCCCCTCCCCTCCTGCCTCATGTACAGAAAGACCCCTCGTCCCTCATCAGCAATATTTTTCATTGCCAACGCAATTTGGTCACCACAATCACAGCGTAGACTAGCGAAAACATCGCCAGTAATACACTCACTATGAACTCGCACCAGCACTGGCTCATCACCAGATATATTGCCTCTAACCAAAGCTACATGCTCATCTGGGTCAACCTTACTCCTATAGGCAACAATGACGAATTCACCGTACTTAGTAGGCAATTTAGCCTCAGCTACTCTCTCCACCAGCTTCTCATGGCGATAGCGGTAAGCAATCAACTCAGCTATGCTCATAATTTTAATTCCAAAATCAGCTGCCATGATTTCAAGCTGAGGTAAACGAGCCATAGTGCCGTCCTCATTCATAATCTCACAAATAACCCCAGCCAGATAAAGTCCAGCCAGCCTAGCTAAATCCACTATAGCCTCAGTGTGCCCAGCTCGCACTAGCACACCACCCTCTCTAGCCCGAATAGGAAACATATGCCCAGGACGAGCCAGGTCTTCAGGTTTAGTATCGGGGTCAAGCACAGCTCTTATAGTCGCCGCTCGGTCATAGGCAGAAATACCACTAGACGTTTTATCTTTAGCTTCAACAGATACAGCAAAGGCCGTAGAAAATTTCGAGGTATTCTCCTGAACCATAGGCGGAATTCCTAATTCGTCTAACCTCTGACCAACTATAGGTAAACATATTAGACCTCGAGCGTGCTTTGTCATAAAATTGATTGCTTCCGGAGTAACCTTCTCCGCAGCTATTACCAGGTCACCTTCATTCTCACGGTTCTCATCATCAACAATGATAATAAATTTGCCAGCTTTTATATCCTCAATCACCTCTGGAATAGTAGACAACGCCATCAGACTTTCACCCCGCTTTCAAAAAACCGTGCTCTTCAAGAAAATCTAACGTTACACCCCGACTAGCCATTTGTCTAAGCCGCTCAACATACTTGGCAATAATATCTACCTCAAGGTTAACTATGTCACCAGGCTTTTTGCTACCTAATGTGGTATGCTGCAGAGTATAAGCCACTAAAGAGGCTGAAAACGAAAAAGCATCATAATTAATAACGGTAAGGCTAACACCCTCAACAGCGATGAAGCCCTTATTCACTATATAGGGCATCAGCTCAGCAGACGCTGAAATTCTGACAATAACAGCTCCATCTTCAGGCGCGAATGCAATTACCTCGCCAATGCCGTCCACATGTCCCTGTACCAAATGTCCACCAAAACGACCGCCAGACGACATAGCCCTTTCCAAATTCACCAAGTCACCGTAATGAAGCCTACCAAGATTGGTGCGCCGAGCTGTCTCAGGCATAATACCAACAGAAAAACCATCATTATTTACCGAGGTCACTGTCAGGCAAGCTCCATTGATAGCGATGCTGTCACCTGGTTTAGTATCCTCAAGCACCTTCTTAGCCCCAACGACCAAATGATCAGGGCCTGCTCCCTTGACTATACCAATCTCCTCAATTATCCCGGTAAACACTCTATCTTCCACCTACATATCCACTAATTAAAACCTCATCACCAAACTGGTCTATCTTCACCCGACTTAAACGAAGAGCTTCAGCAACCATATTGACTCCCTTACCACCTACAGCACTCTTGGCACCATCCCCCCCGATTATGATCGGGGAAATAAAAGCCAGAACTTTATCTACTAGACCACGGTCAAAGAGTAAACCGAAGAGCTTGCTTCCCCCTTCCACTAGAACACTGGTAATCTGCCGTTTTCCCAACACATTTAGCAACTCTGCCAAGTCTATTATATCTAGCTCAGACGGTAAATCTACAACTTCAGCACCAGCTTTCCTAAAATCCTCCGCCTTTTTTGTATCAAAAGGTTTAGCTACAGCAATAAGAGTTTTCCCTGGTTCCTCAAAAACCTGAGCTGATAATGGTGTCCGCCCTCTACCATCAACGATTACCCTCAATGGCTGCAACCTAGTTTTGCCTCCTTTCCCACCACATCCCCTTGCTGAAAGCTGAGGATCATCAACAACTATAGTATTTGCCCCTACCATAATAGCATCAACTATATGGCGCAAGTGATGGACATAGTTTCTAGCTTCATCGCTACTTATCCACTTTGAATCACCATTTTCAGTAGCGATTTTACCATCAAGACTCATGGCAAATTTAGCAATAACAAAAGGCAAACCTGTAGTAATAAATTTAATATAACCTTCGTTTATCTCCCAAGCTCTCTGCTCATACTCACCGACAAAAGCCTTTATACCGGCTTCCTCCAACCTCCTCAGCCCTTTCCCTGAGACCAAGGGATTAGGATCAAGCAATGCTACATGAACCTCCGAAATACCAGCATCAATCACAGCTTGAGTACACGGTGGAGTACGCCCCTGGTAGCAGCAAGGCTCTAAGGTAACATACATTGTTGCCCCTTTAGCCCTATCTCCAGCCTGCTGAAGTGCCATCACTTCGGCGTGAGCTGAACCTGGTGACTGTGTATGCCCTAAGCCGACAACTACCCCGTCTCTAACAACCACGGCTCCCACTGCCGGGTTAGGGCTAGTGTAACCCAAAGCCAACTCAGCCAGCGATAAAGCACATCCCATAAAGTCTACAGGGCGAGCTAACACTTATAACTCCTTCCTAAAATCCTCATAATATCTACTGGCAGTAGGCTCGGTCTGCCCCTGATATCTACTCCCTAACCCGGGTGACCCATACGGCCTGTCCACAGGAGAGGTTAGCTGAAGAAAAGAGATTTGTCCAATTTCCATCTTATAATAGAGAGCAATTGGTAATTTAGCAACATTAGACAGTTCGAGGGTAAGATGCCCTTGCCAACCTGGGTCAACATAGCCAGCGGTGGAATGGATTAAGAGACCAATTCTTCCCAAAGAGCTTTTGCCCTCGAGCCGACCAACTATGTCATCAGGCAGAGTGAGTAACTCTAAAGTGCTGGCAAGGACGAATTCCGCAGGATTAAGGAAAAAAGCATTATCTTCATCAATCTCCACTAATTCGTTCAAATCGCTCAGATTTTGTCTGATATCGATATAAGAGGGATACCGCTGTCTCCTGAAGACAAGAAGCTTTTTATCCAGGTGAAGGTCAATACTAGCTGGCTGAATGCAACTTAAAGCTAAAGGCTCAATAACAATCCTACCCTTAGCGATTTCCTCTTTGATTGTTCGGTCGCTGAGCACCATAGCTTCGATGTCACATTGTAACACCACGCCTTTCCAAAGTGCAAACAACCGCTACATTATGAAAACAGCCCTCCTCCATTAGGAAGGGACTGGCAAGGTTAAGGTCATTGGACCTCAATCAATCTCGTAAACCATCTGGACAGTGATTTGAAATTCCAGTTCCCCAGGGCTAATAGGAGTTGGTGAAGGGACTGGAGCCGCTGCCTCTGCCTCATAAAGGTCTCTTACTGGTGGCACATAAGTAGAGCCCTCAGAAACATAGATTAGCTTGCCTAATTCAATTCCAGCAACATCAGCTATCTGCTCTGCTTTCGCCATAGCATTCTCCACTGCCTTCTCTCGTGCCTCTTTATGGTAAGGCGTCGGGTCATCAACAGTAAAGCTTATACTCTCAATCCGAGTCAAATCACCGCCAGCTTCAGCTATAGCATCAATAATAGTGCCAGTTTTATCTATTACCCTTATCTTGGCAACAACTATATTAGTCACCCTATAGCCAATGATTTCCTCCCTATCCTCCATCTTAATCCATCTGCGCACTGGGTAAATACTGAACCGCTGCGTTTGAACATCCTTTTCAGGCACACCGCTACTCTTCAACACCTTCATAACCTCATCCATAGCCTCAGCCGCCTCTCGCTGTGCTTCAGCCACAGTTTCTGCCTCAGCTTCTACACCGAGACACAGCAAAGCAATATCAGGAACCGCAATCACTTTACCTTCACCAGTCACCCATAAGCCAATATCCTGCTGGCCACATATCAGACCAAAGTGCTCACCAAAGTCCACTGCTTCCGCCCAAGCAGAAATAGAAGGTAAAGGGCCCGGCTCAACTTTCGCTGGCACACAGCCACCAGCCCCCACCAGAACCACAACTAACACCAAACTGTATAGCAATAACCAAAGCTTTCTCATTTAAACCTCCACTAATTCGTTATTTTCCATATACAATCGCTTTCCTTAATTATCCACAACCACCACCTCTTTTCATCATGCTATTATATAGCTACCAACAACTACTATATATAACGGCAAGCTGGCTTTTTAGTTTAGCCTCAGAGGTAGCATAAAAAGGCTCATATAGAATATAATGGCAAGCACTAAGAATGAATCCTTAACTGTGGTTAAATTAAATGAAGTTTCTTCGCGATATCATTATAATCATTGTCATCGCTGTGGCTATCTTCGCCCTTCTTCAAGCTACAGTGGGAAGCTATAAAGTGTACGGCTTATGCATGTTACCTAACATTCACCATGGCGAGTATATTATAGTCAATAAGGCCTCTTATTTCTTTCGCAGCCCTCAGCGCGGCGAGGTAATTGTCCTTCATTCTCCGCGCGACTCTAACTCCGCTCTTATCAAGCGAATTATCGCTTTACCTGGTGACACTGTGGAAATCAATAGCAACACTGTGTTTGTTAACGGTACCCCTTTAGTCGAGCCCTATATTTTAGAGCCGCCTGATTATGTCTTTCCCTCTCAAAAAATTCCCACCGACCATTACTTTGTTCTTGGCGACAATCGCAACAACAGCGCCGACTCTCATACTGGCTGGACGGTACCACTTGAAGATATCGTTGGTAAAGCTTGGCTCACCTACTGGCCACCTCCCAAGTGGAGAACCATAAAACACTATACTCTAAATGTAGCTGAACAGATGGCTGAGCTTGCTAAACCTAGCTTGGCCATGAAGATGCCATGTCCAAACAAGTAATGAAAATCTTCCAAGATGCTGGAGCTATGCTAGAGGGCCATTTTCTGCTTACTTCAGGTCTGCATTCACCAGTATACTGGGAGAAGTTCTGTGTTTTGCAATACCCTCATTATACTGAGCAGCTCTGCCGACTCATTGTTGAGCACTTCAAGGAATACAAAATCCAGGTAGTTGCCGGACCAACCACGGGTGGCATTATCCTCGCTTTTGAAGTTGCCAGGCAACTGGGTATAAAAGGCATATTCGCTGAGAAAGAAGGCAAGGAAAGAGTTTTTCGCCGTGGCTTCACCATCAACGCTGGCGACCATGTTCTGATTGTCGATGATATCTTGACTACCGGCAGCTCCATTACTGAAGTTATGCAAGCTGTCACTAAACTAGGCGGCATAGTTATCGGAGTTGGTGTGCTGGTTAACCGGGCTGAGCAAAACGTAGAATTCGGTGTGCCCTTCTTCAGCTGCCTTCAGGTTGCCACCCCAACCTATGCTCCAGAAGAATGCCCTTTATGTGCTGCTGGCATCTCCTTAGCCAGACCTGGCGGGCAGACATAGAGTTAAAGCGTTTTGCTTGACAGCAAACGAGGGTAAAATCTACAATAACTTTGTGCCGAGGTAGCTCAGTTGGTAGAGCAGCGGACTGAAAATCCGCGTGTCCCCAGTTCAATTCTGGGCCTCGGCACCATAGGTTTTTTGGCCGAAGTGGCGGAATGGTAGACGCGGCAGTCTCAAAAACTGTTGAGGGGCAACCTTCGTGTCGGTTCGAGTCCGACCTTCGGCACCAAATATAAAAATGCCGAGTTGTGTAGCGGTAGCACGGGGGACTTTGGATCCCTTAGCCCAGGTTCGAATCCTGGCTCGGCAGCCGTATTCCCCGGTAGCTCAATGGTAGAGCGGGCGGCTGTTAACCGCTAGGTTGGACGTTCGAATCGTCCCCGGGGAGCCACCGCGAGATGGCAGAAAAGCGCATCAGGTCGGCGAGGTTTAAGGGTGGCCTGAAACTCTGCAAGTCCCACTGGGCTGAGTCATATTT
Organism: Dehalococcoidia bacterium; assembly: GCA_011170325.1. Lineage (GTDB taxonomy): Bacteria > Chloroflexota > Dehalococcoidia > GIF9 > UBA5629 > W265. The sequence goes on along the minus strand of DUEX01000078.1, from coordinate 1,141 downwards.
AAAGAATATTGCAGTTGGGCTCAAAGTAAAAGCTTTTAATTCAGTTTATTTCTTTGACCACTTAAGATATTTACATTCACCAGGAAAAATAGATATAAGCTGTAGTTGTTGCATTTTTGAGAGCATTTCATCCTTTTGTGTTTGTAGCCGTTCAATCTGTTTCAATACCTGCTTTAATTGAGACACATAGTTAGACTCTCGTGTCCCATCCTTGCTCAGATTACCCAAAGTAAGAGCCAATACCTCAAAAGCCAAGTTCGCCTGAGCTTCAATCGATGTAAAGGCCACATTAAGTCCGCCAATGCGAAGGCAAAGGCCATCTTCATAGTCTCTTATTTCCTTGTGACTCAACTTCTCTATTTCTTTTGCCCCAATTTCTGAAGCCAAATTCAATGATTCTTCGTATACCTTGTTAATGAATTGGTGATTTATCGTACCAATCTCACTACGTTGTTTGTACTGGTCATAATCATATCTTAGCCCAGTGGCCTTTTGCATATCGCTTTGTATTTGCTCCCAAAGGCTAACGCAGTCTTGTGAATAATCTCTCATGCCATTCTTAAATTGTTGCCAATCTTCCAGCAATTTGACTTCGGATGGCAGGTGTTGGGCTATATCATCGAAAAGTGCATGTTCCTCAATTACAAACTTTGTACTTAATTCATAACCAGGGCTATACTTAGCAGTAAAACCTTTTCTGCTCAACTCTAAATACCATGCCTGCAAGAATTGCCGCAGCTCTTCAGAATGCTTTTCCACAGACCGAACAGCCAACGGACGGGAGCGATACATCAAAAATGCAACTACTAAACTACCTAGTGCTGCTACTCCAGAAGCAATTGCGGCACCTAATTCAGGTTTAACGCACATGACCTCTAAATCTCTAGCAATAGCGTGATACCAGCTACAGACATTAGATGACAACTGGCGCGCTTGATAGAAACAGGGCTATTAATCCGCTGCCCAAAGCTGACTCGTTGAGCGATCAGAGCCAACCTGCCAAGCGCCGACGGAGGGGGGAGCTGTGCTGTCGACCTAGAGGCGTCTCAGGGAGAGCTCTGAGGCCCGAAGGGACGGCCCGACAAGCAATGAAAGGAGCTCTACCCGTTAAAATCCCATCAAAACGCCTAGGCCGTGGAGT
>DUEX01000077.1 GCA_011170325.1 Dehalococcoidia bacterium | reverse complement strand
GTGAGGATAATCATTGACGCTCGCTCCAATGCAGATCCCGATAACATAGTAACAGTCGAGAAACGGCGGCTAAGGCTTGATGACCTGCGGTTGTCGCTAAGAGCAGCACAAAAAAGGGGTACATATGGAAGGTGATGAGGGAATCCCAAAGTTCCTCCACTGGCAGAACAATGATTTAAAGCTGGAAGGGAAGGCTCAAATAAACGGATTCTTGTTTCCACCGTCTATAGAACATCTTCCTTGGCTTCTACCACGTAAGGCAGCTGTAGAACACCATTCAGAGGAAAGTGATTTAGTTTGCGCTTATCCCGATGGTAACCCTCCAGACCCTGGCACAGTAACCCATACTTTCACCAGGGTTCTTCCTAAGGCTGGGTTACCTCATATTCGCTTCCACGACCTCAGGCGCACCCACGCTACCTTAATGTTAAAGGCCTGGGTTCATCCAAAGATAGTCCAAGAGCGTTTGGACCACGGAAGCATAGCTGTCACTCTAGATACTTACTCCCACCTGGTCAGCGGTCTGCAAGAAGTAGCAGCGCAGAGCTTTGAAGGGACATTTGATAGAGAGACACTTCAACTACTGACAGATTTGGAATTATATAAGAAAAATGTCGGCAAAAACCTCGAAACAGATAGTGAGTTGCACAGGACTCGAACCTGTAACCAGCTGATTAAGAGTGCCAAACGCAATGTGCCACCCGATCCCTCCAGATAGCACTTCATCCCTTTCCGTCTACTGCCGGCAGCCATTTTATATCTGGGTGTGCGGCCTGTGACACCCGATGTCACATAGTTTGTCGGCAAAATGTCGGCAAACCGGAGACCAAGAAACAGAACGGGGCTAGGCTGCACTAGACCTACCCGAGTGATTGCAGTTTCGTACAAAAGTTGGTATAATCACCACTAGTTATAAATAGGGAGGAGGTTGCGCTCCAATGCCTACTCGCATCGTCACAGTAAGTGAACTTAAGGTCAAACTAGGTGCTCTGATGGCTGAACTTGAAGGGCAGGGGATACCTTTGTACGTTACACAGTACGGAAAGCCAAAAGCTGTGCTTACACGTTATGACGAATACGAAGCCCTGCTCAAGAAGGTTGAAGATCTCGAGGATATACTCACAATGAAGGAGTCCCTCTCAGCCCCAGAGGAAGAGGCTATCAGCTTACAGGATTATGAGCGTAAGCGAGCAGCCCGCGTTTGAAGTTAGATTACGCAGCAGAAGGGTGCAACGGGAGCTAGACAGTTTACAGGAAACAGACTACCAGCGTGTGGCATCCAGGATTAGAGCGTTAGCGAATGCCCCTAGACCCCCAGGATGCGAGAAGCTGTACGATGACATATATCGGATAAGGGTTGGAGATATTCGAATAATCTACCTTATTGACGAAGGAAGCAAGCGTATTGAGGCGGGAGGCATCCGCCGCCGGAGTGAGAGAACCTACAAGGGAATTGAGGGCTTGTTCCGGTGAACAACTGCCGGTAGTAAATATCTCAACGTTGAAACGGTCAGTCTCACCCTGAAGCCAGGCTCCGGTACCAAGCTTCTGCCACAGAACTGCATGCCAGCTGTAGGGTGGTATGTGAAACAGGACACCCAAGATATGCAGGCAGTCCGCACAGGAAGCTTACATCTATCCCCTTCCTCCGGGGAGTGATCCTATAGAGCCGCAAAACTATTGACATTTGAACTGCCTACTTGCTCTATTCTGCCCAACAGGAGAACTAGCAGAAAGGAGTTCTAAAGATGCAGGCTTATTGCTTTAAATGCCGCAAGAAGGTGGAGTAAAAGTGCCAAACGCAACGTGCCACTCAACCCCTCCAGATAGCACTTCATCCCTTTCAGTCTACTGCCGGCAGCCATTTTATATCTGGGTGTGCCGACCTGTGACACCCGATGTCACATAGTTTGTCAGCAAAAAGCGAGGGCTAACTTTGTTCATCTTGATCTAGCAGTGTGAGGGAACTTAACTCTAACTGCAGGCCGAAGTCTAAAAAGCAGGCCCTCCTTTTCGGTCTTTGATTGCCACGACTGAAATATCCGCAGTCTCAAATGTTAGGATTGGCGAGTTACAGATAGGATTGGTGGGGTACAGACATGTTGACACATACTCAGAAAATCGCTATATTGGAAAGCCATAGGTGATATAATGCTTGTGCAGATGAATGTCTTACAGATTATCTCATAACGCACGTTAATGAAACGTGAAAAGGAAGTAGGATGACGAAAACACCAAGTATGAAGATTAGGAAGAGGAAGACGGCTGGAGCTGTGCTTCTGGCATTCATTATGTTGCTGGCAGTGGTTATTGCGATGCCTATTTCAAGAACTGTCCCAAATGTGCTAGCTACCCATTCCTGCACTTGGAACGGGATAGATATCCATCCTAACAGTTGCCCCAACAGCATCAATCTCAACTCCAAGGGCACGACACCAGTGGCAATACTGAGCAACGGTGATTTCGATGCCACGACCGTTGATCCATCTACAGTTGAATTTGCCGGTGCTCCTATTTCTTCTCGAGGAGGCTGGGCCTGGGAAGACGTCAACAACGATGGCCTCCTGGACTTCGTATGCCACTTTGATACGCAGGACCTAAACCTAGACTCAAACAGTACCGAAGCAACCTTAACTTGTACCTATGATGGAAAAGGCTTCACTGGCGAGGATTCGGTAAACATAGTAGGCCCGTAAGGCTTAGCCTGACTATTCCCAGGCAGTAGCCCTTAACCATAGTTAAGTGTTGCCCAAGATTAAGTCTTTACGCCTAGTAAGAAATCCATCAGCAATAGTCATACCTATAATCTACCCTTGCCTGCAGGCAGAAATGGGACAAAGAATTGCAAGTCAGATAGCATCTATGTATAATTTGCATCACCTTAAGGATGAAACTTGATAACCAGAAGATCCTAGTTGCCATAGTTGCCATCGCCCTATTGCTATTTCCCGTAGTTGCCTTTACCACCGGGCCATTACGCGTTGCTCTTGGCTTCCTTTTTGTCATCTTCTTTCCCGGCTACACACTGCTCTCAGCGCTCTTCCCAAAGCGAAATGACCTCGGTAGAGTTGAGCGGCTAGCCCTGAGCTTTGGCTCGAGCATCGCTATCGTGCCCCTTATCGGCCTGATCCTTAACTACACCCCGTGGGGAATCAGGCTTTATCCTGTCCTCACCTCCATCGCCCTTTTCATCGTAGCTACATCGGCCGTCGGCTGGTATCGGCAGCGGAAACTGCCGGAGGCTGAGCGCCTCAGCACTACTCTGAAAGCCAGCTTGCCTGACTGGGCAGCTATGAGTAAGTTGGAAAAGGCTTTATCCATCTCCCTGGTGGTAGCTATAGTGGCAGGGTTAGGCTGCCTTGGCTATGTTATAGCTACGCCAAAGCAAGGTGAGAGGTTCAGCGAATTCTACATCCTCGGTGCAGAGGGTAAAGCTCAGGATTACCCAAAGCAAGTGGTATTGGGCGAGCCCGTTAACATATTCATCGGTGTACTCAACCACGAGTATCAGCCAGCCAGCTACCGGGTAAAGATAATGGTAGATGGCATCGAGAGCAACGAAGTAAATGTAGGCACACTGGCTCATGAAGAGAAATGGGAGGAGAGGGTCAGTTTCATTCCCGAAGTAGCTGGTGAAAAGCAGAGAGTCGACTTTTATTTATACAAGAACGGCAATGATGAAGCCTATTTTGAGGAGCCATTGCACCTATATATCGATGTCGTCATGTCCCCATCGAGCTAGTGTTCGCCCCCGCTCTCCTCAAAAACCATATCGTCGAACCACGCTTTCCCAGAACAACCACCCATATAGCAGCATAGATTGCACAACGTGGCTCCTGGGGGAGCAGTAACCTCTCCCTCACAGTATGTCCAGCCACTTGTGCCCTTCACGTAGCTCATAAATTCAGTGGCACCGATCCATGTGTATCCCGGCCCTTTCCATTCAGGGACAATCATGGCACCACCCCAGCCAACTATGTTCTCTGTTCTGACCCAGCCTTCTACACGGTATGACTTCCCGGCCTCAACGGGTATACCTTGAGACCATATAGCCGAAGGCCATGGCTCAAATGGCTCAGTTTCGAACATCTCAATGCCGACACAAGAATCTCCATCCCTGCCCGGTTCAGGGTAGAGGAAAGTTGGTTCACAGTCTCGTGACCAGGTATGCCACGGCGCCGGAGGATCACCATAAATAGCCTCAAAGCCTGCGTTCTGCAATGCCCCCGGTCTCCAGGATAAGTTTGGGTTGGTCAGGTAGACATCCTTCCTCACTTCTACCAGGTCAGTATTACTGCAGCTCAAACGGTTGTATACCATGGATATCCCGCTATCCCTCAGGAAGGCAGTGTCGCCGCAGCCACCTTGCAGGAACTGGTATATTATGTCGTCCACCGGCTCTTTATATAAGGATATCCTGCGGCGAACATTCTTCTGGGTGATGGCGGTGAAGGCAGTGGCCTTCCACGGGTCAACCACCGCAACCCCATAGTCCTCACCGACATTATCTCTAATCCAGACAAACGCCTGGTAATCCTCATGGTCGATCATATGATAATAGTAGGTATTCAGCCGGCTTGGGATGGAGACAGCCAGAGTTACGCCGATGAGAAATGAACACAGGATATTGCCCAGGTTCTTGCGCAAGAAGGAGCTGCGTTCGCCCGTGGATTTACCCGGCAACCTGATTGTCCTCACCCACAACAGCCCAGCACCAGCAATGATGCCCAGCACCAGCATCATATGTGTCAGCCCCCGCTCATACAGTATCGGCAATCCATAGTGGAATCTGAAGAAGACGACCATCATCAGCAGTAAGGCCAGCAGGCCGAGTACCAAGCCAAAGTTTTTCTTGCCACCCCTAATTGCCAGCAGTATGGTACCAAGGAAACCGAAGATAATGGGCATGTAGCCGTAGGTCTGCATAAGCGGCGGCAGCTCAACCCAGGGGGTAGGAAGCTGAGGGGTGAGCAATAGCTTCGCCGTGGGAAGCAGCATCTCGAATGCCCACAGAAAGGTGACTAGGAAGGGAATGGCCAAGGCCACCGTTATCCCCAGGCTGTGCCTGAAGTTGCCTCTCAGATTGAGCAGGATATAGGGGAGAAGGATGATGACCAGTCCTACAGCTGTGGGTGCATGCATTGAAAGCAGAAAACAAGTGAAGATAAACAGCAGCAGATAACACGGCCAGGTTTTAAAATTGAAGGCCAGAAACAGAGATAGGGGGATGAAAAGCAGCCCCATGACCAGGGGCACCATGAAGCCAGGGCCGAATATCCCCAGCGAGGTGGGTACCAGACAGGTGAAAAAGGCTGCCTCCCAGCCAAAGTCTTCCCTCCAAGCGAGAACATAGACAGATAAGACTGTTATCATGAAGATGATGCCCGGGAAGTATCTGAAAATGGTGAGCCACGAGACGCCGGTAATCTGCTGAAACGTGACCCAGAAAAGATGGAAGCCGGCATACATGTTGGAGCCAATATCCGTAGTCGATTGCCCGTAGAAGGGCTCAACGAAGGTAGCGCTGCCTGCCTGCAACATTGCCTTGAAGTAAGCCATGTGGTTCCACTCGCTCCAATGTACCAGGTAAGGATAATGCTGATGGGGAATGAAAGCGATGTAGAATGCCAGCACCAGTATGGGCAAAAGCTTTAACAGCTCACCCATAACCAATCGCCACCTATTACTGTCAGCCATCATCGCTTGTTATTGTAACCCATACTGCCCTCTGGGGAAAGCTACCTGCAATTGCAGGTCGAAGCCCCAAGAAGCTAACCTTTTT
>DUEX01000076.1 GCA_011170325.1 Dehalococcoidia bacterium | reverse complement strand
TCTTACACCACAAACCTACAAGAACTTCTTAGGTGAGAAGCGACCGGGCAACGACTATGCGACAAATCTCGTTGGTGCCCTCATAGATCTCCGTTATTTTAGCCTCTCGATAGTATCTCTCCAGGGGAAGGTCTTTTGTATATGAATAGCCACCGTAGATTTGCATAGCTTTGCGCGTGACATCCATCACAGCCTCACTTGCCAATATCTTAGCTTGGGCTGCCTCTCTAGTGAAGTGCTTCCCCGCATCGGCAGTCCGGACAGCACCGTACGTCACAAGTCGGGCACTGTCGATCGCGTTCTTCATATCGACTATCATAAACTGAATGGCCTGGAACTCAGCAAGAGTCTGCCCAAATTGCTTACGCTCTTTGGCATAGGCTATAGACGTATCAAGGGCTGCCTGGGCAATGCCAATAGCCTGCCCGGCTATGCTTATTCGCCCACCATCCAGGCCACTAAGAGCACTGCGAAGCCCTTTTCTTACTTCGCCCAACACATTTTCACCTGGGATGCGACAGTCATCAAAGAGGAGCTCAACGGTAGGACTGCCCCTCATTCCTAATTTGTTCTCAATTTTGCCTACAGAAAGGCCCGGGGTTCCCTTTTCTACCAAGAAGGCAGTAATACCTCTGCTTCCAAGCGACTTATCTACGGTGGCCCACACTATGATAGTATCAGCTACATTGCCATTGGTGATGAAGAGTTTAGAACCATTAAGCACCCAATCGTTGCCGATATGAGTAGCGGTAGTCCTCAAACTGCTGGCATCGCTCCCTGCCTCCCTTTCTGTCAACGCGTAGCAACACAGCTTCTCACCCCTCGCTGCAGGCACTACATAGCGCTGTCGCTGCTCCTCTGTACCATAATCGTAAATGATGCGAAGCGCCAGACAACACCCGTTGCTTAGAGTTAGGGCCGTCGAAGCGCAAACGCGTGATATCTCTTCCATGGCTATATATAGGTTCATATAACTGCCACCCTGCCCCCCATACTTCTCTGGTATATGCAATCCCATTAGGCCCATGGCACCCATTTTCCGAAAACCATCCCAATTAAATTCATCGCGGCGGTCAACTTCCGTAGCATACGGCTCTAACTCCTTCTCAGCAAAGTCTCGCATCAGTTTCTTAAACATCCTCTCTTCTTCACTTAATAAGACATCCATAGCTACTCCTCCTTTCTTGGTTAGTCGTAGCCCACTTGCTCTAACACAGCCTGACACCCTTGCCTCACTAGTGTGAAGTTGCAGAGCACACTACAAAAACGGTACTTCTGAAAATCTATAAGTTCTAACACGCCTCTCGTTTCCTACCAACTGTCGTCCATTTGCTCACTGTCATATAGTCTGAGCCCAAGAGCTAATCACATCAACTCAAAGAGCGATTGCCTGAAGACTGACTAATTTAGTTTCCGAAGACTATCGCTATAAGTATAGCCCTATCAGCATTATCAATTAACGGGAGTGTTACACTGGCTTTAGTGCTAATATTGAAAAGGACGGCACCCTAATAGACTAGGGCACTGGCGGTACCTACCACCGTCTTTTGACCAGCTTGATTCTCACACCAGACCTCACAATTGAACCTGACAGCAGACCCTTCCTTTGTCTTCTCTCGAATGAAGCCCTTAGCTGTTATGATATCTCCTGGCACAGTATAGTTAATGAAAGATATAGATAGCTTGCCCCCCTTGAGCCAAGTTTCGCCGAAGAAGTTAGTCATCATTTCAGAGATATAGGAGTGTGACATGAACCCTTGGGCTATAGGTGCCGGTAACCCCCCCTTCTTGGCCACCTCCCAACTAGTATGAATATTGGGATTAGTCCATAATGAGAAGAGGCGCGATTGCCACAGAGTTACTTCTTTACGCACTGAGGGAATTTCTTGCCCCACTTCCATATTCTTGCTCGCTATTGCCATTTCACTCTCCCTAAGTTATTTCCTCCTGTATTTAAAGGTGATAGAGGGCGGGACATGGTCTATACCGAACCTGGACGCTTCTTTGACCCTTTCATCCTCGATCATGGCATGGAAACGGCTTCGCATAATCTCCACCCCATCCTCATCCTTGATTAGAGATTCTGTTACAATATAGACCTTGCCTCGCTTTTCATATTTGTCCACAATCTTTGTGTAGGCTTTTGCCGGCTTGCCAAGTGGTAAAGGGTTAATGAACTCCGTCTCCTGTTTGGCATGAACAAAGCCAAAGGGATATTGATATCTCAGCATGGTAGCTTCCATGGGAGCATCGTCATAGAGAGAATGGTGTGTGATTGGGTCTACCCAGGGGGAACTAGTGTAGTACCAAGGGTTTTCATCTCCTACAGCCAGCATATACCTGCCCTGCATTTCCTCATTCGAGGCAATATCTAGTTCGGGCAACTCCTCCCCTACCTCGATTTCAGCACACACCATTAGTTTTATCTGAGGGCCAGATCTCAATGGCATTATTTCACCTCTCTGTTAATTTTGTATGCCCTTTAATTTTAGGCAGTCCTTAACTTCCCTGGGCAATGCAACAACATACAGCAGCAATCTCCTTTCCGCGATGCTTACAGGCTAGCATCTTAAATAAAATAATTACATTCCACGACTTACTACTGGTCACGCCACACACCATCCACAAAGGCTTTCTTCTTTCGTACTTTGTATCGAGCGCCAGTGGCCATCCTCTGCTGCTCCGGAGGTAACCCCTCCCCAGCATCTTTGGCATATTTAATCATCCTTGTCACTTCCACGACCCTACTTACAGCAAAATCTACCCTTTGCATACCCACAGCATCATCGAGGCCGCCACCCTTCATATAGGCTGCCCGCTTACCATAAGCGACCTCGCTTACTATAACGCTAGCTTGTGCCACTGGAATCTGCATTGAGGGCTTAACTATTGTCGATATAACATCCAAACCACGATCTGAACCAAGGCCAAACCAGCTACAAACGAAGGCACCGACTACTTTGTTCCGCAGATCAGGAGTAAAGAAGTCAGTATAGCGTAGGCGAGAATATAAATTGATCAGGGGTGCGGACAGTGTCCACTTCCAAATTGGACCGCCCAGAAGTAATCCGTCGGCTTCTATCATTTTACCTAGGATCTCAGGGAGGTCGTCTTCTATTTTGCATGGCGCTCTATTCTCAATGCACCATTGGCAATGTTGGCAAGCTGATATATTTTTGTCAGCCATGGTAACAAATTCTACCCCCACCCCCTCGTACTCCTTAGCCATTCTAAGGGCTTCCTTAATCAATCTGTCGCAGTTGCCATCCTTTATAGGACTCCCCGATATACCTAAAATCTTGATATTAGTCATTAAATAACCCCCTACCTAGTTCTTTATATCGTCTAACTTTTTTCACATTTCTATCTATTTATATTTCTTAGGTGATTACTGATGGCTCGCTTAAATCTGGGCAAGTTTACAAAGTAAACTGTACAACTTGACCCAGGAACTTGCTAGTTACAAGCCCCCTTTTCCCTCAAGGTTAGAATGTCAGTTCTGCTAAAACCGGCTTCCAAGAGTACTTCTTCAGTGTGTTCGCCGGGAGCTGGAGTATAGCGTCTTATTTGTGGGGGGGGTCAGAAAGCTTGAATGGACTACCGACTTGCCACACTTCGCCCTCACGAGGATTCGTTATTTTTACAATTAGCTTACGAGACCAAATATGGGGATCGGAAGGAACTTCATCAAGCGATTGCACTTTACCCATGCAGCTGTCTATCTGACCTAGAATCTGCTCCCATTGGTCTCGGCTCTTTAATTTGAAGGTTTCCTGAAGTATGGCGAATGTTTCATCGCGCTTCGCTCCAGTATCCCACTGAGCTGGAATCAAATCTTCCCTGCCTATGGCATGACATAGATTAGCCCAGAATCCAGGCTCTATGCAACCAATGCTTATATATTTACCGTCCTTGGTTTCATAAACGTTATAAAAAGGGAAGCCGCCGTCATTGAGATGCTCCCCAGGACCAGGCGCTACCTTAGTAGCAAAGAAGTAGGATAGTATCATGCTCATTAATGAAACCACTCCATCGAACATAGAAACATCGACGAATTGACCTCTGCCCGTTTTCTCTCGAGCCATTAGTGCTGCTAGTATGGCGATAGCCGCATGCATACCACCGCCAGCGAAATCGGCTATAAAGTTGTGTGGCACAACTAAAGGACCACCACGATTGCCGATAAGACTGAGTGCCCCAGCTAAGGCCAAATAATTAACATCGTGGCCTACTCGGTCGCGATAATGGCCATCTTGCCCGAAGCCAGTAATAGCACAGTATATGACGCGAGGGTTAATTTGGCACAATGTCTCATAATCCACACCTAGGTGCTTTGTCACCCCAGGACGAAACTCTTCCACCACAACATCTGTTGTCTCAGCAAGTTTATAGAAAACTTCGCGGCTCTCCTCAATTCTTAAGTTAAGGCAGATGCTCCGCTTGTTTCTGTTGAGTGCGTTATAGGGTGAATTTGGAGAAGCGAAGCCATGCGCCTCGCTATATACTTCTGATACCGTGGGGTGTCCAGCCCTTCTTCCTATCCTGGGTCCAAACTCCTCAATACGAATTACATTAGCCCCTAAATCAGCTAGAAGCATAACACAATAAGGCCCCGGCGCCAACCGAGTTAGATCCAGAATCTTCACACCTTCCAAAGCTTGCATATTCTGACTACCCACCTTCTAAAATATAGGTATCTTTAATAATTACCAACTAATAGAAGGCCCCTCCCCATTGTACTCGTTCAATACATTAGTGACACCTGACCCCTTTCACTTTATAGTCTCTCCACACCTCAATCAACTCTACCGAGGCTATGGGTTTGACTTGCCCACAATAGTTATACCACTCCTTAAGTTAGTCCCACAAGCACAATGGCCTCAGGAGCAGGCGGTCGGTAGTTAATCGGGATTTCCCATTTCAATTCGCGATTAGGTATCCTGACCCTCATCGCTCTTGTCACTAATAATGGGAATCTCACTTTTCTCAGCCAACTCCATCTCGTGTAAAGGGATAATAATGTCAGCTAAACTTTTGACTTTGAGAGCGCTATCAAAAGCTTGCAAGGAGTTGACCGATACTGCTGGAGCCAAGACTGGCCACCTCAGGCGCAGCTTTTCGGGAGGAAAAAAATTCTCATTTATGGAGCAAAAGCCACTGATAATGGCAGTACCCTTCTCCGTTTCTATTGAAACAGCCTGAGCACCGGGAGAATGACCTGGAACAGGCAGTACCTTTATGCCGGGTAGAATCTGGCTTTCCCCTGAAACCACTCTGAACTTAACATCTTTTAAGAAGCTCAAATTGTAGGCACCGTAAAAGAGGGCATGCGGCGAGTAAGCGAATTTAAGCTCTTCTTCCTGCACAATTACCTTAGCATTTTTGCAAAGTTGAGTGTGTCCACAGTGGTCGTAATGAAGATGGGTCTGGATAACGATGTCAACATCTTCCGGGGTAATACCTACTGACTTTAAGGCCTGGTCAAAAGGCATAATATCTTCATAAGCGTGTCCATACAAATACTTTTGTATGTCAGAGCCGGAGATCCCAGTATCTACAAGGACAT
>DUEX01000075.1 GCA_011170325.1 Dehalococcoidia bacterium | reverse complement strand
TGCCCCGAGTGAATGAGATAGACAACTTGCTTTTTGGTGAAGAGCGAGTACCTAGTTGGCCGTTTTCATTTGAAGCTTATTGGGCATTGTATCACCCTGAGCTAAGTTTTGTTGCTGAAGCAGAGGGTAGGGTGACAGGCTTCATAGTGGGAACCGTGGTAGAAGAGGAACACAGTCAGTCCATCACTAGCTTGAGGCACTCGCTAGAACATCCCACTCGGCACCGCAAGGTCGGGTGGATCGACATGATCGGCATCGACCCCAAGTATCAACATATGGGAATAGGCCGAGCTTTGGTCGAAGCGTTTGATGAAGAATGCAAGCGCAGTAATGCGGTTATGGGGGGTATCGTTAGGGAGAGTGACGAAAGACTCAGGAATTTTTTGACGTCTGTAGGCTTTGAGCGTTCGGACCTCGTTTTCTACGAGAGGAAGTAGAAACATCTTGTCCAGGCTGATGCCAGTCACTATCTGAGGGTATATTGTAGCTCAACAGTCTGGCTTTTTGTTACCTGATGACTGTCAGACAGGGACCTAAGCTTTGAGAATCTCCTTGTGTCTTAGGGCACGCTCCAGTGACAGCTCTATTTTCATGTCACGGAACTCGCCGATGGCGAAGTCCAGGTGGGCGACTGCTTCCGACTTCTTCTGCGGGTAGTGTTCCAACAGTAGCTCTGCAAGCTGGAGGGAGGCGAGGGCCAACGAGCCATATCACCTTTGTACCAACTTGGGATAGATGTCACCTGCCCCTCCATACCGGCGGTCGTTTCTCACGGAACGACCTGATTCCCTCTCGGCAGTCCTCCGTCAGGTTCGTACTGCGAAAACGCTCGCGCGTCTCACTCAGGTGGACACTGGGCGGCCACTCCAGGGAGCCATAGGTCAGCTCCTTGACGCCCTTTAGCGCCAGGGGCGCACCCTGCATCAGTTTGCGCGCCATTGTCTTAGCCGCTGGCAATAGCTGGTCAGGGGGTACGACTGCGCTCACCAAGCCTATCCTTTCTGCCTCACGGGCATCGATAATCTCGCCGGAATACATCAGCTCAAGGGCTTTACTGAAACCCACGATGTATGGTAGCAGGTAGGGGCCGGCCCCAGTATCGGGAGTAAGCCCTCTTTGGCTAAAAACCCATCCGAAGCGCGCATTGTCAGAGGCGATTCTGATATCACATTGGGCGACCCACTCCGCACCCATGCCCACCGCTGCGCCATTGACAGCGGCGATGGTCGGCTTAGGAATGCGGGTAAAGGTCCATCGCGGCAAAGGACTCTTCGGAAGGTTCTGGTATATCTCCTGTATTCTTTTGTCCCTTTCCTCTCTGTCCCGTCGTGCTTCTTCATCGTCGCGTCCCAGACTCGTGACATCAGTGCCGCCACAGAAAGCGCGCCCGTTCCCTGTAATAATCATCGCCTGAACATCATTATCCCGTATGATGTCCGCTACGATGCCAGCAAGGTCACCGAGCATCTGCTGGGTGATAGCGTTCATTCTCTCGGGGCGGTTCAGGGTCACCATGCCAATGCCATCTTCCTTCGTATAAAGAATATTTTGCTCTGCCATAGCCTGTTACCTCCTTTGCTTTCACGCCGGCAGTAAAGGAATATGCTCAGAGAGCTAAATAGGAACACTTAGCCTAGAGCACCAGATTTTCCCCTAACTGCCTTTGGGCCTATATTAAACCGCTTTCTCAGCAGTGTCAACATTCTCAAATCGATACATATTAGTACGCATAGTGCTACCATCATGATTACGCTGCATGCTTTGCTTGATTGGTGAGTTGGTAGTTCACGTTGAACAGGTAGCATTTTGGCTACCTATTTTGCCCTAAAGGTAACAAGATTGCTTTTTGTGCATTAACAATAGGATGCCCTATGACTCTTAGACCTCTTGCCTTAGTAATATTTTGGTACCTATCTCCAGTATGTTTCACTTACCGGCTTTCTTGGCCATGATTTTCCTATATAAGTCACTTGTGTGTTCGGGCGGTACCATTTCAGTCTCTTTTTTTCGCAATTGGCTGGCATTAAATTCGCAACAAGCGACACAATTTCCACAACCAATACAACAGTCAAGATCAACAACAGCCACACCATTTACTATTGTTATTGCGTCCAATTGGCATCGCGAAACGCATATTTCACAACCAGTACACAACTCTGGGTCGATTTCAGCATAGTAGTTGGTTGCATATAATTCAGCCGGGTGTGGATATCTTTTTACGGTTGTTAGGATTCCGCAACAATCTCCGCAACAGCAACAGACATATGATGGATGCTGTGTATTTTCCGGTTGGAGCACCAAGCCTGCTTCTTGTGCTTTGTCTAATATTGCCAGTGCCTCATCCTTATTGATGGAGCGTCCTATTCCCCACCTCATAAACATATCCGCGAACTCACGAAACACTATACAAGTCTCATGAAGATCAGTCTTAGTACAACTTTGTCCAATAACGTTCTTGGCTTGCCGGCAAATGCAATTAGCAACTGCAATCTGACCACCCACATTCTCGATAATATTCCTTATATCGTCATAACTACTAATACTAAATTTCTCAGGTGCAGCAATACTCTTCCGAACCGGAATTGTGCGTAGTTGAGGAATTTTGGTCCGGTACATTTCATCACCGAATTCACCATCGATGTAAAGCTTTACGTCTTTAGCAAAGTCTTTGGTAAGCCGATCTACCTGCAGCTCGTACATCCCAACAGCAAACGGAATCAAACTATATAGCTTACGATTAGCTATTTTCACGGCCATAATAGACCCTTTCTCCACCATATGGTCGAGGGCTTGTTCAAGTTCACCCATTGCTATTTTGTTCTTATCAAAACGGTCATAGATCCGGTTAAGTGGTTCAGGTATCATTGAAAGCTGCCCCGCTAATTTCGCCTCCTCTGGGGTGAAGAGGTGTTTTAAGATGCGAATTTCCACACCCGATTTAGTTGACGGGAAACCTATAGGTAGCTTATCAAGATGAGCCTGTAAATCGCGATAAATTTGGCTCTCGTTAACCATATCCGCCTCCTCTCTGAGTCTATTCACATATCATTATGAGCCGGGAAAATGGTGTTGTCAAACCATGCGCAGGCTGCCCAAAGACTTGCGCAATTAGAGTAGATGCCGAATGATGGATTTTGACATCATTTACTAGGTATCAGTGGGGCAGGTAATTTGGAAACTGGGTAACAATCTGACGAAATGTGCAGTCTTCTAGTCGTCTTTAAGCGCTAAGGGATAAATTCAATCTCGCTCGGGCTTAAGCTCTTTTCCCCTTTGAGGCCCTGAAATTCAGCTTGCGCTTTCTTTTAAACCAGGCGTTGTCCCATTGTCCCTATCTTCATTTTATGTAACAATAGCCTGAGTCGTACTATGATTGAATGGTTAAACGCAGCACTTGCTACACTGGCTGCTTCCATAAACGTTAATAATCCAGGGGGACTGGCAGCCATATTTTTCTTAGCCGTGTCAGCCGACATGGGTGTCCCATTTCCATTCGCACTTGACACCATCGTGTTTTTCACTACCTACAAAATGGGGGCCTTGTCATTGCCGGTGCTCCTTGTCCTTATGATGCTATTGGGTGGCAGCCTGCTGGGAACGAGCATTATTTATTGGGTAAGTCGGCTGCTGGGCACAAGATTTGCAGACTGGGTCGGTAAACGTTCCAAATTCCTGCGGCG
>DUEX01000074.1 GCA_011170325.1 Dehalococcoidia bacterium | reverse complement strand
TGCTTATAAATCCTTCCCTTGAGGCCCCAGCTTTAGACATGGTCAATATCGAAGCCTACGCCTGCAAGGTTCCGGTGATCGCATTTGGCGAGGGCGGTCTTCCTGAGACAGTCCTCGATGGCCAGACCGGATTTATTGTTAAGCCCGCAAGCTATAAATTGCTGGCTGAAAAAATAATCCTCCTGCACGATGACCCAGCCCTGAGAGCCAAGCTTGCCAAACAGGGATACGAATACCTGATGCAGAATTACAGCTTTGAGTCTCAAGCTAAGCGCTTGGCACAGGTCTGTCACGCTGCTCTAAAAGATAGAGTCAGAGTTCATAGGAGGCGGTCGTGAAGGTGCTAATGTTAGCGGACTCTTATCCTCCATTCATAGGCGGAGGGGAAAGGCATGTTCAATCGCTAAGCCGAGAGTTAACCAGAAGAGGCCATGAGGTAATTGTCTGCACCATAGGTGGCCGAGAACTATCTCGATATGAAGACGAGGACAGTGTGAAAGTGCATAGATTTGAAGGATTGTTCCAAAAAATTCCCTTCTTATATAAAGACCCTGTGAGGAAAAAGCATCCCCCTGCTCAGGACTGGATAATCACCAGAAAATTGGCCCACATAATAAAGCAGGAAAGGCCTGACATTATCCATGTGCATGGACGAATGCTCTATTCTGCACTCCCCTTGAAAAGAGGATCCGAAATCCCCTTGCTAGTCACCCTTCACGACTATGCACTTTTCTGTCCTACCACAGGTTTGACCAAAAAGAACAATATCTGCGACAAGCCGTTTACCAAAGACTGCATAGCTTGCGGCAGAGATAAATACGGCCTGGTAAAGTCTTTAGCTGCTTATTATGGGGTGAAAACAAACAAGAACAAGCTAAAATCTGTGGACAAATTCATCGCGGTAAGCTCGTTTGTAAGACAGGTGTATGCAAAGCACTTGGGGCTAAGCGATAAGGATGTCCTGATGATACCTAATTTCTATAGCCCTGAGGCAGAGAGTAAGAGTGAAAAGGGAATGGAACTCCCAGAGGATTTCATATTGTTCGTCGGCGCCCTCGCCCCACATAAAGGGGTAAATCTGCTAATCGAAGCTTACTACAAGTTAAATGCAAAGACGAAGCTGGTTATGATCGGGGGAAAGCGCCCGGATTATCGCTACGAAAGCACGGAGGACATTCTGGTGATAGAAGATGCCCCTCATGATATCGTGATGCAAGCGATGTCAAGGTGCAGGTTCGCCGTTTTCCCTTCTATTTGTGCTGAAGCCTTTGGGATAGTTGTTCTTGAGGCTATGAGCCAGAAAAAGGCGGTCATAGCTTCTGACATCGGGGGATTGAAAGACGTAATAATAGATAGCCAGACTGGAATCCTCGTTCCCCCAAATAATTCGGATAAACTGGCTGAGGCCATCTCACACCTGCTGCAGAGCCCGGAGAGAGCGTCAGAAATGGCGCAAAAAGGGTATGAGAGATTTATGAAAAACTACACACCGGAGGCTGTCGTCCCTATGATCATAGATGTATACCAGGGTTTGAAGTAGATTGCACTGCCGTTAAAAGGAGCGCCCACCAAGTGGCTTCCGTCTCAGTAATTATTAGAACATATAACGAGGAGAAATTCATTAGAACTTGCCTGGAAAGAGTTTTCTCCCAGCAGTTATCTGGGGATTTAGAGGTCATCCTAGTAGACTCCTATTCCACGGACAAAACAATAGAAATCGCCAGGCAATTTGACACCAAGATTCTCTATCTCCCTTACTCCTCCGCCAGAAGCATCAACCACGGCATCGAGAGGTCGAAGGGAGAATATGTCATAGTTCTGTCGGCACACGCTATCCCTGTTGACAACAAGTGGATGAGTAACCTGGTCAGAAATTTTGACCACCCAAAGGTTGCTGGCGTTTATGGAAGGCAGATCCCATTCCCCGATTGCAGTCCCTTGGATGCCCGAGATACTCTAGACCTTCATGGCACCGACAGGAAAGTACAGTCTGAAGATCACTTTTTCTCGAATACGAACTCAGCAATTCGCAGGTCGATCTGGAAGGAGATCCCCTTCGATGACAGATCCATATATGCCGAAGATCGATTCTGGGCAAGAAATGTGCAACAGAAAGGATATCTGGTAATCTATGAACCCTCGGCAATAGTGATGCACTCACACAAAGATATGTTAAGAGAGTCATATAGGCGTGCTTGGAGGTGTGCATTCGACATCAAACAGCTAGGTATGACAAAAGATAAGCCCAAGATTGGCATAGGAAGAGGCATTTTGAGCCTCACGCGTAGAATCCTTTCGGATTGGGGCTTCATCATCAAGAACCGATACAGTCCAAAATGGCTCTTAATCGCCCCATTTCAGAGGTTCGCCCGTGGCCTGGGCTGGTATATGGGGTCAAGGCAATGAGAGGTTTAATTAATGGGGCTCTCCTCAAGTTCTCCACATATCTGCCCAAGCACCTCCACGGTGTGAGAGGCTTCCTGGCATTTGCTGAACAGCTCGCTCCAAATAGGAGGAGCCATTTGGTTAGCAGAAGGAACCAAGAGGGGATTGAAAACTCAACCCCGATAGAAAGATATGTCAGCTTGTATCCAGCCAACACCCGTTTTAGAATTTGACAACTTATTCTACTACCTGACTGACCTGAAGTGTTGACAAGCCACAAGCAAGGTTATATAGTCGCCATATCTGCAAGTCGTATCTGAGGATTGCAAGGGTCGTAAGTCACTTTTTTACGCTCGGAACATGATATGCCATCGTACCAGAATGACGCAATAAAGCCTAGTAAACCCAAACGAAAGGGAGAGCACAGATGGAAGAGCCAAAAATTGACGACTACAGCACAGCTCAAAAACCAACACTCCCAAAAGACTTCGACAAGGTAACAGAGGAGACAAAGAAGGTTTTGGCATCCCATTACGGTGATGAATTTGCTGACACTGTCGGCAGAGACACGTATCAAGAATTCGAGACACTCATCCCCCAACTGCCCTACATTGGCGGAGACAGGAACCGGCTTGGTAAAAGCCTTGTAGGGGCTACCTGGTTCTTGGCACTGTACAGAGTTCTAAAGAGGCATGGCAAAACAGCGGAGGAAGCTGGAGAGATCACATACGAATCTACCGAGGCATACCTGTCTTCATTGCCCAAGCTACCCAAACTGGGACTTCGCCTTCTCCTGAGAGTAGTGTTTAGGGGGCCCGGCAAGAAGCTGATAAGATAGCAAGCTGCGCAGTCGCAGAAGGGTCAGTATCCAAAAGACCTTGCATGTTTTGTGGAGGATCTGCAAGCCTTCAAGCTTTTCATGCCATCTATAGGCCTAGTAGCCACTGTGGCGCTATTCCAACCGAGTAACCAGGCTAGAAAATGGCGGCTGGAACTGTGTTGCTACCAGCGAGCCCCTGGGCAGGAGAAAACCGATAATGGAACGAGGCCCTTCCGGTCCGATCATGTACCGCTCCATATTGTAAGCTGCTGCCGTTGTGTCATATAATCGTCGGTAGCTCGCCCGATTCAAGTCGTCAAACACAATACAGCGCAGGCTGGGCGCGTGACGCTGTATGAATTGTTCACACTGGGGAACATTACGTTCGTGGTATCCCAGTTTAAGTAGATTGGCAACACCGCCCGGCCCATCTATGAGCAGAAATTCAACCGCATCTATCCCACGATTGTCCATCTCTTTTTGAAGCTTCTTCTCTGAATACCAGCCACCTACTACGGGCACACGGGACATTACATTGTCTGGCAGAAAGGCGAGCTTCAATCCTATGCGATTACGGAGGAAAAAGCTCTTCTTCTGCTCTACCGAGAGGAACTTTGCCCTTTTCTTCAACGCATATTCGGCAAAATAGTGAGTGCTTCGTCCTGAGCCCAATTCGACTATGGTCCTGGGTTGGGAGAAATAGAGTAACATCTGCAGGATCATCCAGAACTCGTACGGTTTGGTAGGCCAACTTGACAAAGCCAGCCAGCAAAGCAGTCGATGCCATGCCAGTGAGATCAGTTGCTTCATTTCACTTTATGGCAATGATGCCACCCCAATTATACCACCGAAAGAACACGTCTATCACAGAAAAGCCACTGCGTTCCAACAAGGCCACGTTCTCATCGATTCTATAGGGGATAAGCACATTCTCCAGGGCCTCACGTTTTTGAGCAATCTCCAATTGCGAATAACCTCTGCGTCCCTTAAAGTCGTGGTAGAAGTCAATATAGACCCGATTTAAGAATGAATTAGGACCCATTATCTTTTCGTTGACAATGAGACATCCACCGTTAACTAGCCCATTATGAATGGCAGAGAGTACTCTGTCGCGGTTGATCGGTCGTATGAATTGTAGGGTCCAATTCATTATTACCACACTGGCATTGCTTACCTCAATCTCTTGATTTAAATCGCCGAACTGCAGTGCGCATACGGATGGGTCACCCTCTGCTCTTATCTTCTCCTCAGCTTTTGCTAGCATATCCTGTGAGTTATCAATACCAATAAGGTGCACCTGTTGATCCGAGAGGCTCTTAGAGAGCATGCACATGGTTGTACCTGTAGAGCAACCAAGGTCATAGATGTTCGTCCCCGACTGGGCAAAACGGCATGCCAGTTCTACAGTCATGCGCTGCAATTCATCGTAGAAGGGGACACTCCTGAATACCATGTCGTCGAATACCCGAGATACTTGCTCATTGAATATGAAATCTGAGGCTTGCCTTATAGGCATATCAAATATGTTATCTTCATCAATCATGCGTCTACGCTCCTACGAAGGATTGCAAATTCCTCGATCTCTAGCTGTCAACACCTCTTTGGCTGGCGGTCAATCTGACCCGTTATCTCTTCATACAGCCGCATAACCTCCCTACCCTCTTCCCCCGTAACCGGCGATTCCACAGCCTTTTGGATACTTTCGGTAAACTTTTGAATTAAGGTGTAGGTGCCATTATGATATCTATGTGAAATTACATCCAATGCAGCCGATGCTGTGCCGGTCAGCCATTGGAGACTTTGACTTAAGTTCTGCAATACGATTG
>DUEX01000073.1 GCA_011170325.1 Dehalococcoidia bacterium | reverse complement strand
TACTCCAAGAGGAATATGCAGAGAAAACCAAACAGGCTGACTCCTTCTTAGTACTTGCCTGTGGTCAGGGATTTCATACCGTGATGGATGCTACTGACGGCGGTATGGTTCATCCTGGATGCGATACTATCTTCGGTGGTGAGACGGTAAATGATGACTTTATCACCGAGTATTGCTCGTTATGTGGCGAATGTATCGTTGAGTACACTGGTGGTCTATGCCCGGTGACACTCTGTGCCAAGAGCTTGCTTAACGGCCCCTGTGGAGGAGCCAAGGACGGGAAGTGTGAAGTTGACAGGAATAGGGATTGCGGATGGCAGCTCATTTACGATCGACTCAGAGGTCTTGGTCGTTTAGATGAGATGAATAAATACAGAATGCCTAAAAACAATTCCAAGTGGAGTCGACCACGATCTCTTACCATTGGTGAAGGTGAGGCTACCTTCAGGTCTCTCTCCGGCGATTGCATGGTTGCCAGCCATAATTAGGCCAGTCAGATTCTAAACGAGGAGTATAGTGAAATATGAGCAAACTCAGAGAGAAACTTGAACTTGGAGAATTCATTGTCACGGGTGAAATCGGACCACCTAAGGGTGTTGACTTGGATAAGTGCCTGGATGAAGCAGTGGCTTTACGGGGTCATGTAACCGCTATTAATGTCACCGATTTGCAGAGCGCGGTAATGCGGATTGGGTCACTGGCCGTTTCTGCCAAACTTATAGAGCGAGGGCTAGAGCCAGTTTTTCAGATTACCTGCCGTGACCGGAATCGGCTGGCACTTCAGTCAGACTTACTGAGCGCCTGGGCATTGGGCATAGAGAATGTGCTGTGTATTACCGGTGACCACCCTATTTTGGGTGACCACACTGAAGCAAAACCAGTTTATGATCTCGATTCAGTCCAATTGCTCAAGGCAGCCAGTACTCTAAACCAAGGACACGATATGTCTGGCCATGAGCTAGAAAGCAATCCCAGCTTCTTTCTAGGAGCAGTGGTTACTCCGGCTGCGGAGCCGCTTGAGCCGCAACTGATTAAAATGAAGAAGAAAATCGAGGCTGGAGCCCGTTTCTTCCAGACTCAAGCCATTTATGAGCCAGAAAGGTTCGGGCAGTTTGTAAATCAAGTACAAGAGTTCAACGTGCCTGTTATAGCCGGAATCGTGTTACTGAAAAGCGCAGCAATGGCCAAGTTTATGAATTCAAATGTGGCCGGTGTTAATGTTCCAGAGAGCATCATCCGAGAGATGGAAGAGACAGCGAAGGAAGACCGTAAGAAGAAGGCAGTAGAGATTACTGCACGGATTATTCGGCAGGTCAAACCTTTCTGCCAAGGAATCCACATCATGCCTCTGGGATGGGGCGAGATGATACCTGAGATTCTTAAGGAAGCAGAGATCAGTCAGGATGTAAGAAGTCGACGGGAAGAGGTTTAACCAAACGAAAGAGGCAATGTATAAGATTCTCCTAGTTGATGACGACCAAGACTTTGTTGCCGCAACGAAGATGGTTCTGGAGTCTAGGCCGGAATACAAGGTTCTCATAGCCAGTGATGGTGTTTTCGGTTTGCCAATTGCAAAGGCTGAAAAACCGGACCTGATTATCCTAGACATTATCATGCCTTTTGAGGATGGTTTCACGGCAGCTAAGCAATTCAAGGCTGATCCCGAACTAGCCCGGATTCCGATAATTATTCTCACCAGTTTTTCACATAGAATAGGTGAGACTGATATCCCGCTGTCGCAGGGCATGAACCTTGATGCCGAAGATTATGTTGAAAAACCGGTCAGCCCCAGTGAGTTGCTGCGAAAGGTAGATAAACTGCTCAAGGAGGAGGGATAGTCATAAGCACAAGAAATCAGACATCCCGATGTTCATTAATGGTGAGTAGGTAATTTCTTGATAAGCAACTTAATGGGAGTATTACTGCTCCTATGCTCGATTTAACAAAATAGTATATTGTTGCATGATGCTGCAGTTGCACACAACTCTAGTTTGTGTAGTGCATTAACTGAAACACACCACCAAGTGCCATTTATGCTCATAGCTAGTCTTTACTGGGTGGGTAAAAATACGTCACGAGCCTGTGTGCGTGCGGAGCGTAGTCACAACGTTTAAGACGGGGCTTGTTGTGGCGAGGAAGCAGGAGGTAGGTTCTGCTCTCAAGACAGCATGGTCACAACATACACCAATGTGTTTCTGTTTCCTTTAAGCTAGCTGTAGGTATCTTAGCTCACCGGGGTAGCCAGGACAATTCATTAACATAAACCACTCTAGGTTTGCAATTAATAAAAATGCCCCAAGTAACCATCCTTTTCCCGGTTCCTATTCTGCCTTGCACTTTTCAGCCTTCGCTTACCTTGTGCCGGGCCAGTTAGCCTACCCGGTTCCCGCTCGATTACTTGGGGGCCTAATAATAACTCATTATAACGTTCATGTCATGACCCATAAGTCACGGTTGAGCTAGTGCTTTAGTCCCAAAGATAGGTCCTGCGATTTATCAGCACAAATCCCTATACATCTTCCAAACGATCCCAACTCAGTTTGCAGAAAAACGCCCCTGAGCGGGTCGAACTCGGGGCCCTCCTGCTTTTTTGGCTCTGAATGCGCTTGGGCGCACAACCAAGGTATTGCCGGCACCGCCTCTCCCGAAAAGTAGGTAATAATAGCTTATTTTGCCACCTCACTGCACTTTCTAGCGAAAAGTGTAGTCTTTTGTTACCCGCTTATGATTTCTGTAATATATGGGGTAAAATACAAAGTGTAGAACATATTTCTACTTTGTGGTCTTCTCTAAACTGGGGAGGTAATATAAAGCACCGACCAGTAAGAAAGAAGAAGGAATCTCAAAAGGTGGGGATTTTGGGGAAAATAATGAGCGGGAGTAACGTGCACGTTTCCCGGAGGCATTGAGGGCGATTGTTGATGCCTTGAGTATGATTAACGAAGGAGGGCTGAAGTGAGAGCATTACCGCCGAGGATGCAAGATAAACTTTACCACGATATGATTCTGCCGGAAGAAACACTGGAAATAAGAAAGAAGGTGAGAGAATTTGCTGTAAAGGAAATTGCGCCTGTAGCATATGAGATTGCTCACAAAGAGGAGCACATGGAAAGTTTTCCTTCAGACGTTTTCTATAAATTGGCTAAGGAGGATTTTTATAAAATACCATTCCCTAAGGAGGTTGGAGGTCTTGGACTGAAGTATCCTGTGTGCGCTACAGTAGTGACAGTTGAAGAGTTGGCGTATATAAGCAATAGTATTGCTGCCGTTTATGATGTCCACTGTATTCT